>CANRJF010000001.1 GCA_947630855.1 uncultured Lachnospiraceae bacterium
CGGAACAATCTGGTATCAGGTTTTGACCCTAACATCATATAATAAATGTATGATTAAGGAGTGTTAAAGAAAATGTTAAGATTTATTTATGTTATTGTTATGAATTTATTCCGGGCACCTTATATTATACCTAAAATGCGAAATGAATCCATGCATCCGGAACGATATTCAGAAGAGGAACGATACAATTTATGCCGGCATGTTATTCGATTGATGAAATGTTCAGGTAAGATTCATACAAGGGCATTTGGCATAGAAAACCTGCCAAAAGAAGGGGGATACATTATGTACCCCAATCATCAGGGAAAATATGACGCACTGGGAATTATCCATACGCATAAATCTCCCTGTTCCATTGTAATGGATAAGAAGAAGAGCAATACTGTCCTGGTAAAAGAATTTATCGATTTATTACAGGGAAAACGGCTGGAAAAAGATAATGTAAGACAGGCGCTTGAAATTATTAATGAAGTTGCCGCAGATGTAGCCAAAGGAAAACGGTATATTTTGTTCCCGGAAGGCGGATATGAATTTAATAATAAGAATAAAGTAACGTCTTTTAAGGCAGGCAGCTTCAAGTCGGCATTTAAGGCAAAAGCGCCTATTGTTCCTGTTGCGTTAATTGATTCTTATAAAGTATTTAACAGTTTTTCTTTCCGCAAAATCACCACCCAGGTACATTATTTAAAGCCCCTGTATTATGAGGAATATCACAGCATGAAAACAGCAGAGGTTGCCCTGTTGGTAGAAAAGCAGATTCAAAATGTTATTGATGCATTCAGTAATACAAATGCCGTATCTGCCGGAGAATAAAAACCCCACAGCTTGCTGCGGGGTCTTTGACTATTTATCCCGTAAACGGACTGCCTTGGCAGCCTGTCTGCGCCGTTGGTCTGCCTGAGCTGCATAGTGCTTTCTTGTTGTATTTACATCCTTGTGGCCAAGAACATCTGCAACCAGGTAAATATCTCCCGTTTCCTGATAAAGGGTAGTGCCATATGTACTTCTTAATTTATGAGGAGTTATATTTTTTATGGTAGTGACAAGCCGGGAATACTTTTTCACCAGGTTTTCTACGGAACGTACATTGATTCTTTTTTTCTGCATGGAGAGAAAAAGGGCATTTTTACTTCCTTCCGCGGGTATTATTTTTTCCCGCTCCTCCATGTAATCCATCAGCGCTTCCGCAACTTCATCACCAAAATATACAATAGATTCGTATCCGCCTTTCCTATGCACTTTTATACCGTTATTTTTAAAATCCACATCCGTCAAATCAAGACCCACACATTCTGAGACACGGATTCCGGTGCCAAGAAGCAGGGTAAGCAGTGCCAAATCTCTTTTTTTTGTCTGGTTATGGTATGCTTTTTGCCGTTTGGTAAGATTTTCCCCTGACTCCACTTCATCCAATAAAATAGCCACCTCATCTATATCCAGCCGGACTATATTTTTTTCATGAAGCTTTGGCATCTTCACTAATTCTGCAGGGTTAGAAGAAATCCGTTCCGTGCGGAAAAAGAAATTGTAAAAACTCCGCAGGCTTGCCAGTTTTCTTGAAATACCACGCTCATTATTTGTGTGCTCCACATCATCCTTTATGTAATATTTTAACCAGTTCAAATATTCTTCAATATCCTGAGCCTTAATTTCATCCAATATGGTAATGGGAAACTCCGTTATATCTTTTTTACGGCAAACAGGATTGTTTTCATGCATATATTCAAAGAAGATTCCCAAATCATATGCGTAGGCAATTCTTGTCCTAGAGGATGTGGTGGGCTCAATTCCAATAAAAAAGTCCCGGCAGAAGTGGGGGAGTGTGCGTAATTGTTCCCGAAGTTTAAGTTCATTGTCAATGTTTACTTTCTCATAATATGCTTTATCTTTTTTCATAAAATTATCCTTTCTATGGGTATACTGAATTTGACCGGAAAGTTCATTCCTGCTTTGGCGGCCAGCCCTTGATATTTCCATTTACAATAGCGGTAAACATCCGATTTTTTACACCCGGATTTTCCAGGTTTAACTGTCGGAGCAGTTGTTTTACATATTCCCTTCTTGTAAATCCATCCTGGGAACAGGGATTTTTTACTACCGGAAGGTTATACTTATTTTTAAATCCAATTACTTCCGCCTCCGGCACATACATCATAGGCCGGAGTACCGTTAAATCCATACGGTCCAAATAGGTGACAGGAGAGAAGGAGTAGAAGCGTCCCTCGTAAATTAAGGACAGCATCATCGTTTCCACAATATCATCCTTGTGGTGGGCATAAGCTACTTTGTTGCATCCCAATTCTTTTGCTTTCTGGTTTAGGGCGCCTTTCCGCATTTTTGCACAAAGAGAGCAGGGCGAGCCTTCTTTTCTGTCCTCAAAAATAATTTTAGCAATATCCGTATCTACAATATAATAAGGGACGTCCAATTCTTCACACAACTTTTTTATGGGCAATAAGTCAAATCCTTCATATCCAAGATTTACGGATATGGCAAGCAATGTAAAGGGGTTGGGATAAAATCTCTGTAAATTCTTTAATGCATATAGTAATGTTAAACTGTCTTTTCCACCGGAAATCCCTACGGCAATTTTATCTTTGGGCTGTATCATATGATAGTCGTCAACGGCTTTGCGTGTATAACTTAATAATTGCTGTAATTTCATAAAATTTTTCTCCTCTGATTTAAGTATAACATATAAAAGCCTGACAGACACTGGATTTTTTCTAAAATAAAGCCTATAATAGTGAAAGCAAAAAATTTAAATTAAAACAGGAAGGTATATTCATGAAATTTTTAATTCAAAGGGTAAATCATGCCAGTGTTATGGTGAATCAGAAAATAACCGGTGAAATTCAAAAGGGATTCCTTGTATTTATCGGGATTTCTTTGGATGATACCACAGAAATTGCAGATAAGTTAATAAGAAAAATGTCCGGTCTTAGAATTTTTGACGATTCAGAGGGAAAAACAAACCTTTCCCTGCAAGATGTAAAGGGAAGTTTGTTATTGGTATCTCAATTTACATTATACGCTGACTGCAAAAAAGGAAACCGCCCATCTTTTATCCATGCAGGGAAACCTGAGAAAGCCAGGGAATTATACGATTACATTATAGAACAATGCAAATCATCAGGATTTCCTGTACAAACAGGAATATTTGGCGCAGATATGAAAGTAAATCTGGAAAATGACGGGCCATTTACCATAATACTGGATTCAAAGGAATTATAAGCTGCTTATGGAAAAGTTTGTTCCCCAGGGAATAAACCTATGTACCCTGTAAAAATGGAACAAACTTTTCGTTAAACTATTCTTTTGCGAATAGTTTGTTTAGTTCTTATCTATCAGCTTCCGATACGCAAGAATCATATCCACACAGCCTTCCACGCCAATTTCACCGCTGTCTAAGCATAAATCATAACTTCGGGAATCTCCCCATTTTTTGCTGGTATAATAATTGTAATAACTTGCACGTTGTTTATCATTTTTCAAAATTAAATCTTTTGCCTTATTCATAGTTAAATTCAAATCCTTGGCAACCCTTTGTGTACGGTAATCCAATTTGGCATGGATAAACATATTTAAACATTCTTTGTGGTCTGCCAGTGCATAATCGGCACAACGGCCTACAAACACACAGGATTCTTTTTCCGCAATTTTTTTGATGGTGTCAAATTGTGCTAAAAATACTTTATGGTTCAAAGGCATATCCAAAAAAGGCGCCGAAGAATATCCTCCAAAGGAATAAGTATCCATTACCAGGGAATATAAAAAACTGCTGGTTGGCTTTTCGTCATGATTTTCAAAAATTTCCGCGCAGAATCCGCTTTCTTTTGCTGCCTCGGCTAAAAGCTCCTTGCCGTAACATTTGACGCCAAGGCGGTTTGCCAGAGCAACCCCCACATCTTTACCGCCGCTGCCAAATTCTCTTCCGATTGTATAAATATGATTTCCCATACATATCCCACCTTTACTTGATATAATAAATATAGCAAACGCATAAAATGCATGTGTTTCCTATATTTATTATAAGCTATTTTTGTTAAAATGTATATACAAATTTAACCCAGGCGTACCAACAATTTTTTAAAATACTCCGGCAGAGGCGCAGAAATTTCCATATATTTCCCGGTTCTCGGATGAATAAATCCAATGGTCATCGCATGTAATGTCTGCCCCTGCAGATGGTATGGGTTTTTAGAATTGCCATATACGGTATCCCCTAACAGAGGATGCCCTATGCTTGCCATATGGACACGGATTTGATGTGTCCTTCCTGTCTCCAGGGAAAATTCCATGTAGGCTGCATTTTCAAACTGCTGTAATACTTTGTAATGGGTAATGGCAGGTTTCCCGTTTTTTGAAACAATTGCCATCTTTTTCCGGTCAGCAGGATGTCTTCCGATATCACCCTCCACCGTACCCTCCTGTTGCTTAAGATGGCCTGAAACAATCCCCCGGTAAATCCTGTTTACGGAATGTACTTTTATCTGCTCTGCTATGGCTGCATGTGCTTCGTCATTTTTACAGATAATCAGAGAGCCGGTAGTATCTTTGTCAATGCGATGGACAATGCCCGGACGGATTTCCCCGTTAATTCCAGATAAGCTGTCCCTGCAGTGATACATTACGGCATTCACCACCGTCCCGGAAACATGTCCGGCGGAAGGATGAACCACCATATCTTTCGGCTTATTGATAATCAGAACGTCGTCATCTTCATATAAGATATCTAAAGGGATATTTTCAGGAATAATTTCTACCTCTTCCGGCTTAGGAATGTTAATTTCAATAGTTTCTCCAAATCTTAATTTATGATTTGATTTCACAGCAACGCCGTCGATCAGCACATGATTTTCTTTAATCATCTTTTGAATAAATGACCTGGAAATTGCGCCAGCAAGGGGATTATTTGCCAATTTGTTAAAAATAAACTTATCTAATCTGTTGTTAATTTCATTCTCTTCTACTTTAAATAACAAGGTTGATTCCATATATTTACTTTTCTTTCTTTTTTTCTAAAAAGGGAAAAATCATATTTATCTCCTCTTCTTTATAGTAAAAACAAAAGGTGAAGATAAAAAGAGCCGCTCCCACTGTGATATAGATATCCGCTACATTAAAAACAGCAAAATTTATTAATTTAAAATAGAAAAAATCAATAACATAATTGTGTATGCAGCGGTCAATGAAATTGCCAATGGCTCCTGCTATCACAAGTACAAAAATTGCCCTGGCAATAAAGAACCGTTTATCTTCCGGCATATGAACATATAAATAAAACATAATAATCAGGAGGATTACGGTCAATACAATAAAAAAATTCTTCTGACCCCATAAGATACTAAATGCTGCTCCCTGGTTTTCCAGATAATACAGTTCAAATACACCAGGTATTAATTCAAAGGCAGGTGCATTTTTTAAATGTATGACTGCCAGGTATTTTGTAATCTGATCCAGCAAAATTAAAAGAAAGATTAAAAAAAATCCCACTGCTGTCTGAATTGTCTTTTGCTTATTAAAACTTGTTTTCATAATAATTACCTGCACGTTATAAAATAGATTGTATGCCGGAACATATTTCCTCATCACTTAAATCGGGGTTAATATAGGCATTTCCTATGGAAGAAAGAAGAATAAATTTAATTTTTCCAGCAGCCATCTTTTTATCTGATTTGCTGACTGCAAGAATCTCTTCTGCCTTTAAACCTTCTGCCTTTGTGGGAAGGCCAAAGTGCCTGAATGTATCTAAAATGCCTTCATACTCTTCTTTTGTAATATGACCCGATTTATGAGATATAAAACAGGAAGCCGCCATTCCGATACCCACACACTGGCCATGGAACCGGGAAAAATCAGCTAATTTCTCTACGGCATGTCCTATGGTATGGCCAAAATTCAACAGGGCCCGCTCTCCTTTTTCCTTGGGGTCACGCTCCACCACATCCCTTTTAATCAGACAGCTTTGGTATACCATCTCTTCCACTGTCATGGGTTCAAGGCTCATAATTGCCTCATAGTTTCTCTGCATCCAGGTAAAATAGTCTTTGCTCTTTATTAATCCATGTTTTAACACTTCTCCCATGCCGGAAATATATTGATTTTTAGGAAGGGTATTTAACAGAGACAAATTCATATAGACTAATTTAGGCTGATAGAATGCCCCTACCATATTTTTATATTGTGAAAAATCCACTCCTGTCTTGCCTCCGATGCTGCTGTCTACCTGGGATAACAGGGTGGTTGGTATCTGAATAAAATCTATGCCCCTTAAATAAGTTGCCCCGGAAAATCCCGTTAAATCGCCTACAACACCGCCTCCAAATGCTACCAGTAAATCCTGGCGTTCAAAGTGGTTTGTAATCAGAAATTCATATAACTTTTGGACAGTATCCAAATTTTTATACTCTTCCCCCGCAGGAAATTCAAAAGAGATAACTTTATCAAAGAATAACTTAAGATTTTCTTCCAGTTCCTTTAAATGCAGCTTTGCAACATTGGAATCCGTTACAATACATGCTTTCTGGCTGGCATGGTATCCTGCTTTTTCCAACTCATTCAGCAGGTTGTGGAAATCCTGTTCCATAACAATCTGATAACAGGGTTTTCCCTCATAGGAAACATTTATTGATTTTGACATACACGGCTCTCCCTTTATATTTATACATATTTTTTTAATGTAACTTTAATTCTTCCCTTTCTTGTTTCCCCGGAATGGCCATAATAAATATATTTGCCATTGCCCCGTATGGAAATCACATCATTCTCCTTACATTCATAGGCATTGGATAATATTAATTTCTGATTTACAAAAACCTTCTGGCTTTGAATCAATGAAACACTTTTGTTTCTGGAATTTTTCGTGACAAATGCCACAATATTATCCAGCCTTGGAGATGCGATAATTCCGGTAATATCCTGAAATTTCTGTTCAATGTGAAAATCACCGGCTTCTACCCTCTCCCCCCAAACCTTAGTATGCCGGATGGAAGTTAAAGAAGTTAAAAGATAATCTGATAATTCTTCCTCACAGAAAATGTAGTATTCCCTCTCTGACAGTTTAATATCTCCCAGTCTGGAACGTTCAATACCAAGGCTCATTAACGCGCCGAGAATATCTCTGTGGGTAAGTTCCTCTGCAAATTTAGGATGGGAAGGAGTAAATTTCAGGCAGGAAATAGGATATTCCCACTCATAGTAAAGAGCATCAGGGATAAAAGCTATCATCTGACGCTCTGCAAATTCAGTTCCTCCAAAAAGCCGGTATCCTGTCTTTAGTTCCGGTACAACCTGATAGAACAGGTTTATTTCATTGAGATTTAAAAAATTGCTGAAAACCACAATGTTTTTCTGGTCTGCCATATGGGATAAATCCATAAAACGTTTTTTTAATAAAAGCTCTTCTTCTTGATGTTCCATAATTCTCCTGAAAAATTAAAAATCAGTATGTATGCCGGAATTGCTAAAGGAATCCACCAGGCTTAAAAAATCACCGGAGATATCCACGGAAGCCGGGGTAATAATAAAAATATAATTTGATATTTTCTGAAGATTACCGCTTATGGCAAAGCAGGAACCGGAAGTAAAATCAATAATCCGCTGGGCAATATCCACATCCAGCCCTTCCACATTCAATACAACGGTACGGTTTGATAATAATGTTTCCGTAATTTCTCTTGCATCTTCTACTGATGTAGGTTTAATCACACATACTTCCATACCACTGGCTCCTTGTTTCTTTACGGGACGCATTGGAGTAATCTTCTGGGTTGATTTATTCTTATCCTTACTGCTTGTCTCGTAAGATTTATCCCGAATGGAATCATCCTGTTCCTTACGGGTAGTTCTTTTACTTACCGGCGCTTCCTCTTCTTCATAATAATCATCGTCATAAAAATCGTCTTCATCATCCGGGTTTAAACGCATCATATTTAAAAAACTATCAAGTACTCCCATTAAGAACACTCCTAACTATTTATTATAATTTCTGGCTCCGAAAATACCGGTTCCTACACGCACCATAGTAGCTCCCTCTTCAATTGCTACCATGTAATCGCCTGTCATTCCCATGGACAAAATATCCATAGATACATTATCAATGTTTTTTCCGGCTATGTCAACAGCGATTTTCTTAATTTTCTGAAAATAAGGTCTATTTTCTTCTGGATTTTCTACAAAAGGAGCAATGGTCATAAGTCCTTTTATACGTATGTTTTCCAGTTTGGAAATTTCCTCCACAAGCTGTAATGTCTCTTCCCCTGAGATTCCAAATTTAGTGGATTCTCCAGCAATATTTACTTCCACCAAAACAGGTACAACCCTGTGGATTTTTTTTGCCTGGATATTAATCTCCTCCGCCAGGCGGTAAGTATCTACGGAATGGATTAATTCTACATCCCCAATAATATATTTTACTTTGTTTCGCTGAAGATGGCCAATCATATGCCACTTGATATCACCGGGAAGCTGTTCCCTCTTTTCACATATTTCCTGTACTTTGTTTTCACCGAAATTTCTGATACCGCAGTCATAAATTTCCTGAAGCATAGAAACCGGCTTTGTCTTGCTCACTGCAATTAAAGTGACCTCTTCCCGTTTCCTTCCTGCCCTTTCGCAGGCTGCCTTTATATTTTCTTCCACATTTTTCAAATTATCCTGTAACATAATATTCCTCTTTTCTAAAAATAAAATTTTTGTAACTGTTCAGGACAGCCTCAAACACTTGTTGTTTGAGGCGTAAGAACATGATTCAGGTGTGCAAAAATGCCATCGCGAAGCGATTTTTATGCATTTTTGCATCGTATCTGTGAAGGTACTGAACAGATACAAATTTTTAATCGTTAATCAGCGCATTTTCCGTGACGGTACTGCCGTCTAAAGCAATATGGTCATATAATGAAATACCGTAGTCCGTATCACTTCGTATAATGGAATACTCTTCATTCTGGTATATTATATCAATCTGTTTAAATACGGCATATCCTTTGTTGATATTATAAATGCCTTCCAGTTTTGCAGTATCATGTACGGTATATGTCTCACTGGAATTGGGTTTTAAGATAACATCCCCGTCTGAAAGAACCTCTCCGTCCACATAATACTCATATTCCGTGGCAAAATATATGGTAGGAACTACAAACTGTTCCGTTTCATTTCCCTCTTTGTCCACATGGCGTACCACTACACCTTCATTGCCGGAATTACCTCCTTTTTGAAAATATTCCATGGGAAGAGTGAAAAAGTCCTTGGATGCAATAGCAGAATTTGGGATTTTTAACCCTGTCTCCTCGTCAAATAATAACTCCAGTTCTATAAAGCGGTCTGCCGCATACCGTATCATAGAGTTATTAAGGGAAAGAATTAAATAGTTTGTCCCGTCCTTCTCTGAAATTTCAAAAGGAAGGCGGAGAATGGCATTGTCTTTTTTAAATTTTACCAAAACTGTGGCTGCATCCCTTAACTGGCGTTTTGTGTCATTTGTAACAGAGACTGCTATCTGCCAGGATTCATCGGTAATAATTTTATAGGCAGCTTCCCCCTGGGCTATGGATTCCCGTTCCTTTAAATTTACCTTTTTGTAGGTGGATTCATCAAACATGTCCGCTGTTAAAGTTTCTGCGGTAACAGATTCCAAGCCGTCCGTGTAGTATACAACTACTCCGTCCTTTGCCGCGCTTGTCCTGTAAAATGTGGCATTATTTTCTGCCAATGCCACCGACTCCGAAATGGAATCCAATGCTCCCATGCTAAGAGATTCCGATACCTGGGCGTTTAAATCGCTTTTAAATGTATATAGTTCATAAAAGTTATTATTTTGATAGCTTTTGGAGAACTCCGAAATCTTATTCAAAATCTCCGCCAAATCTTCCTCCCCAAGTTGTGAGGCATCCTGGTTTGCCTGGTTTACCTGGCTGGCAATGGAACCGTCCGTATCCACAGAATAAATCAAATCTCCCACTCCCACCTTGGATGCATCTTTTATATAATAATTTATGGAACCTTCCCTGTCGGAAAAGAAGACTTCTTCCTTTCTTATGGCAAGCCCTGTATAGGAATTATTAATGGCAATCGTCCCCTGCACTACTTCATATACAGAGGTATGGGTAGATGTAAAATAAGAATATATGTAAAACATCATATAAATGAAAATTATTCCAAATACAATAAGTCCGATATTCAAATGAAATGGCTTGCGATACCGCACTACTTTCTTATTTTTAGCCACAAAATTTACCGCCTTTGCATTCAAATCTATCTTATATTGTAACATTTTTGCAATTAGAAAACAATGTATAATACGCAGTAAAAAAGAAATACTAAGAAAAAAGGAGGTAATTTCATGAATTCAAAAGCTTTAGATTATACATTATTAACACTTGTAATCATTGGCGCCGTAAATTGGGGATTAATCGGATTTTTCCGTTTTGACCTGGTTGCATTTATATTTGGGGACATGTCCTGGATTTCACGGATTGTTTATGCCCTTGTGGGTATCGGCGGCCTTTACCTGCTCAGCGTTTACGGCAGAATCCGCAGCATTGAGCAGACTTAGGAAAATCATAAAAACACCACAAAAAGGACTGTCAATTCCGACAGTCCTTTTTCTCCTATGTAATCAATCTTTACAGGGAAACAATCAGTTTTGCTTTTGCGCACTCCGGCAGGTCACTTTCATTCTTGGAAACGCTTAAAACAATTTTAACATTATACTTCTCGCTGATAATATCTAATTTCTCAATGGCATGTGTAATTTCATCATCTTTAATATTGGAAATTGTGAGAAAACTGTCTAAGTAAAGTTCTTCTAAGTCATTATCCTGGGAAACAATCCCGCAGATAAATCCCATAAACTCATCACAATTTGTAACCGGATAATCTGTCATATTGACAAGACGGACTTTGTTGCTCAATTCATACATATGTTTCTGGCTTTTATCTAAATATACGATATTACCGTTTGCTGAAAGTATGGCTTTATTCACTTTCTCTAATAAATGTTTTGTTTTTCCTTTTCCCTTTTCCCCTGCAATAATTTGAACCATGGCAATTTCCTCCTGTTTTCTCTCTTTGAACATCCACCCATATCCATGGATTTTTGTCTATAAAATAATTATAATTTATCTGTACCAAAAATTCAACCGCTAATTCCGATTCTTCTACGAATTACCGGCAAAACCATATAAAAGCTGATTCATGTAATAATATAAGTTATTCCGGCAGTCTGCTTTCATTATAATAGAGACAATCTGCTGCCCCATTTCATTTTCGGATAAAAGCACAAGACAGTAACCCGCTGCATTGGTAGTTCCTGTTTTGCCGCCAATAACCGTAATGCCCTTTGGTGCATCCTCCGTTCCCATCAGATATTTGTTTGTGGAAGTCCACACCTGTTCCACGGAAAGCCCGTTAGCATCTAAATATTGTACCGTATACTCTGTTTTTGTAATGAAATCCAAAAATTCCGGCATCTGTATTGCCGCCTGGAAAAAAAGGTACATATCGTACACCGTAGTATAATGCTCCTCATCATGCAGGCCGTTGGGATTTACAAAATGGGAATCCAATGCCCCTAATGCCCTTGCCTCCTGATTCATTAATCTGGCAAATTCATCTACGCTTCCGGAAATGCCCTCCGCAATCACAATGGCAGCGTCATTGCCGCTGCGCATCATAAGCCCGTACAAAAGCTGGCGCAGGGACAAATAATCCCCTTCTTTTAAATCACAGACAGAAGAATCGCTTTCCTGGTCCACGGCATTGGCACTCACCTGGTAAACGCTGTCCAAATCCCCGTATTTTAACGCTATATAGGCAGTTAAAATCTTTGTAGTGCTGGCGGGATAAATTCTGCCGTAAATATTCTGAGAGTAAGTTACTTCTTTTGTATCTAAATTAAATACACCTGCCGCCTCTGCCACCTGGGAATCCGTAGAATCCGTTCCTAAGTCTTCCCCGTTTGAAACACAGTACTTCTCTGCAAAAAAAGGATACGTATTGTGCAGGGATGTATCGTCTACGGACACCAACTGGTATTTCTGGGATGTCTGGTAAATCTGATAGGCATTTTGAAATGTCACTTCTTCGTTTTTTTCACTGCATCCGCACAAAAGCACACAGCATACACTCAAAACTAAGCATATTATTTTTTTATTTATACATTTCACGCCACTCTAAGTCTCCTCGGTCTAAAGATTTTATTAAAAGTTCTGCGGTTGCAAGATTGGTTGCTAATGGAATATTATGGGTATCACATAAATGAACAACACTGTTTACATCCGGTTCGTGAGATTTGGGCGTTAATGGGTCTCTTAAGAAAATCACCAAATCCATTTCATTGTGCTCAATCTGGGCACCAAGCTGCTGTGCCCCGCCTAAATGGCCGGCAAGGTATTTATGGATAGAAAGATTGGTTACTTCTTCAATTAAACGCCCGGTAGTGCCGGTGGCAAAAAGTTCATTTTTACAGAGAATCCCCCTGTAAGCAATACAAAAATTCTGCATTAATTTTTTCTTTGAGTCATGTGCGATAAGTCCGATGTTCATAGTAAGTCCCCCATTCCGTATTTTCTAGGCTGTAACCCTATATTGAGAACAAATCCGATTCCCATATAAAGGGTGAGCAGTGATGTCAGTCCATAGCTTACAAAAGGCAGCGGCAAACCGGTATTTGGCATGAGCCCTGTTGCCACGCAAACATTGATAAATCCCTGAAAACCGATTAATGATGCCATTCCGCAGCAAATCAGCCTGCCTGACATGTCCTTGGCTTTCCTTGCAATCAAAATACATTCCAGCACAATGAGCAATAGCAGGATTATTACAATTACCGCACCCACAAATCCTAATTCTTCCCCTACAATGGCAAAAATAAAGTCTGTCTGGGATTCGGAAATAAAATTGCCGTTTTTCACGGATGTAATTTCACTGTTGTTTAATCCTTTCCCCCAAAGCTGCCCGGAACCAATTGCCATTTTGGAATTTAACTGCTGGTAGGCAGTATCTGCATACTTTTCAGGTTCTAGCCACGCCATAATACGCTTGTACTGGTAACCATTCAGAATCTGCTGGTCAGGCTGCAAAATAAGGCTTATAAATATAAGCACCGACGGTATGCTAACTGCCAAAACGCCTATTACTATTTTATAACTTAATCCTGCAATAAACAAGAGGGCAACAAAAATTAATGCTGTGACAATGGTTGTGGACAAGTCCGGCTGTGATTTTATTAAGTACAGGGGTATTCCTGCCAGAATAAAAGAACATGCCAGTATCTTTACCGTATTCAAATTCTCCTGATGCTGCATAAAAAAGTAGGCAAAAAATAAAATTAATATTAATTTTGATAATTCTGAAGGCTGAAAACGGATGCCTGCAATCGTTACCCACCTGGTAGAACCTTTTGTATGCTCTCCCATGAACTTTACCATTATCAAAAGCCCGATATTCAGGAAATAATAAAGCCAACTGAATTTCAGTAAATAAGAGTAATCCATCATGGAAATCATGACCATAATCACAAGTCCCATCACAAGGCCCATAATCTGTTTTCCCTGCACAGACTCCCTGGCGCTGCCGATTACCATGATTCCCAGTACGTTAAGGGCAACAACATATAAAATAAGTCTGAAATTGTAATTCTTAAGTCTGTATTGTTTCAGCATATTGTTTCCTATCTTCCGGAAGTATGACGCATTTCTTTAATCGGAATATTTGCATACAATGCCGGTACTGACCCGTTATTGCTCTCCGATTCCGTCTGGGTAATCTGGATATCCAGCCCATCTGCATCTATTTCCATGTATTTTGATATCACACTGATAATATCATTCTTAATTTTCTCCATAACTTCCGGCGAACAGTTGGCACGGTCCGAAACGAGTACAAATTTCAGACGGTCTTTTGCTACGTCGCCGGAGTTCTTTTTCTTGAAAAAGTCCGCTAATGCCATATTTTCTCCTCCCATTCTATTTAAACAAGCTGGCCAGTTTTGTAAATACAGTTTCTTTCTTGTCTAAATCAAGAAATGGAATCTCCTCTCCCATAATACGTTTACAGATATTTGCAAATGCCCTTCCCGCCAGAGCCTGGGTACCTACTAACGGTTCTCCCTGGTTTGTGGAAATAACAATCTGTTCATCATCCGGCACTACACCGATAAGGTTTACGGCTAATATTTCACACACATCATCCACTGTCATCATATCTCCCCGTTTTACCATATCCATGCGCAGGCGGTTTACAATAAGCTGTGTCTGTTTGATTTCATTTGCCTCTAAAAGCCCGATAATACGGTCTGCATCGCGAATGGCGGAAACTTCCGGTGTTGTAACTACCAGTGCCCTGTCAGCCCCGGCAATGGCATTTTTAAATCCCTGCTCAATTCCTGCCGGACAATCTAACAGTATGTAATCAAATTCTTCCCTGAGTTCATCTGTAAGTTTTTTCATCTGCTCTGGAGTGACGGATGTTTTGTCCCTTGTCTGGGCAGAGGGAAGAAGCGCTAGATTGGGATATTTTTTATCCTTGATTAATGCCTGTTTAATCCGGCAGTTTCCTTCCACCACGTCAACCAGGTTATAAACAATACGGTTTTCCAATCCCATCACCACATCTAAGTTGCGAAGCCCGATATCTGTATCAATTAAAACTACTTTTTTGTCCAACTGCGCAAGCCCCGTACCTACATTGGCAGTTGTCGTAGTCTTTCCCACACCGCCTTTCCCGGATGTAATTACAATTACTTCACTCATGATATAATCCTCCTGATTTCCTAAATATTATTAAATGTATTTTTCGTTATTGGCTCAATAAGAATCTGATTCCCTGATACCGTGGCAATCTGCGGCTCCGTATTTGATTTCTTCCGCTCCTTTAAAGATGCTAAAAACCCTTTGTCTTCACTCCGGCCAATCACATCCCCTATCTTTATCTGCATAGGGTTCATATCCAATGCTGCCACAAAACATTCTTCATTCCCGGCCATTCCCGCATATGCAGTCCCCTTTAGCGCGCCTAAAATCACAATATTTCCCATGGAAGTTACTTTTGCGCCGGGATTTACATCCCCAATGACAATCAGGCTTGTCTCACTTTCAAGTACATGGCCGGAACGCAGTGTCCCTTTGTAAATCTTTCCCGTATTTCCCGCTGCCATACTGTCATATTCGTCCATTTTCTTTTTCACTAACTGTTCCCTGATTTCATCATTATCAATGACACATACAATATGGATACTTGTATTCTGGCTGATTGTGTCGATAATCTGATATTCTTCCTCCGGTGTAAGTTCCCTTCCCTCAAAGGAAATGGCCATTCTGGCATTTTTAAAAAACTTTTCAGATTCTAAAAATTTGTCCTTAATGTGGCCAATCAGTTCCCGAAAGGGCATGGTGTTATCCAAAATCAAATTAATACCGTATTTGTTGCTTTTAATAATGACTGGCAAAGACATAATCTCCCTCCTGTTTTTATTTTTAATCTGTAAACGTATTGGAACTGCCGCTTACATCTTTTGCCTGACCGGTTATCAAATCTTCTTCCTTGTCCACCTTAAAATAGTAAGATAAAATATCTCTGGATATATCTGCCGCATTGTGGGAAGTATATCCGTAGGCAATCCTGGTGGCAATGGATATTCTAGGGTTCTCATAAGGGGCAAACCCTACAAAAAGAGCATGGTTTGCCCTGTTTGTTACCTGCTGTGCCGTACCTGTTTTCCCTGCTACATTTATGGGAAATCCCTTGAAACAATCCTGGTTTTCTATTACCATACGCATACCGGAATGAATAGCGTTCCATTGGGAACCATTTAATACATCCACCGTATTTTTCACTTCCGGGGCATAACTTTTTATTACATTTCCTTCGGAATCCTGCAATTCCTTTAATAATGTTTCATTGTAAACAGTGCCTCTGTTGGCTACTGCCGTGACATAACGGGCAATCTGGGAAGTTGTATAACTGTTATTACTCTGCCCGATGGATGCGGTAATAGGATACTCGTCCGCAACCAGCGGCGAACTTTCCGGGATTTCAATTCCTGTATTGTCATTTAACCCGAACATCTGGGCATATTTCTGTAAGGCGGCAACACCCTTCTTCTCATTGTATACAGTCCCGTTTAAACTTAACCGGTATCCCACTTCATAGAAATAATAATTGCAGGAATCCCGGATTGCTTCGGAAACATTGATGGTGCCATGGTTGGAAGGATATGCCCAGCATGTGGGACCTTTTTCCTCCAATCTTGTAAACCGGCCTTCATCCCGTATTTCCGTGGTAGTATCAATCACTCCTTCTGACAGCCCGGCAGTTGCCGATATCATTTTAAAGGTAGAACCAGGCGCCAGCCTTTCCTGTGTCGCATAATTATACTGCGGGTTGGACAAATCGTTGTTTAACCTGGCAAAATATTCTGCATCCACGTTGTTGGCAAGACGGTTATTGTCAAATCCCGGATAAGAAACCAGGGCAAGAATCTCGCCTGTATTTACATCCGTAATCACGCAGGAACCGGAACAGGGGTCCAACGCAAGCTGTGCCGGCGTAATTTCCAGATTTTTTATTTTCTCACGTATAAAATTATATGCCGTTGTGTCACCGGATGTCAATGATGAAACCTGGGCAGCATCATATTCCAAAATTCCCTGGTCATAGAGGATAATGCATAACTGGGTTCCTTCAATCATTTCCTGCTGTATCATATATTTGTAGATAATCTTGGCAAAATCCCTGTCATCTTCTAATTCTTCCTGAATATAATTTAAAAGGGCATTGTATATTTCACCGGAGTCGGAATATTTTTCTTCCACGCTGAATTTTGTAATGTCAATCCAGTTTTGTGAAATGGCATGATTTAAATATTCTTCCAGGCTGATGTTTCCTTCCGCCCAGGAAATATATACTTCATCCTCCTTATTAATGCGCTCTTCCACTAAGATTTCTTTGTCTTTTAATAAATTGACTATATAAGAAATATAGTCTTCCACTTCATCATCCAACATGCCAAAAGCCGTGGGCGCCGTGGTAAGTTCCGTCTGTATATTGTCTAACACCTGCTTCTGCTTTGTCTGAAAGGAAGCATATAAGCTTTTCTCGGCAGCGCTGGCACTGGAAGCGGAAAAATGGCCTGTATCGATAACATTGTTGTTGATTAATGCAAAATATACGTCATCAATGGGAATAATAATGTCAGAAGCTTTATTTTCCGCGGAGGCATCATAATTTTTCACATTTTTTATTTTATCATACACAATTCCCGCAATTTCCTGCTCAAGAAGTTTGTATACAGCCTTTGAAAGCTCTGCGTCAATGGAAAGGTAGACGTTGCCCCCTGCTTTGGGTTCCGTGCGCTCCGTAGTCTCAATGACTTTTCCCATATTGTCCACATAAACAGTTTCGGAACCTTTCACTCCCTGTAATTCCTCGTCCAGATATTTTTCTATGCCGGACTTTCCAATTACATCCGTCAAACTGTAAGAGTCGTTTTCCTTTGACAGTTCATCATATTCCGTCTGGGAAATCTTACCGGTATATCCGATAATATGGGCAAAATATTCGCTGTCCACATACCGTCTTATGGTATCGTCCGCCACATTTACCCCCTGGAGGACATCGGCATTTTCACTTACATATGCCACTGTCTCGTCGCTGACATCCGTGGCAATGGTGGTGGAAATGTATTTCTGGTAGCTGTTTTTTGACATGGCATAGCGGATGACCGTAATCCTGTATGCCATATCTCCCTCATATTTTTCCGAAATGCCAAACTTTCTGCTGCCCTGAAGATATTCCATCACCTGGTCTGCCGTAGCTTCCCCTTCGTTATACCCTAATTTGTTGTTGAAATCCAAATCATCCACGGAAGAATGGCCGTATACATCCGCTAAAAAACGCTGCTTTGCCTTTCCGTCAACATTAAATTCAAAAGAACCATTGTCTTTCCTTGTGATTTCAAAATTGTTGTCAATGGCATCTCCATTGGCATCTAATTCCAGTAAAATCTGCTCTAACTCTTTGTTCAGGGATGCATTTTTTTCCTCTGTATCCCCGTAATTTCCGTTATCTTCAATTGTTACCGTGTAGGCAAGTTCATTGTAAGCCAAAAGATTGCCGTTTCTGTCGTAAATATTGCCCCGGGTACTTTTTAATTCCCGTTTTTTTTCGATTTTCAGCCGGAAATTATTCAGATATTCTTCCCCGTTGACAATCTGAAGACCAAAGACCTGCTGAACCAAAATCCCGTATAACAGGAGCATAACTGCCGTGAGCACAAATAATCTTGATTTAAAAAAACTAACGATAAAATCTTTGATTGTATCAAACAAATTTACTTGCACCCCGCTTTTCTTCTTCTTCCAGCTTCTGGTTTACTTTTAACAGAATAAAATACTGGAATATCATAACAACAATTGTATAAACCCATTCAGGAATAATAATATGAGTCAGGTAATATAAAAAAGCAAACTTCCCCCGAAAAAGAAACTGAAAAAAATACACAAAAAGATTACATACCACATCACTGGCTGAAATCAATAAAATAGGCAGTTTTATATCTTCCGGGAAAAAAAGTTTCTGGAAAAATCCATTGACATATCCCACATACATGTACAAAAGGGCATAAAAACCAAGAACACTTCCATAGAAAATATCTAAGAGCAGTCCACTGAAAAATCCAATGAGCATACCTTCTTTTCTGCCCCGCATAAACCCAAACGATGCGGTAAGGATAATCATAAGGTTTGGGGAGATGGAGGCAAAAGAAATAGTCTTAAACACAGTGCTTTGCAGCAAAAAACACAGGATAACTGCAATCACAATAATAATTTTACGCTTCATGCCTGCCCTCCGTTATTTGCTCTCTGTTTCGCCGGATTGTTTTTTGTCCAAAATAACCAGCACTTCTTCAATATGTTCAAAATCTACCGCCGGTGTAATAGTTCCCGATTTTGTAAGATTATTGGAATCTACCTCTATGGTATTAATATACCCGATTAAAATTCCCTGGAGATATTTATCGCTGATATAGGAAGTTACTACCGGGTCCCCTACTGCCACCTCGTCGTCAGAATCCTTCAGGTTATTGAATAAAACATTCTGGTTCTCATTCATCTCCTGCAAATCTCCGTGGACAATACACCTGTCAGAAGTTGTAAGCAGCATCCCGCTGATTTTACTGGTATCATCAATAATCGAACGCACCTTTGCATAATTAGGCCCTACGTCCGTGACAATTCCCACCAGGCCGCTGCCTGCAAGCACATTCATATCCACATCAACGCCGTCCTTTGTCCCTTTGTCAATGGTAAATGTGGAAAACCAGTTGCCCGCATCTTTTCCGATTACATTGGCAGCCACTTTTTCATAACTGGGATATTTCTGGTCTAACTCAAGAAGTTCCCTTAAATTATCCAGCTCATATTGTTCTAATTTTATGGTATTTAATTCTAATGTAAGGGAATCCACCTGTGAACGTAATTTCTGGTTTTCCGCCATAACATCCCTTAAACTTTTCAGATTGTCGGTTTTGTCAAATAACCAGCTTCCCACATGATTAATCCCCCTCTGCATGGGGACAAACACGTAACCTGCCGCCGTATTTAAAGGGCCGCCGTACAGATTCATGGTAAGGCTGACATAAATTAAAACTCCGGCAATCAGGGTAAATCCCATAAGCAGATATTTAGCCGGAATCTTAAATTTTGCTTTTCTTTTCATAAAACTCCTCAATTATCTCAAAATTCTTGTCCTCATATTAAATGTTAAACGTTTATATTTCTCGTCAGAAACAATTTTAATCAGTCCCCTCACCACGGATTCCTCAGGATTTTCACATGCATTCACCTGAATATTGGTAATCTGTGTAAACAGGGAATCCAGATCCTGAATCTGGGAACCTCCCCCTGTAATATAGATGCCTGCATGGATGATATCTTTTGCCACCTCCGGCGGGGTTTTCTCTAAAATCATCTTAATGGAATTGCAGATGGAATTTAAATTATCCTTTATGGCATCATATACGGTCTGGGCATTAATTTCCAGTTCAATGGGAAGTCCGCTTACCAAATCACGCCCTACCACAATCATGCTCTCTTCCCTGCCGGGAAGGCCGGAACCTAAATTCTCTTTTAATGTTTTTGCCGTTTTCTGCCCGATTACTAGGTTGTAGGTACGCTTAATATGATTGATAATGGATTCGTCAATCCTGTTTCCCCCAAAATGCAGAAGGTCGCTAAGCACCAGCCCGCCTAAGGAAATCACGGAAATCTCCGTAGTGTCTGCCCCGATATCTACAATCATAACGCCGGTAGGCTCATTTACATCCAATCCCAGCCCCACTGCGTCTGCGATGGGCTTTTCGCACAGCAGCACATTTTTTGGCTTTGTCTTGCTTTTGTAAAACAAATCAAAAAACGCTTTTTTCTCCACCTCCGTAATATCCGTAGGCACTGCCACAATATATTCCGCCCCATGGACTTTTCCCTTTGCATTTTTCTCCAGGAAATCAAAAATCATGGTCTGTACATTATTAAAATCTGCAATCACACCATTTACAATGGGAAACGTAACATTTATGCTCTCCGGCGCTTTCTCATACATGGCATATGCCGCATCACCATAGGCATACATTTGATTTTTATTTACAATCGCAATGGTATTTTTTTCATTTAACACTTTCCCCGTGGATTTACAGAAAACTTTCATGTTACAGGTTCCCAAATCAATGCCGTAAATATTATTGTTCATTGTTCTCCCTTTAATCTGTCTTAATGCAGCAGATTTTCCTCCTTAAAGCTAAAATATTTGTTATCACCGATTATGATATGGTCTGATAAATGAATTCCAATCATTTCCCCGCATTGCTCCACCCTTCTTGTCACAAGTTTATCCTGCATACTGGGCATGGGCACGCCGCTGGGATGATTGTGAAGTAAAATAATATAAACTGCCTGATTCATAAGTGCTTTTTTAAATACTTCCCTGGGAGAAATCATGGATGCATTTACCGTCCCTATGGAAATAACTTCTTCCCCCAGCAGCACGCACTGGGAATCGAACATGCAAAGCATCAGCTTTTCCTGCTCTTCATGACGCAATGTCTCCATGTAGTAAGATGCCACGGAGGCGGCACTGTTTAAGGAAACCTGCCGGCTGTGGGTTGTCCGGCTTATGCGCTTTGTAATCTCTGCTAAGCATTTTAGTTGTATGGCTTTCACCCTGCCAATCCCCGGGATTTCCATAAGTTCTTTAAAGCTTAAGCGGTACAGGTTTAAAAGATTTTTCTCTTTCTTGTTTAAAATCTCCTGTGCCACCTCCACAGACTTTCTGCCGGTAGTTCCGGTACGGATAATAACTGCTAATAGTTCTGCGTCAGACAGATATTCCGGGCCGTAATTTAAAAATTTCTCGTAAGGTTTTTCAGAATCTGACAATTCTTTCATTATAAAATGATGTTCCATATGCTTTTCTCCCTGTGTGATTCAGGGATTATGCCAACACATTTAAAAAGTTATTCATTTCATTCTAACACATTAACTCTCTATTAACAAGATTTTGCTCATAAAGTTTTTGCAATGACATTAAAATTCCCAATTTTGCATGATACCATGTAAGCCCGCCCTGAAAATAAACGGAATAGGGAGGCTTTACGGGGCCGTCTGCACTAAGTTCAATGGAGGAACCCTGGACGAACGCCCCTGCCGCCATAATAACGTCACTGTCATATCCCGGCATTGCCCATGGTTCCGGCGTTACATAGGAATCCACAGGCGCCGCCGCCTGAATGCCCTGGCAGAAGGCAATCATCGGCTCTTTTTTATGGAATGTGACGGCTTGGATAATGTCATGGCGGCTTTCCGTGGAATTGGGAATTACGTCAAATCCCAGTGTTTCATAGATATTTGCCGCAAAAACGGCTCCTTTTAGTGCACTGTTTACCACGGTGGGGGCTAAAAACAGCCCCTGGTAAAAGGATTGGATTACGCCTAAGGATGCACCTACTTCTTTTCCTAAGCCCGGGGAAGTCAGCCGGTATGATGCCTGTTTTACATACTCTTCTTTGCCTGCAATATAACCGCCGATGGGAGCAAGCCCTCCTCCCGGATTTTTAATCAGAGAGCCCACAATCAAGTCAGCCCCCGCTTCCAGAGGCTCTTTTTCTTCCACAAATTCCCCATAACAATTATCCACCATGCAGATAACATCTTTTTTTATCCCTTTGATAAATTTTATTAATTCACCGATTTTGTCAACGGATAAGGTGGGCCTTGTGGCATATCCTTTGGAGCGCTGGATAGTCACCATTTTTGTTTTCTCATTGATGGCGTTTTTAATTCCCTCAAAGTCAAAGTTTCCGTCCGGCAATAAATCTACCTGGCGGTAATGAATATTATATTCTGCCAGGGAGCCTTTTGAGGGGCGGATGCCGATTACCTCTTCTAAGGTATCATAAGGCTTTCCCACCGGGGATAACAATTCATCCCCGGGACGTAAATTTGACATTAAAGCCAGGGCCAGGGCATGGGTTCCGCAGGTAATCTGGGGACGCACCAGTGCATCCTCCCCCCGGAAACATTCTGCGTACACCGCCTCTAGGGTATCCCTGCCCAGGTCGTTGTACCCGTAGCCGTTTGCGGCATGAAAACATTCTGCGCTTACCCTGTGTTTTTGCATGGCGGCAATGACTTTCATCTGGTTTATTTCCGCAATCTTATCAAAATAGCAAAAACGCTCCTTTAGCTTCTCTTCTATTTTGCTGCCAAATTCATAAACTTCTTTTGAAATTCCGTTTCTTTGATATTCTTCTATTATCCTCTGATTTTCATTCATTTTTTTCCTCTTTTTGTGTTTTCTTTTTAAATCAGTATCTCTTTTTCTTTTAAATGGCTGATTATCGTATCCAGTATCTTATCTTCATTATAACCAAAATCCTGCTTATTCAGCCAAATCACATTTTTTTCTCTGGCAAACCATGTAAGCTGCCTCTTTGCAAAATGCCTGGTATCCCGTTTTATGATATAAACGGCTTCCTCTAAGGTCATCTCCCCGTCCAGGTAAGCTAAAATTTCTTTGTAGCCTAATCCCTGCATGGAAACCATCCCCCGGTGGAGTCCCATGGCTTTTAGTTTTTTTACTTCCTCCAAAAGCCCCTGTTCCATCATCCTGTCCACCCGTTTGTCAATGCGCCGGTACAGCTCCTCCCGTTTGTCATTTAACACAAAGTAGGCAAAATTGTAGGGGGATTCCTTTTGACGCTCCTTACTGTTGTGGTCGGAGATTTTTTTGCCGCCGGTTTCATGGTAAAATTCCAGGGCGCGTATCACGCGTTTAACATTGTTGGGGTGAATCTTTTCCGCAGATACAGGGTCAACCTCCAAAAGCATAGTATGAAGGTATTCTCTTCCTTTTTCCCCGGCAAGTTTCTCCAGATAACACCGGTAAGCCTTATTTTCATCATCCTCCTCTGAAAAATCAATATCATACACCACAGACTGGATATAAAAGCCTGTTCCCCCGGTTAAAATAGGAATCCGGCCTTTCCCATAGATTTCTTCCATATATTGTTTTGCATACTTTTTAAATAAAACTATATTAAATTCTTCCCGGGGGGATAACTCATCAATTAAATAATGGGGCACACCCTGCATTTCATCCTGCCGGATTTTTGCCGAACCGATATCCATATGCTTGTACACCTGCATGGAATCCGCGGAAATCACGGCGCCGCCTGCCGCTTTTGCCAGCCGTATGGACAACTCTGTTTTTCCCACAGCGGTAGGGCCTGTTAAAATAATTAAAGGTTTTTTATTTATCATTACACAATCCTTTTAAATTTTTTCTCTATTTCATATTTGCTCATGGAAATAATGGTAGGCCTTCCGTGGGGACAGAAATAGGGGTTGTCTAGCTCTAACAGTTCTGTGATAAGGGCTTTTGCTTCCTTATATGATAAGGCGTCGTTTCCTTTTACCGCCGCCTTACAGGACATGGAAGCAATTTTTTCCAGTACCGTTTCCGGTGTGCCGCATTTATGCAGTTCATTGGAATTATCTAAGATTTCCAGAAATATCTGTTTTGTATCTAAGGAAAACAGATTGTCGGGAACGCTGCACAGGGCATATTCTTTTCCCCCGAAATGCTGGGTTTCAAATCCCAAACGGCTAAGTTCCTCTTTATATTCTTTCAGTGCGGCTTCTTCTTTTGTATCTAAGGATAAAATCACCGGAGGAGATATACGCTGGGATGTATATTCCTTTTCTTTTAATGATTTTACGGTACGCTCATACAGCACTTTCTCATGGGCGGCATGTTGGTCGATGAGAAAAAGTTTATCGTTAAATTCCACAAGCCAGTAGGTGTCAAAAACCTGTCCGATTATCCTGTGCATGTGTTTGGATTGCTCCGATAAAAACCTGCCTTCGTACTTAAGTTCTTCCTGGACATACTGGGTTTCTTCCTGCTCTTTTGGTACATACCGGGCCTGTTCCTGTTTTCTTTCATATTTTGGCTCATAGGGGGAATCTTTTCCCACCGCCGCCCGGATTTCTTCTATTTTTTCCTGTTGCAGCCTGTTTTTTTCAAAAGGCTCCGCAGGATGCTGTTTTGGCAAAGGTACGTTTGGCTTATGTCTTTCTTTTTCCTCATCCAAAGACACATCCCGTATATGCTCCCTGTTTGTCAGGCATCCTTTGATACAGTCATACAAAGCCTGATAAATCCCTTCATTCTGGGAAAAACGCAGCTCCATTTTTGCCGGATGCACATTCACATCTAACATCTGCCCGTCAAAGGTAAAATACAAAACACAGAAAGGGTATTGATGCTGCATAAGAAAATTTTTGTAGGCATCTTCAATCCCCTTTGCTATTAATGAACTTTTTATATATCTCTTGTTTATAAAGTAATTTTCAAAATTTCTGTTTCCCCTGGATACCTGGGGCTTTCCGATAAAACCTGTCACAAGAAACAACGGGTTTTCCTCCCTAAGTTCCAGTAAGGATGCGGTGATTTCCCTGCCGTAAACCTGATAAATCACATCTTTGGGGTTGGAATTGCCGGAAGTGTGAAGTTTTGGCTGGTTATTGATAATCAACTGAAAGGAAATCTCCGGGTGGGATAATGCTAACCGCTCCACCAAAGTATGGATATAACTCCCTTCTGTCTGGGGAGTCTTTAAAAATTTTCTTCTGGCAGGAGTATTGTAAAAAAGATTGCGCACAATAAATGTAGTGCCTTCAGGGGCGCCAATCTCTTCCATGGAAATTTCTTTGGAACCTTCTATTACATAGCGGGTTCCCGTAAGATCCGGCAGTGTTTTTGTTATCAGTTCTACCTGTGCCACTGCGGCAATACTGGATAAAGCCTCTCCCCGAAATCCCAGGGTGGAAACGGATAACAAATCTTCCACCGACTGAATTTTGCTGGTAGAATGGCGCAGAAAAGCAAGGGGCACCTGCTCTTTTTCCATGCCGCATCCGTTATCCGTAATGCGTATCATGGAAATGCCCCCCTCTTTTATTTCTATGGTAACGGCGGTAGCCCCTGCATCGATGGAATTTTCCACCAGTTCTTTTACTACGGAAGAAGGACGGTCAATCACTTCCCCTGCCGCAATTTTATCAATGGTTTCCTGGCTTAACAGTGCAATTTTTGCCATGATTCTCCCCTCTTTCTACCAGCGGTTTTTTATTTTATTCTGCAGTTCATATAATTTATTCATTGCCTCTATGGGTGTTAGGTTGCTGATATCCACATCCCGCAGTTCAGCAATAATCACATCATCACTTACCGTATCAAATAAAGACATCTGCTTCATGTCCACCTCGTCGGGAGCGAACTTTTTGCTTTTTATGGGAGCAGATTCCACGGATATGTTTTTGGCAATGTCAGAAATATCATTGGCGCTTAATTCCTCCACAATTGCCTTGGCCCGCTGTAATACGGATTCCGGCAGGCCGGCAAGCCTTGCCACCTGGATGCCGTAGCTCTTATCTGCCCCTCCGGGAATAATTTTCCGCAGGAAAACAATATCATCCCCTTTTTCTTTCACGGCAATACAGTAATTATTTACATTGTCCAGTTTTCCTTCCAGTTCTGTCAATTCATGGTAATGGGTGGCAAAAAGGGTTTTTGCACCTAACAGTTTGGGATTGCTGATGTGCTCCACCACTGCCCAGGCAATGCTAAGGCCGTCAAATGTGCTGGTTCCCCTTCCGATTTCATCCAGCACAAGAAGGGAGTTGCTGGTGGCGCTGCGCAGGATATTTGCCACTTCCGTCATTTCCACCATAAATGTACTCTGGCCGCTGGCCAGGTCATCCGATGCTCCCACCCTGGTAAAAATACGGTCTACAATGCCGATATCCGCAGTATCTGCCGGGACAAAACTGCCTATCTGCGCCATAAGCACAATCAGGGCGGTCTGGCGCATATATGTGGATTTTCCAGCCATATTGGGGCCTGTAATAATAGAAATCCGATGTTTATCATTGTCCAAATATGTGTCATTGCTGATAAACATATCTCCCGAAATCATTTTTTCCACTACCGGATGGCGGCCTTTTTTAATATCTATGGTTCCCCGCTCATTTAATTTAGGGCGGCAGTAATGATTTTGCTCCGCCACATATGCCAGAGAACAAAGCACATCTAATTTTGCCACTGCTTTGGCAGTCTTTTGGATTCTTGACACTTCCCCTGCCACTTTTTCCCTTAGAAGGGCAAAGAGTTCATATTCCAAACCTGCCAGCTTGTCTTCCGCCCCTAAAATCACGTCTTCCAGTTCCTTTAACTCCGGGGTAATGAAACGCTCTGCGTTGGCAAGTGTCTGTTTTCTGGTAAAATAATCCGGCACCAGGTTTTTAAAGGAGTTGGTAACTTCCAGATAATATCCGAAAACCTTATTATATTTTATTTTTAAATTCTTTATTCCCGTCTTTTCCCGCTCTTTTACCTCCAATTCCGCCAGCCACTGCTTCCCTTCCGTCTTTGCCTTTCTCAGTTTATCCACTTCTTCATTGCAGCCTTCTTTGATAATTCCGCCGTCGTGTACCAGTATGGGAGGCTCTTCTGCAACGGTGTCATGAATCCAGCCGTAAATTTCTTCCAAAGTATCCATTTCCCGGAAAATATCTTTCATCTGGCATGTTTTAAAGTCTTTAAGCAGGTCTCGGATGTAGGGCAGCATATGGATGGAATTTTTAAATGCAATAAAATCCCTGGGATTGGCTGTCTGATAGGTAATTCTTGTAATCAGACGTTCCAAATCATAGATGGCGTTTAAGTATTCCCTCAGCTCTTCCCTTGTGATCGCCTGTTTGTTTAATTCTTCAATAGCATCCAGTCTGGCAGAAATTTCCTGTTTTTCCACAAGGGGCTGTTCTATATAAGAGCGAAGCAGCCTGGCTCCCATGGCTGTCTTTGTCTTATCAAGCACCCACAGCAGGGAACCCCGTTTGGATTTTTCCCGCAATGTTTCCACCAGTTCCAGATTCCGCCTGGTGGAACTGTCGATTACCATAAATTTCCCCGTGGTGTAAGGATGAATTGCAGACATGTGGGACAGGGAATTTTTCTGTGTTTCGTAAAGATATTTTAACAGGGAGCCTGCGGCAATGCTTCCGCAGGAAAAATCGGAAAGCCCCAGTCCTTCCAAGCTATGTACCTTAAAATGCTCTTTTAAAATTCCCAGTGCGGTTTCATCTCCAAAATACCAGGATTGCAGTGAGGTAAGACAGATATTCATCCTGTTTTTTATATCTTCAATATCTACACCGCTCATATAGAAAGCTTCATTGCATACGATTTCAGTGGGGGCATATTTTGTGATTTCATCCAATAGTTTCCGCTCTCCGTCCACCTCCGTCACAAAATAATCTCCGGTACTTACATCGGCAATGGAAATCCCGTATTTATCCGCCATGTACACAATACACATAATATAATTGTTTTTTGTCTCGTCTAAAGCCTGGGAATCCGTGGTAGTTCCCGGGGTGACAATGCGCACTACCTCCCGTTTCACCATGCCTTTTGCCAGCTTCGGATCTTCCACCTGCTCGCAGATTGCCACTTTATGCCCTTTTTTTACAAGGCGGTTTAAATATCCTTCCACCGCATGGTAGGGTATACCGCACATAGGAGCCCGTTCCTCTAAACCGCAGCTTTTCCCTGTAAGTGTCAGCTCCAATTCCTTTGACACGGTAATTGCATCATCAAAAAACATTTCATAGAAATCTCCCAGACGGTAAAAAAGAATACATTCCCCATATTCCTCTTTTGTCTTTAGGTAATGCTGCATCATAGGCGTCAGTTTGTTAAAATCTATTTTCGTATTCATTCTTTTGTCCTTCTAAGAAAAACCATAACATATGCCTGTCCATAACCAGGCGCGGGTTGCTTTGTTATGGGGCGTAACGGGAAATTACTGCCTCCGCCACTTTCAGCCCGTCCATGGCGGCAGACATAATTCCTCCGGCATAACCTGCCCCTTCCCCACAGGGATAAATCCCTTCCACCGAACTTTCAAACCATTCATTCCGGGGAATCCTTACCGGGGAAGATGTACGGCTCTCAATGCCGGAGAGGATAACATCATCCCTGTTGAAATCCCGTATTTTTCCGGAAAAACTTTCCATTCCCTCTATAAAAGAACGGCATATTTCCTCTGGCAAAAGCTGATGCAGGGGAGCAAAAGATGATTTTCCGCAGGTACAGGAAGAAAATGCCCCATAGGAAGAACTGATTTTCTTTTTCTTAAAATCACCGTATAATTGTTGGGGAATCATGCCCTGCCCCATACTGTATGCGGATTTTTCTAATTTTTCCTGAAATTTTACCCCCGATAAAGGTTCTTCCCCTTCAAAATCCTTTGGCGTAACAGATACAATAATGGCACTGTTGGCATTTCCGCTGTCTCTTTTGTAATAACTCATGCCATTCACCGCCAACTGTTTTTCACAGGATGAGGCATTTACCACATATCCCCCCGGACACATGCAAAAAGAATATACGCCTCTCCCGTTTAAAAGGTTTGCTGTCAGCTTGTAGGAGGCGGGAGGCAGTATTTTGGCTCCGCTTTTTCCATATTGGCTTATATTTATCATATCCTGGGGATGTTCCACCCGAAAACCTACGGCAAAAGACTTTGCCGTCATGGGAATCTGCCTTTTTTTAAGCATAAAAAACGTATCCCTTGCGCTGTGTCCTATGGCAAGAATCAGGATATTGGTATCTAACCATTCCCCGTGGTTTATCTGAATTGCCCTGATTTTTCCATTTTGGATTTTTACGTCCGTCATGCAGGTGTGGAATAAAAATTTTCCTCCCATATCTTCAATTTCCCTGCGGATAGAAGGAATCACTTCTGTCAGCTTATCCGTTCCGATATGGGGCTTTGCATCATAGGCAATTTCCTTTGGCGCCCCGTGTTTTATGAAAATTTCCAGGACTTTCCTGTTCCGTCCCACCGGGTCTTTCACCAAGGTATTTAATTTGCCGTCAGAAAAAGTACCTGCGCCCCCCTCCCCAAAGGAGACATTGGATTCCGGTTTTAAGATGCCTTCTTTCCAGAAAGAAGTTACATCTTTTGTCCTCTCTTCTACCATGCCGCCCCGTTCTATTATAATGGGGGCATAACCCATTTTTGATAACATATAGCCGCAAAAAAGACCTGCCGGGCCGCTTCCTGCGATAATCGGCGGAATATCTGATTTTAAGCTGCCTTTGTCTGGCAATGTATAGTTCTTGTCTTTAACCAGGGAAACCTGGGTTCCATGTATTTTCTTTAAGACTTTCTGTTCCTGCCTGGTTCTGGCATATATGGTGTAAACAAAAGACAGTTCTTCTTTTTTCCTTGCATCAATGGATTTTCGCGCAATCTCAAGGGAAAGAAGCTGTTCTTTGTCAATTTTTAATATTTTTCTGACTTTTTTCTCCAAATCTTCTTTTGTGTGTGTAATTGGAAGTTTCACTTGCTGTATCTGAATCATACATTCCTCTTTTCCGGCAGCGCCAAAACCATCCTTATCTTTACGTCATATGTCATTTCTTTGGGGGGCTGCCGCCCATGTACCTGCCACATATCCGCTGGACCATGCCCACTGCAGATTATATCCCCCGCAGATGCCGTCAATATCAATCACTTCCCCGGCAAAAAATAGCCCCGGGACAAGTTTGGATTCTAAAGTTTTTGGATGTAATTCCTTTGTATCCACCCCGCCGGCACACACCTGGGCGCTTTCAAAACCTTTTGTCCCTGTAATGTCCACAGGCATGTTTTTTATATACCCTGCCAATCTTTCTATTTCCCCCTGTGTAATCTGTTCTGCCGGCTTGTGAAGGGAAATTTCGCATTCCTTTAAAAACAGGGGGATCAACTTTTTGGAAAACAATCCAATCATTGCCTGTTCACAGTCTTTTCCTCCTCCAAACCGATAAAACCTTGACTGCAGCATGTCTGTTAATTCCCCCGGGGATAAGTCCGGCATAAAATCCAGCCGGGCAGCCACCTGCTTCCCCTGATGCAAGGCTTTGGAAGCAAAACGGCTTACCTGAAAAACAGGAATACCGGAGATTCCGTACTCCGTTATCTGCACTTCCCCTCTATCCTGGCAGATAAGGTCTTTATTTTCATATATCTTCACAAGAATATCTGACCTGATTCCTGCAATGGATTTGAAAAATGACTGTTTTGCCTTCAATTGCACTAACGCAGGCACAACATCTATAAATGTATGACCAAAACCTTCTATATATGGGAAAGCGCTTCCGTCACTTCCCGACTTGGGAAAGGCTTTTAAGCCGCAGGCAAAAATACAGGCATCACCCGCAAATACGTCTTTATTTGTGCGTATGCGAAAGCCTTTTTTTGTGTTTTCCACTTCATGTATTATGCAGTCTGTCACAATATGTACTTTTTGTTTTGCCAATTCCATGCGAAGCACATCTAAAACGGAAGATGCCTGGCCACTGGCAGGATAAAAATATCCGTTTCGATTTTTGGGGTAAATTCCAAGTTCCGAAAAAAAACGGATGGTATCTTTAAAGCTAAACTGTTCTAATATCGGCAATACAAAGGCAGGGGTTTCGCCTCTGTAACAGCTTAATCCCTGCTTACTGTTGGTATAATTGCATTTTCCGTTGCCTGTGGAGAGAATCTTCTTTCCCACCCTGTCCATATGCTCTAAGATTGTTACCGCCGCCCCGGCCCTGGCTGCGCAGACAGCCGCCATCATACCGGAGGCGCCGCCGCCGATTACGATTACTTTTCTCAATTTTGCACCTGTTTTATACCTGTGAGCCAAATGATTTGCCAGAAGGTATTCCCTGTTTCAATTAAAATAGCAAATCATTTGGCAAATGTGTATGCTCTGGAGTATAACTTAGTGGAACAAAGCGGATTAATCCGCGTCAACTTCCTACGTCTGCTATTTTAGCATAAGAAAAATTAAGATTCAACGATTAATTGTAAGTTATGTGTCATAATTCTCCAAAAATCCGTAAAGCTGCTCCTCATCTTCAATCCAGTATCCTTTGCGGATTTTCTGCCGGAGAATATCGTCCAGATCCGAGTAGCGGATATCCGTGTACTGATAGACTGTTTTTCTGTCTGCATAGTAAACGGTAAGATAATCTCCCTCTTCTATAATTAAATATTTATAATTGACATTTTGATTGACAATGAGAACCTTCTCTGTCTCTTTTTCCGTCTCCACAGGAATCAATTGTTCTGTTTCCAGAGGAGTATCCTTGTCAGGCACATGGCCTGCAAACTTTACTGCAAGAATCAGCACAACCACTGCCGACAAACAAAAAATGCGAATACTATTGACTTTTTTCATATTATCACCAGTCATAGTATTTACATTTTTTTATATATTATACTGCATATACCGCGGTGATAAATTGGAAATGACGATTAATTTCATTCCCGGGTATAATCATGAGATTTCAATAAATGCAGTTTTTTTGCCAGTCGGACAATGGATGCCCCTTTGGGGAATTTTAAAATATCTTCCTCCGTAAGGCCGCCCTGAAGCATACAGATTCCATACACAACCACCCCTATACCTATGGACAGAAATGTTGCCAAAGCGTTAGACTCAGACGCCTTATAAAGTCCCTGGTAAGAAAAATATACAACAATCCCCATAATAAGGGAAGAAATTCCCGGCAATATAAAAATGTTTATCACATCCATAATATATCCGCTGTATCTTTTTATTGCGATTCCGTTTAAGATGCACATTAAAAATGCAAAAAAGATATTGGCATACACAACGGCATAAATATTTAAATCAAACACCCACAAAAGCAGGGTGAGAAAAACAAGATGCAGTCCCAGAGAAACTGCGGCATTCCATACAGGCACTCTCATCCGGTTAATGCCCTGTAAAATTCCGTTGGATAAGGTGGAAACAGAAAAAAACAGTATGGCTGCCGCCCCTACCTGAAGCATCCGCCCTGCCAACGGGGAAGAATCCTTTAACAAAAGCTGCATAATCGGGGATGCCAGCACTGCCATTCCCACAGTACAGGGAAATACCACAATCATATTAAAGCGCATGGCTGCCTGAATCTGATGGCGCACCACATCCATTTTCCTGTTGGCGTAAGAAGCTGCCAGATTGGGCACACAGGAAGCAGATAATGCGGATGCAATGGAAATAGGCACATTAATCAGCAATTTATACTTACCTGAAAACACACCCCAGAATACTTCTTCTTCGTCTTTGCTGTAACCCTTTAGCAGTATCAGGTTTTTAAATATTCCCTGGTCTAAGATACCGCTGATATTGTAGATTGTAGTGCTTAACAGTACGGGTAAAATTGTCAGGATTAAAATTTTTGCCACGTCCATGTAAGTTTCCGTCTTTGTACTCCGGTCTCTGCTGTTTCTTTTTTTTCGGGCGCTGCGGTAAGCATAGAAAACGAAAAAAAGAAATAACAGGCCCGCCGCCGCTCCCACACATGTTCCAAGAGTGCTTCCTGCCGCTCCATATGCCGCAGCATATTTCTCAGGCTGCCCTAATGCATCTCCCACCTTTTTCCCATATCCAAAAAGATAATAAGCAGCTCCCATGCTTACAAGGGCATTGATTATCTGCTCAATCACCTGGGAGATGGCACTGGGAACCATGCTGCCAAGGCCCTGGAAGTATCCCCTTAATACCCCAAGCATTGCCACAATCACAAGGGTGGGGGAAAGTACTTTTAAGGCATATATGCTCATGGGTGTTTTCAGCAATGTACCGGTAATAAACTCTGCGCCGAAAAATACAATCAATGCGGCTATTGTGCCGGATATGGCAGCAAAAACAAATGCCCCCTTTACAATGCGGAAGGCATTTGTCTTTTCTCCCCTGGAAATCCTTGCTGACACCAGCTTGGAAACTGCCAGGGGAAGGCTGAAAGAGGAAATCAAGAGAAATATATTATAAATTTCAAAGGCACAACTGTAATAGTCATTTCCCACATCACCGATAATATTTGTTACGGGCAGCCTGTAAAGCATGCCTATCACACGGCTAATCAGGGATGCCGCTGCCAGAATAGATCCCTGCAGAAGAAAACTTGTATTACTTTTCTTTCTCTGACTCATAATTTACCTCAAAGATTATTGGCGGGATTCCTCAAAATCACTTTTGCTTCCATAAATTCCCACCTTTTCTACGGCATCATCTAAAATAATGCATATATACGTCTTGCCCTGGTTAATGGTAAGCTCGTTGCCGTCCATGTCATAATAGTGGGGCTTGCCATTGTCTACTTCTTTTGTCCAGGTAATGTCAATGGCTTTTCCGTTGGTAATGTATTTGCCGGTTCCGCCGTAGGATTTGGTATTCACATCCAAATAGCCATGGTCATCCAAGGTTCTGTATTCGCAGACACGGAAAATAATGTTTTTAAATGCCAGTTGTTCTCCGTTTGATGCATCCACATGGGCATCCTTATACTGGAAACGTTTGTAAAGCCCTGTGGACTCGTCATACTCAAACCAGGGTTTATTCACCGGATATCCAGGTTCAACAACAAGGGCGTCTTCTCCCCCGTCCAATGTAACTTCTTCCCCGTCTAAAGCGAAATTGTAATGCTTGAAATCGTCAGGGAGCGTGGTACGGTATCCTCTTTTTTCAATACCTGCTATAATGCCTTCTCCGTTAATGTATGCGTTGTGGGGGGATTTCCTGGAGGAATCCCTGAAAAATGTTACATTTTCCAAATCCCCGTCCAGTCCGTTTAAGTCATCCATAGACTTTAACATTTCCGTTGCGTATATAGCCTGTCCATAATGTACATAAATACTGTCAAACTCATTGGATAAATAAGCAAAATAATGACGGCAGCTTCTCTGGGACATAATGGTGGGAAGTTCTCTGTAATCCTGGAAAATAGGCATCATTCTGGTAAGCCCGCCCTCTGCGGGAGCTTCGTAAATAACACTTGCATAGGAAGCGCCGTACTGGGGCATAGCATCTACCGTATTGCCAAGCATACAGGAAACCGGCCGCATATGGGCAACTTCCTCATCTACCGGCTCACCGGTTAAAAGCCCTCTATTACCTGTATCCACAACCACTTCTGTCTCTGTCTCCGTTTCAGTTACTTCTTCTGTCTGTAATTCCGTTTCCGATACTACTGTTTCCTCTGTGTCCGTAACTGCATCTTTTTCCTTTCCGCAGCCTGCAAACGCCATACAAAGCACTGCCGAGAAAAGAAATAGTTTTTTCATGTGTCTCATCCTTAACCTCCTGTTATCTTAAAATGTTTTTTTCATTTAAGATATCTTTTTGTTTATTTTCCATAAATGCCGCTTCCTCCGGGGTCATATGGTCATAACCCAGCAAGTGCAGCATACTATGAACAATAAGAAATGCAAATTCCCGTTTCAGGGAATGGCCGTAAGCTTTTGCCTGCTCACGCACTTTTGGCAGGGATAATACAATATCTCCTAATAGGACTTCCCCGCTGTCGGGATTAAAATTATCGTCATAATCTTCTATTCCTGAAAAATCCCCTGGCCTGCTGTATTCAATCATAGGAAAAGAAAGCACATCCGTGGGTGCGTCCACCCCCCGGTACTCCCTGTTGATTTCATGGATGCTTTCATTGTCCACCAGGGTAACGCTTACTTCCGCTTCAAAAGGGAAATTCTCATAATCCAGCACAAACGTAATGATTTCTTCTGCCAGTTTTCTGTGGTCAAAGGGAAATTCCACCGGTATTTCTTCCTCAATGTTTACTGTCATAACTGATGCCCTCCCGGACTAAAAGTTCTCTGACTTTTAAGAACTGATTCATACTTAATCCTGATTCATCATACATACCTGTGGCGGACATTTCATTTAATGTCTGGTAAATTACCATGTCCTCATTCCAGGAAGTGGAAAGATTATGTTCATTTAACATTTCTATTTTCTTTAAACATGCATCCACCATATGTACAATTGCAGATTCTTTGGAAGAGGGCCTGTTAAGTTCTCCCCTGTACTCTGACAAAATCTGGATAATGTCATGGGGAAATTCCCTTTCTTCTGCCAGCCTTACCCCGTTTTGTATAAAGGGCTCTCCCTCTAAAACTCCCAGCCGGTAGTAGAAACCTGCCGCCGCTGCCACTTTATCATTCACATTGATTTCTTTGGCGCATTTTCTGGCAAGGGTGGATATTTTCATGGCATGTACATATTCTGCCATTGAATAGTTTTTAATATCCAAAACCAAAGGATAATCTTCCTGTATAATCTGCATTACGGCATCCGTGGCGGCATGGTCTGCCTGGTCATACATCCGGCTGGCAATCATCATATAAATCATAATAACCATGAGATTAATAATCAGATTCCACTTTAACATGTCTGTGCTGCTCTTAGCATATGCCAGATAATAAAACAGCATGGGGACAGAAAGCGCTGCCGAGAGCAAAATCAAACATCCCCATATACGGTATTCCTTTTTGCGCATGGTTTTGGCAAGCTGCGCTCCCACTAATACCAAAATACAGTAAGCTGCCAGTTCATAAAAATCGGCTCCCGTGGCAACACATAAGATTACGCTTAAAAATATTCCAACGCTTGCGGCAATTTCCGGATTGGAAAGGATACTCATAAAAAGCGCTAAAGCCACTGCCGGCATAGTATATGCCGGAATAAAATATCCTGCTAAAGTAATAAAACAGGAAAGGATATAACATCTGGAAACGCCTTTATAATGGCTGGATATATTATTGCCGATATATCCCGATAGCCTGTTACTTTCCAAAATATAAATAAGAACTGCCAAAAATATGGCATCTATTGCAAGATATACAATATATTCATCCAGCAAAAGATTGTTTAAATATCCCAAAGCTGTGGAAATCAGCAGGGTAAATATAATTATGGCAGCTAAGCAGTGTCGTCTTGCCCTGGGCATCTTTTGTTCCATTATCTTTTAACCACCTGTCTCTTTTTCTTTTTTTTCAATTGGATTTCATAATCCTCGTAGGCCTTTACGATTTTCTGTACCAGCGGGTGCCTTACCACATCATTGCTGGTAAGTTCACAAATGCCGATATCCTCCACTTTACTAAGAACCTTAAGCGCGGTATCCAAACCCGATTTTGTCCCGGGAGCCAAATCCTTTTGGGTGGCGTCCCCTGTAATGACAACTTTTGAGCCAAATCCGATTCTGGTAAGAAACATTTTCATCTGGGCGGGGGTGGTATTCTGTGCCTCATCTAAGATAATAAAGGCATTATCCAGTGTACGCCCCCTCATGTAGGCAAGAGGCGCCACTTCTATTAAACCTTTTTCCATATTCCGCTGAAAGCTTTCCGCTCCCATAATCTGATAGAGGGCATCATACAAAGGCCTAAGGTAAGGGTCTACTTTGCTCTGTAAATCCCCGGGAAGAAATCCCAGCTTTTCCCCTGCCTCAATGGCTGGACGGGTGAGGATAATCCTTCCCACCTCTTCATTTTTAAAAGCGGTGACAGCCATGGCAATGGCAAGGTATGTCTTTCCTGTACCGGCAGGCCCTGTGCCAAATACAATCATCCTGTCACGGATATTATCCACATAATTTTTCTGCCCTATTGTCTTGGGTTTTACCGGTTTACCCTGTACAGTATGGCAGATACACTCCTTGTCAATCTCCACAATGGCAGATGTATTCTTCTCCATGGCAAGGGATATGGCATAGTTTACATTTTGCTCCGTGATGGTATTTCCCCTTTTGGAGAGTTCCAAAAGCTGCCCAAACACGCCGGCAGCATTGGAAATTCCGGTATTGCTGCCTAAAATCTTAATGCTTTCACCCCGAATCACCACTGTTACGTGAAAAGCTTTTTCGATTTTCTTAATATAAACGTCAAACTGCCCAAACACATTGGCAATATGTTCCGGCGGTATATTTACACTCAGTTCAGTCAGACTCATATTCCTTAGTTCCCTCGTCGGTATCTATTATTTCCACCTGGGCGGCCTGGTATCTGCCGATATCTTCTAACCCGGTGATACTGCCCGTCACATGGCATTTATTCTCCTTATACTTTATCATAACATTTTTATCTACTATTTGAACACCCTTTTCTTCTAATTTTTTTAAAAACTGTGAAAAATTTTCTTTTGCCTGCTGTTTTGCCTGTTCTTTTGATAAAGTTATCTGTTTATAATCACATTGGGAATAGGTGATTTTGTTGATTGTTATGGGGATATAATAATCTTTTGCAATGGCAAGCTGGCGGCTTTCTTTGTAAACCATACAGGGTTCTTTTATTTTATGGAAGGAAGGAATTTCTATTTTATAAGAAAAAGCAGATAATTCATAACGGCAGAAAGATTCTCCTGTTTTCACTTTCTGCGTGTACTGCAGGGGAAAACTATCTTCATAAGTATATGTAGTCTGTCCCAAAATATCCGCGTCGGAACAGGTATAAACATAATTAATGATTTCCTGGCTGTCATTGTAGATATCCAGCCTTGAAGATACCAGAACATCCCCTGCTTTTACTTCACTTCCTGCTTTTACCTGGGGTGTACCCTTTCTTGTAATAATGGAAGTAACCACGGCATCCTGCTTTGCCACAATATCGTAGGCGCCTTCCATTTCCTCCTTTGATTCCATATGGCTTTTGCTGCCCAATAGATTTTCCTGAATATCAATGGTCATTTTTGTCCCGTTTAAACGTACAGATGCCCAGATAATATCTTCATATTCAGAGCGCAGTTCTTCTTCCAGCTTTGCACAGTTAATCCTGCTTTTTTTTGTCCCGAAAGCCGAATTTTTTTCTTCCAGGAAAGTAAGAATCGTCTCGTCCGTAATGGAGGAATTGCCGTTAATGTCAATCAGCCAGATAAAAGTTGTAAGGTACAGTAAAAAAGCAATACATCCTGCAATTCCGGCAAAAAAAACTTTTCGCTTTCTGTACCTGTACAAAAAAAAGGGAAAACCCACCCGTTTTAAAATAACAAGACGGGTTTTTGTCTTTTTCAGCAATGGTTTTAATTTGCGGAACCCTGCAAGGCTGATATAAAATTCATAATACTCCCCCCCGTTGGACAGGTTCCAGATTAAAATATTGTGGTTGCTGCATAAATTTAAAAAACGTTCCGGAGAATATCCGCTTAAACGTACCAGTAAAAAACCACGAAAATACTTGACGATGGAAAGGAACATGCGTTTCCTCCTAATTTTCATACAGTACGGAATCGATGATTCCCGTTATTTTCATCTCTTCGTTGGTGTAATAACTGATATGCAGATTTTTCCCTTGTATTACCAGATGGCAGGTCTTTGTCTGCAGGCGGATATTCGTCTGATTATATTCTAAGAGTCCCCGGTAATTTTCTACCAGCATCTCCCCTCTTCCTGTAATGGACACTAATACCGCGCCATACATTAAGTCTTTGGGCAGTTCCAAGGTGTCTACCAATTCTTCTTTCCATTTTCCAACATTGATTTTTCCCATGTTTCACTATATGTAAAACGGGAAGGATTTATGCGGATTTCCCCGTATCTATGAGGAAATTCGCAATTTTACCATAGGTTCTTCTTTTGGCGGATTATCCTTTATGGTGTATGCGGATAAAATCTGCCGGTGTGCCTTACGTATTTTCTCTTTATCATTCCCGTAAATTACTGCCAAAGGCTCTCCCTGTTTTACAGCCATGCCTTTTTTCTTTTCCAAAAGGATTCCCACAGACAAATCAATAACGCTTGATTTTGTTTCTCTGCCGCCCCCTAACGCCATACAGGCATTTCCAATTATCTCTGCTTGAATGCCTGTCACATAACCTGTTTTATCTGCCGTTACAGCTTCCGTATAGTCTGCTTTTGGAAATTTATTCACATCCCATACATAAGAGGCATCGCCCCCCTGGGCAGACACAAATTCTGCCATCTTCTCTTTTGCCCTTCCGCTGTTTATACATTCTTCCATCATGGCTTTTGCCTTTTCCCCGGTATCCGCCTTTTTTGTCAGAAGCAGAATTTCCGTCCCCAGAGCGTAAACCACCTCCATTAAATCGGCAGGGCCCATGCCGGATAAGGCGGAAACTGCCTCTGCCACTTCAAGGGAATTTCCCACGGCATTGCCTAAAGGCTGGTCCATGTCGGTGATAACCGCTGCCATAGATTTGCCTGCCATAGTGCCGATTTTTACCATTGCCTCTGCCAATGCCCTGGAATCCTCAAATTTTTTCATAAAGGCGCCGGAACCGGTTTTTACATCCAAAACAATTATATCGCTGCCGGAGGCTAATTTTTTGCTCATAATACTGCTGGCAATCAAAGACATTTGGTCTACGGTGGCAGTCACATCCCTTAAGGCGTACAATTTCTTGTCTGCCGGGGCAAGATTTGCTGTCTGTCCTGCGATGGCAATGCCTATGTCGTTGACATTTTTTATAAAAGTTTCCTGTGATATGCCGGTACAAAAACCCGGAAAACATTCCAGTTTATCAATGGTTCCTCCGGTAAAGCCAAGCCCTCTGCCTGCCATTTTGGCAATCTTTACCCCCAACGCCGCCATAATGGGAGCCAGAACCAGTGTGGTTTTATCTCCCACGCCGCCTGTGCTGTGCTTGTCTGCTTTAACGCCTTCAATTCCTGACAAATCTAAAGTTTCCCCGCTGTCTCTCATGGCAAGGGTTAAATCCAGGGTTTCTTTATCATTAAGCCCCGTAAAGCAGATAGCCATTGTCATAGCTGACATCTGGTAATCCGGTATTGTGCCATTGGTATAGTTTTCTATCATATAATTAATTTCTTCCGTAGACAAAATTTTTCCCTGTTTTTTCTTTTGGATTAGGTCGTACATGCGCATATGGGTTTCCTCCTTATGTTATTATATATTACTTCTTCACATGCGGATTTCAAAAAATAATTGAAATAAGAGTTATACTTTCTTTTATTTATGATACGGCTCCCCATGGATAATCCGGTAAGAACGGTAAATCTGCTCCAATAAAATTACCCGCATAAGCTGATGGGGAAATGTCATTTTGGAAAAGCTTAAGATTTCATCCGCCCTTTTTAACACCTGGGCGGATAATCCCAGGGAACCGCCGATTATAAATGCAATATGGCCTTTTCCCATAATCCCCAAATGCTCTATGTGTCCGGCTAATTCCGGGGAATCCATCATATTCCCGTCAATGGCTAGGGCAATCACATACATATCATCCCCTATGAGCCTTAAAATTCTCTCCCCTTCCTTTTCTTTAATCCGGTTTATTGCAGCCTCACCTGCCCCCTCCGGCGTCTTTTCGTCCGCGACTTCCATAATGTTAAGTTTACAGTAACGGCTTAAACGTTTCCCATATTCCGCTGCCGCCTTTTTAAAAAAATCTTCTTTTATTTTTCCTACACATATAATTGATATTTTCATAAGAGGATTATAACGTTATTCTGTTAAAAGGTCAAACAATGTGTTATACTTAATCTGGTAACGTTTTATACGCTGCTTTCATCACATTAAATTTAGGAGGAAATACATATGGATATATTAAAGACAAGAATTCTTGCGGAAGGAGTGGCGGAAAGCGACAGCATTTTAAAGGTAGACAGCTTTTTAAACCATCAGGTAGACCCGGAGTTAATGGGGCAAATCGGGGATGAATTTGCCGCACATTTTTCAAAAGAAGGCATTACGAAGGTGGTAACTATTGAAAGTTCCGGCATTGCCCCGGCTTTAATGACCGCATCTTCCCTAAAAGTCCCCATGGTTATTTTGAAAAAAGAACCTTCCAAAGTTTTAAACCAAAATCTTTACCAGACCGTTGTGACTTCCTATACAAAAGGCATCAGCTATGAACTCACACTGGCGGGAAAATTCATAAATGAAAATGACCATGTGCTGATTATTGACGATTTTCTCGCCGACGGGGAGGCAGCTACCGGCGCCATCCGACTAATCAGGAAAGCCCATGCCACCATTGGGGGAATCGGGGTTCTCATTGAAAAATCCTTCCAGCCGGGAAGAAAGAAACTGGAAGAACAGGGATTTTCCGTTTATTCCCTGGCAAAAATTGAAAGCCTTGCAGACGGAAAAATCCGGTTTGCAGAATGAAACCGGATTATCTGTTTTTTTGAATGGTATACAATGCTTCTGCCACTTCACTGTAAAAACCCTTTGGGCTTTTGGCAACAGCCAGCACAAGGGTTTTTCCCTTTTTTAATATGATTTCTCCCTGGTAAAGTCTGCCGGATGCCACAGGGTCGCTGCCGTCGGTGGTGTAATATATATCATATCCATTGGAAGAGACAATTTCAATCCTGTCGCTGGCATATGTACCGGAATCCGGTTTAAATTCAGGCTTTTTAACTGTATAGCTTTCAAAAAGTTCCTGCAATTCAATATTGTCTTCTACTTTCCTGCTAAGTTCCCGTATCTTATCATAATCCTCTTGGCTTTCGTATATATCAATTAATTTCTGGCAGGATTCTTTGTCATAACCGTTACGGGAAACTACCTGCTCTATTACGGAAGCCGCCTTATCTTCCTGCCCCATTTCCAGATAAATATCTGCTATTTCATAGGGGGCATTAATATCCTCCGGCCTTAATTCCCAGGCGCGGCCATAATAATACAATGCATCTTCAAGCTGTTCCTCATCCTGGCATTCCGCCGCTAAATCGTATTGATAATCGTAACTGTTTTTCTGGTATTCTACTATTCTGTGGCTCACATAGAAAAGAACTACCACTGAAGCGAGAGATAAAAGTCCTACTAAAGCCCAGAGTATTCTATATTTAACTATTGTTTTTTTATCTTCCCCGGCATCCTTTTTGTCAAGTATTCTTTTTTTCTTATCTGTTGTACCGTTTACCCCCTTAGAGACAATATCACTTAACATATCATCTTCCAGGAAATTGTAATCCGGCACAAGCCGTACTTCCGCACCGCAGACACTGCAATATATTTTACCGGCAAGAATCGGGGCACCGCATTTTGAACATCTCATTTTATATTCCTAACTTATCCATTACAACAACAGCATCAACATCAAATCAATCTTTCATTCCTGTCATAGCTTTCACGCAATTATACATCAGCATTGCAATGGTCATAGGCCCAACGCCTCCCGGCACCGGTGTAATCAAAGAAGCCTTCTTTTCCGCCTCATCAAATTTTACATCCCCGGACAGTTTATTGTTCTCGTCCCTGTGAATACCCACATCAATTACCACTGCCCCTTCTTTAATATAATCCCCGGTGATAAACTTATTTTTACCAATGGCTACAATTAAAATATCTGCCGTCTTACATATGTCCTGTAAATTTTTTGTATGGGAATGGGTTATGGTAACGGTTGCATTCTCACGAAGCATTAAAAGCGCCATGGGTTTTCCCACAATATTGCTTCGCCCTACAATCACACAGTTTTTACCGTCTATATTTACATGGGAACGTTTTAACAGTTCTATAATCCCGGCGGGAGTACAGGATACAAACCCCGGCTGCCCGATAGTGAGAGAACCCACACTCTCCGGGTGAAAACCGTCCACATCCTTTTTCGGGGAAATTCCGTTGATAATCGTTTTTTCATCAATATGGGAAGGCAGGGGAAGCTGCACTAAAATTCCGTTGACAGATGCATCCTCATTTAACTGCCCAATAAGCTTTAACAATTCTTCCTGGGTAGTTTCTGCCGGAAGTTCATAGGATTTTGATTTGATCCCAATATATTCACAGGCTTTTTTCTTATTCCTCACATACACACAGGATGCCGGGTCATCCCCCACCTGGACAACGGCAAGGCAGCCTTCGATTCCCTGGCTTTTAAGGCTTGCCACCTTTTCTTTCAATTCCTCTTTGATTTCTGCGGAAATTTTCTTTCCATCTATAATTTCTGCCATGTTTCCTCCTTTTTTGTCCTGCTTTTTGGACATACAGGTATACCCGAAGGGTGTTTCCTCCTTTTTTGTCCTGTTTTTTGGACATACAGGTATACCCGAAGGGTGTCTCCTCCTTATAACGGGTCTTTAAAACAACCCTGTAATTTTGCCCTTATCGTCCACATCAATTCCGTTTGCCGCCGGAACCTTTGGCAGTCCCGGCATTGTCATAATGGCGCCTAATACCGCCACTACAAAACCTGCTCCGGCAGACACATAAACTTCCCTTACATTCACGGTAAAATCCGTGGGCCTTCCCAGTTTTGTCTGGTCATCCGACAGGGAATACTGGGTTTTTGCCATGCACACAGGAAAATGTCCCATGCCAAGCTCCGTAATCCTTTTTAATTCCTTTTCCGCCGCCGGAGAATATGTGACATCTTTTGCACCGTAAATTTCTTTTGCAATGGTTTCAATTTTCTTATTCAGTTCCATATCATCAGGATAGAGCACTTTAAAATCACTTTTTTTATTCTCTAAGGTTTCCAAAACTTTTTCGGCTAAGGCAATTCCACCTTTTCCCCCTTTTTCCCAGACTTCTGATAAGGCAAATTCACACCCTTTTTCCTTGCAGAAATTTTCCACGTAATCCGTTTCTGCCTTTGTGTCTGTCACAAAGGAATTTAAGGTAACTACCACCGGAACACCGTATTTTTGCAGATTTTCAATATGTTTTTCCAGGTTTACAATACCCTTCTTTAAGGCATCCAAATTTTCGGCAGGAAGGTCTGCTTTTTTCACGCCCCCATTGTATTTTAAGGCGCGGACGGTGGCTACCAGCACAACGCAGTCAGGATGCAGACCGGCTTTCCGGCATTTGATATCAAAAAACTTTTCTGCCCCAAGGTCGGCGCCGAATCCGGCTTCCGTCACCACAATATCTGCCAGTTTCAATGCTGCCTTTGTAGCTTTTACACTGTTGCAGCCGTGGGCAATATTGGCAAAAGGCCCGCCATGCACAATGGCCGGGGTATGCTCTAATGTCTGAATCAAATTAGGTTTTAAGGCATCCTTAAGAAGGGCAGCCATGGCTCCGGTAGCTTTTAAATCTTCTGCCGTAACAGGTTTCCCCTCAAATGTATAGGCAACAATAATGTCAGAAAGGCGTTTCTTTAAGTCTTTCATATTATCTGCCAGACAGAGAATTGCCATAATCTCGGAAGCCACCGTGATAACAAAACTCTCTTCCCTTACCATCCCGTCGGTTTTGCTCCCTAAGCCCACTACCGTATTTCTGAGAACCCTGTCATTCATATCCAGACAGCGTTTCCATACAATCTGCCTCGGGTCAATGCCAAGTTCATTTCCCTGCTGAATATGATTATCCAAAAGGGCTGCCAGCAGGTTATTTGCAGAGGTAATGGCATGGAAATCCCCTGTAAAATGTAAATTTAAATCTTCCATGGGAACTACCTGGGCATATCCTCCTCCCGCGGCCCCGCCTTTTACGCCAAAGCATGGGCCTAGGGAAGGTTCTCTTAAAGCTAAAATAGCTTTTTTGTTTAAACATCCAAATGCTTCACCTAAACCTATACTGGTGGTTGTCTTTCCCTCCCCCGCAGGCGTAGGGTTAATGGCTGTCACCAGCACAAGTTTTCCATCCTTATTATTTTTGATACGCTCTAACAGTTCATCGGATAATTTGGCTTTGTATTTCCCGTAAAATTCCAATTCATCCGGGGCAATATCCAGTTTTGCCGCAACTTCTTCAATGGGAATCATGGCTGCATTTTGTGCGATTTCAATATCTGTTTTCATATGCCTGTATCCTCCTTCTTAAAAAAGAGTATTTGTTTTGTTCCCTCACAGTTATACATACTCTTCTATATACTGTTCAAATTCCTCCGGGGACATAAGTATCTTTCTTGGCTTTGTGCCTTCTTCCGGCCCAACAAGACCGGCTTCCTCCAACTGGTCCATAATCCGTGCCGCCCGGTTAAATCCCACTTTAAATTTCCTCTGTATAGAGCCGATGGAACCTTTTTCGCTCTCAATTAAAAATTTCCCCACTTCCGTAAACAGTACATCCCTGTCATCACCGTTATTTCCGCCGCCGTCAGAAATGGACATGGATATATTCTGGGACTGCTCCACGCTTTCCTGAATATGGGCGCTGTAATTTGCCCCGCCGTTTTCATTTTTGATAAAGTCCACGACGGCGCTCACCTCGTCATCACTGACAAACGCTCCCTGTACCCTTAAGGGTTTCTGGTAATTCTGCGGGAAAAACAGCATATCTCCTTTTCCTAAAAGTTTTTCCGCACCAACCATATCCAGTATGGTTCTAGAATCCACCCCGGAAGTTACTGCAAAAGCAATACGGCTTGGCATGTTTGCCTTAATCAGTCCGGTAATAACATTTACGGAGGGTCTTTGGGTGGCTATGATAAGATGGATGCCTGCCGCCCTGGCAAGCTGTGCCAGACGGCAGATGGATGTCTCCACTTCATTGCTTGCCACCATCATCAAATCCGCCAGCTCATCTACAATAATCACAATCTGAGGCATTTTCTTTGGCTTATTTTCATCCGGTATATCTTTTATCGATTCCACCTTGGCATTGTAGCCTTTAATTTCCCGGACTCCGTATTCCGCAAATTTTTTATATCTGTCATCCATTTCCGCCACTGCCCAGTTCAGCGCACCGGCAGCCTTTTTCGGGTCTGTGACAACGGGAATCATCAAATGAGGAATGCCGTTATATACACTAAGTTCCACCACTTTAGGGTCTACCATAATGAGTTTTACATCATCCGGATGGGCCTTGTAAAGAATACTCATAATAATGGTATTGATACAAACGGATTTACCGGAACCGGTGGCACCGGCAATAAGCACATGGGGCATCTTGGCAATATCAGAGACAATGACTTTTCCCGCGATATCTTTTCCCGCCGCAAATGCAATATTGGAAGTGTTTTTCTGAAACTCCTGGGATTCTACCAAATCACGGAACATAACCGGTACGGTTTCTTTGTTGGGAATCTCAATGCCTATGGCTGCTTTTCCGGGGATGGGAGCCTCCATACGGATATCCGCAGCCGCAAGATTTAATTTAATATCATCCGTCAGGTTTACAATCTTGCTGACTTTTACCCCCATTTCCGGCTGGATTTCATAGCGGGTAACGGAAGGGCCGCTGCTCACATTGGAAATCGTAACGTTTACGCCGAAATTTTTAAGGGTCTGCTGTAATTTGTTGGCAGTTTCCATAAGATGTATCTTGGAATCTCCCATAGTCTTTTTGCCCCCGGATTTTAACAGTTTTACAGGCGGGAATACATATTCTTTTACCTGTACTTCTTCCACTGCCGCGTCCATCTGTTTTGCAATCGCAGCATTTTCTTCTTCTGTGTTCTTTTCCGCTTTCTGAGGCGTATTATCTGCCCCGGAATGATTTTCCGTCACGGGTTTTACCTGGGACTTGGCAGAAAACACCTCTGTCGCATCAAATTTCGTGGGCGCGGTAAATTCCTCTGCCGCATCAAATTCCGTGGGCGCGGTAAATTCCTCTGCCACATCAAATTCCGCCGCCATGGTAAATTCCGACTCCGGCTGCATTTCGGCTGCCGGCTCCGTCATCTGTGCCACATCTGCCAAAAGTTCCTCCAACATGGCTGCATCATTATATTCCGGCACAGAAGTTTCACCGGATGCCAAAGGCTCTTCCCCGGGGAAAACATTTGAAGGTTCCGATGCAAATATTTTTTCCGTCACAGGCTCCGGGAAAACCGGTTCTGCAAAAGCCGGCTCCGGCACATTGGGCTTAGAATCAGAAGAAATATCTTCTAACGGAATATCTTCTAAAGTAATTTCACTGATCTCATCATTCCTTTTTCGTTTGGGCTTGCAGACAACGGTATCAATTGCCACGCCTTCCACACGTTTCTCCATACGCTTTAACTGCCGCTGCTTTTCATTCTCCTCTTCCCTTGCCTCACGGGCTTCCCTGCGCCTTGCCTGGTTATCATGGTAGCGGATGGCATCTTCCTTTGCGGATTCGTACATTTTCTGCCCGCCCCGCTTCATGCCGGAAAAAATAGAACGTTCCGTAATTAACACCACGGAAATAATCATCACTGCAATACTGATTACAAAAGAGCCGAAAGTCCCGAAATTCGGGGCACAGAGCCATACAAAAATACCTCCTAATGCCCCACCGCCCTTTTTAAAAGCAGCGCCATATGTATATGCATTTTTAATGATTTCGGAACTTTCCGTCCCCTGTTTCTCAATTAAAAGCTGGGCAAACATGCACAGAGAAAAAAATAACAAAATACATGCCACAAATTTAAAAATAGCAAAATGGTTATTTTTATTGGAAATAATAAAACATGCCCCTACAAATAACAGAATGGGAAATATGTATGCTAAAAATCCAAACAAGCCGAAAATTAAGGAACTTGCCGCGTTTCCCACTTTGCCCCCGATGCCGAAATTGCTGATAAACAGCAAAATGGAAACTGCAAGAAGTATCCATAAGATTATTTCGCTCTCAAAAGTCAATTCCTGTGTCTTTTTACTGTTTTTCTTTCTGGATGATGTTTTTCTCCGGTTTGTCTGAGTTTTCTTCCTCTCAGATGCCATAACTTTTCCACTGCTCCTTGTCTTTTATAGTGTATAAAAATATCCGCCGATTGAAATCAATCCCACAATCAGGCAATACACTGCAAAAATCGTAAATTTCTTATTGCGCACTACTACAAGCATGGTTTTAATACAGATATATCCTACTACCGCCGCGCACAACACTCCGGCAGCATAACTTCCCGCTTCCACAGGCGTAATATTAAGCCCCGCAATATCTTTGACTTCTAAAATTACTGCCCCAAGCACTGCGGGAATAGACATAATAAAAGAATATTTCACCGCAAATTTACGGTTAAATCCGCTTAATAAACATGCGGTAATGGTGGTTCCTGAGCGGGACAGCCCGGGCAGGGTTGCAAATCCCTGACAGATGCCGATAAAAAACGCGTTGGAGTATGTGACATTTTTTGGCGTCTTTTTCCCGTCTTTTGCCCTGTCTGAAATAAACAGCAATACGGAAGTAATCACCAGGCAGATTCCCGGCACCAACAAAGTTGTTGCGGCGGCTTCCACCACATTTGCCCCCACAACCCCAATGATTCCTGTGGGAATTGTGGACACAATCACCAGCATTACAAACTTACGGTAAGAAGAATCCACCAGCTTGTAGTAAGGATTATCTGACCTGTGAATCACGTTTCCCACAAAAATACCTATGTTTTTAAAGAAATCAACAATCAAATCCACGCCTTCTTTAAACATCTCAAAGATATCCTTGTAAAAAGCGACAAAAATTGCGGCTAAAGTACCAAGATGCAGCAGGACATCAAACAAAATCCCCGTATCCGTCTCCACATGGAACAAAATTTTGAATAAAGCCAGATGCCCGGAACTGCTCACCGGAAGAAATTCTGTCAACCCCTGGATAATTCCCATTATAATCGCTTGTAAAAATGACATAATCTACCTCCTGAATATAAAATTCAATCACTTCTTAGTCTAGCATATTTCAGTCGGATTGTCATTATCTGGTTTTTAATTATTTTTTTTAATTTTTTTATTTTGAAGCATCAATCAGCTCGTGTATTTTGGATACAGCCTCCCTGATGCCCCCTACCTGGTTAATCAGGCCCTCTTTTACCGCGTCTTCCCCCACCAATATGGTTCCTAAATCCTTGGAGAGCATATCGGTATTCATCATCATCTGTTCCAACTGCTCTAATCTTGCATTGGAATGGCGCTCTATAAAGGTTAAAATCCGATCCTGCATCTGTTTAAAATAGTCATAGGTCTGTTTTGCCCCAATCACCGTGCCGCTCATACGCACAGGATGGATTACCATGGTGCCGGAAGGGACAATAAAGGAGTAATCCGTAGACACTGCCAGGGGTACGCCGATGGAATGGGAACCGCCTAAAACCAAGGACACAGAGGGCTTACTGATACTTGATACCATCTCTGCTATGGCAAGGCCGCTCTCCACGTCTCCGCCTACCGTATTTAAAATCAGAAGCAGCCCGTCCACGTCTTCACTGTCTTCAATGACTGCAAGCTGAGGCAGTACATGTTCATATTTTGTTGTTTTCGTGGTGCTTGGCAGACATTCATGGCCTTCGATTTCACCGATAACGCTTAGTAGATGAATATGATGATTTCTTTTGGGGTTGTCTAACACTGCCTGTCCATATTCTTTTATTGTATCTGCTTTATTTGTTTCGCTCATAATTACCTCCGGAATATACATGAAAAGAGGGTGTTTTACCACCCTCTCCATTTTTTTATAGTATATCCCGGTTTCCTGTTAATATCCTAAGAGGTAATTATACAAATTCTGGTATTTTTCTTTGGAAGCCTTCCAGGAATAATCCATTCCCATTCCTCTCTCTACCATCTGGTTCCACTGGCGTTTCCTGTCAAAATAAATATGTTTGGAATAATTGACAGTAGCTAACATTTCATCTGCATTATAATTGCGGAATGAGAAGCCTTCTCCCGTATTCTCATACTCGTTAAAGGCGTCCACCGTATCTTTTAACCCTCCTGTCTCACGGACAATGGGCACTGTTCCGTAACGGTAGGAAATCAACTGTGTCAATCCGCATGGTTCAAAGCGGGAGGGCATTAAGAATGCATCTGCAGCCGCATATAATTTATGTGCCAAATCATCGGAATAACAAATATTGGCGGAAATCCTGTCAGGATATTTCCATGCATAGTGGCGGAACATGTTTTCATATTTCACGTCACCTGTTCCGATAATCACAAACTGGGTGTAATCGTCTGCAATGTAATCCATCATGTAGCTGATTAAGTCTAATCCCTTTTGGTCCGTAAGCCTGGAAATAAGGCCAATCATATACTTCTTCTTATCCACAGCCAGACCTAATTCCTGCTGAATCTTTACCTTATTCTGTGCCTTTTTCTGGCGGAAAGATTCTGAATCATATGTGGCATAAATCTTAGGGTCTGTGGCAGGATTGTAAACATCATAATCAATGCCATTTACAATTCCCTGCATATCATAATGCCTTGCGGCAAGAAGGCCGTTTAACCCTTCCCCGTATTCCGGCGTCTGAATCTCGTTGGCATAGGAATTACTTACAGTTGTAATGTAATCCGCATAGACAAGGCCGCCTTTTAACATATTGGCATCCTTTTTAAACTCTAATTTATCAGGAGTAAAAAGGTGTGCCCCGAATCCGGTGAGCCCTCTCATAGTCTGAATATCCCACACTCCCTGGAACTGCAGGTTGTGGATGGTGATAATTGTCTTAATATTCCAGTAGAAAGAATCTGCGCTGAACTCATTTTTTAAATATACCGGGATAAAACCTGTCTCCCAGTCATGACAGTGAATTAAATCCGGCCGGAAATCAATAGCCTTTAAAATAGATAATACGGCTTTGTCAAAGAAACAGAATTTTTCGATATCATAACGGATATTCCCATAAATCTGGAAACAGTTAAAATATTCCTGATTATCAATGAAATAATAGGTAATGCCATCCAGTACATACTTAAAGATACCAACATATTTCCTGGGGATATAACTTCCCGTTCCCATGTAGAAATTGGTGATATACTCAAAGTTGTTCCTGAAATGCTCCGGTATGCAGCTATACATGGGCAGTACAACCCGTACATCCCATTCGTCTTTGGAAAACTCCTTTGGCAATGCGCCACATACATCGGCAAGCCCGCCTGTTTTAATGAACGGAACGCACTCTGACGTGGCAAAAAGTATTTTTTTCATTTCTTTACCCTCCTATGAGATTTTCTTATTCATCCCAGTTATGATACACTTCCTGAACATCATCATCTTCATCTAAAAAATCAAGAATCCGCTGAATATTGTTTAAGTCTGCTTCCTCCGATAAAGTTACATACGTTTGAGGCAGCATGGTGATTTCTGCATTTGCCATGGGGATTTTCTCCTGCTCTAATGCCTCCCTTACGGCAGAAAAATTTTCCGGTGAGGTAAGGATTTCAAAACTGTCCTCCTCCTCGGCAAAATCATCTGCTCCGGCGTCTAATGCCATCATCATCAAATCGTCCGCTTCCGTTTCGCATTCTTCCCTGTCTACTATAATCTGTCCCTTTTCCTCAAACATATAAGACACGCATCCCTGGGTACCAATACTTCCTCCGCCTTTGGAAAACGCATTTCGCACATTTGCCGCGGTACGGTTTTTATTGTCTGTCAATGCCTTGACTATAATTGCCGTGCCGCTTGGTCCATAGCCTTCATATGTAACCTGCTCATAATTTACATTGCCCATATCCCCTGCCGCTTTTTTAATACCCCGCTCAATGGTATCATTGGGCATATTATTGGATTTGGCTTTTGCAATCACATCTCTTAATTTACTGTTATTTGCCGGGTCAGGGCCCCCCTCTTTTACTGCAATGGCAATTTCCCGCCCGATAATTGTAAATATCTTTCCCTTTGCCGCATCATTTTTCTCTTTCTTATGCTTGATGTTGGCAAATTTGGAATGTCCTGACATACATCATCCTCTTTTCTATCTGTTTTTTCTTTTCATTTTATCATCAATTTCCGTTTCTGACAAGGACTTCTCCTGCCCTTCTGGTGATTCCTGATGCATCATGCCCTCTGAAAGCTCCGTAACTAAAACTTTCTGAATCATTTTATTTTCAATTTTTAGTACTTTAAAACTATATCCGTTGGCATTGACGGTTATTTTATCATTGTCACCGGGGATTTTATCAATTCTGGATATTAAAAACCCGTTTAATGTTTCGTATGAATCCTCCTCTTCCTCCTGGGGAAAATCCAAAACCTTGGCAACGTCCTCATAATCTGCCATGCCGCTCATAATGTAGCTGCCGTTATACTGTTTTATAATGAGTTTTTCTTCCACATCATGTTCGTCTAAAATATCTCCCACAATAACTTCGATAATATCCTCCATTGCCACAATGCCGGAAGTTTGTCCATATTCGTCCACAACAATCACCATATGGTTCTTCTCTGCCTGCATCTCCTGAAACAGCAGATTAATATTTCTGGTTTCCGGTATGAAATCCACGTTGCGGACCAAATCTTTCATATCCTTAATCTGTTTATCGTAATACTCAGGATTCCTGGCAAAAAGCAGGGCTTCTTTAATGTGCAGGACTCCAATGATATTGTCAATGTCATCCACATACACAGGAACTCTTGAATTATTGCTTTCCACCAGCAAATCTAAGGCTTCCCCAAAGGTAATCGTGCCGTCCAGGGCAAAAATATTTTTCCGGTGGGTCATGATATCCTTTGCTTCCTTATCTCCAAATTCAAAGATATTATGAATCATCTCCGCTTCGCTTTCCATAAGGACGCCCTGTTCATGACCTTCTTTTACCATGGAAATAATTTCTTCCTCTGTCACGTCATCTAAATTTTCATTGGGGTCAATTCCCACAAACCGCACAAACATGTTGGCTATCTGTTCTGACACCCACACAAAGGGGAAACAGACTTTAATGCACACATTCATAAATCCTGCCAGATTGCCGCCCCATGAGAAAGCACGCCAGGCGGCAATTTTTGAGGGCATGTAAATGCCCAGGATAAGAATGCAGAACCAAAAAACTACAAACCAGGCAATTTTCAGTTTCAGGCTGCATCCCTGCACAATAAAAAATCCCACGCACAAATTCAAACCTGTCAGTAAAAACTGAACCGTATGTACACCGCTGATGGGTTTATCCATCAGCTTAAGCAGAAAGTCTGCCTTTTTGTTTCCGTCTTTTGCCTCTTTTTCCAACATGCTCTCATTCTGATTTTCAAGAGCCGCTAAAAATCCATAAAATATCATGTGTACTGCAACTAACAAAAATAATATCAGCCCTATATAAGGACTCCCACCATCATCCATACATATTCTCCATTTCGTAATATTATTGCTCTATTAGATATAAACATTTGAAATATACCATTAACCGGCAGTTTCGTCAAGTTTATGTAGCTAATAATTCCAGACTGACTTCCAATGCCTTATCTACTTTAAAGAGCATGTTGCTGTCTAAATGACATACTTTGTCTTTCAGACGCTTTTTATCTATTGTTCGGAGCTGCTCTAAAAGAATCACGGAATCTTTCACCAGGTCATATTCGCTGCTGTTAAGCTCCACATGGGTAGGCAGCTTTGCCTTATGCATCTGTGAGGTAATAGCCGCACAGATAACTGTGGGGCTGTGCCGGTTTCCCACATCATTTTGTATTATAAGCACAGGACGCACGCCTCCCTGCTCTGAACCGATAACCGGACGTAAATCTGCATAATAAATATCGCCTCTGTGAATTGCCATAATCACACTTCCTATCTTAATTTTATAATGGTTTTGATAGGAAGAGTATTTCCAGAATTACATATTTTATACAGTTATTCGGAAAAATAATTTTTTACGTAAACCTGTCTGTTGTTTTTATAGAAAACCCTGGGTATCCTTTTGCCTATGTTACAGGCAAACTCATAGTTAAAACGTCCTGAAATTTCTCCTAATTCCTCCATGGTTATGGTATTTCCGTTGTCTTCTCCCAAAAGTGTAACCTCATCATACAATTTTGCTTCCGGGATTTTGGATACATCCACCATAAACTGGTCCATACACACCCTGCCCAATATGGGAGCGGATTTCCCGTGAATTAACACATAGCCCCTGCCGGATAAGCTTCTTGGGTATCCGTCCCCGTAACCTACCGGAATGGTTGCCACCACCCCGTCTTCTTCCATCCTGTATGTACCGCCGTAGCTGACGCACCGCCCCTTTTCCAAGGGCTTTATATGGATAATCCTGCTTTTTATCTCCATCACAGGCTTTAATGCAATGGATTCCCGGCTTACCTGGGGGGATGGCCACAAGCCATAAAGAATGATGCCGGCACGCACCATGTCAAAATTTGCCTGTGGAATTTCTGCAATTCCTGCGCTGTTGGAACAATGCTTTATCGGTATGGATACCCCCTGTTCATCAAGCATCTTTAGCATATCCCGGTAAAGTTCCAGTTGTTTGTAAACGGATGTCTTATCTGTTTCGTCCGCCCTGGCAAAATGGGTAAACAGTCCCTCTATATCAATAAAAGGCATATGGGCAATCTCTTTTATCTTAAGGGCAGAAGACTCACACACCTGATAACCGATACGGCTCATGCCGGTATCTACGGCAATGTGGATTTTTACATTTTTATTTTGTTTTTCCCCCTCTTTGGATAAAAGTTCCGCCGTTTTACGGGAAAATACACAGGAACGGATATCTTCTTTTATTATCTGCCCGTAATGCTCGGGAAAACTGTACCCGAGAATAAGGATGGGCTTTTGAATATTATGACGGCGGAGAATAAATGCTTCCTCCGGCGTTGCCACGGCAAATCCCATAAGATAATCATAACCTTCTATCTCTTTTGCAATCTCCACTGCCCCATGGCCGTATCCGTCTGTTTTTACAACTGCCATAATGCCTGTTTTTTCGGAAATTTTTCTGCGCATGGATTCCATATTAAAATGAATGGAATCCAGATTTATACGGGCATATGCCCTGTTATATATGGGTTTTAATTCTTCCATTTCCTTCCTGGGTCAACTCCTTTATCACCTGGGGAATCTGATTTAATATGTCGCTGGCAAGCATAGAGGCATTTCCCTGTAACCTGGCTGCGGCTTCCCCTGCCCTGCCATGGATATAAGCCCCAAGGGCTGCAGCCTCCATGGGTGTTTTATTTTGTGCCAAAATCCCTGCTATAAGCCCTGCAAGCACATCTCCGCTGCCTCCTGATGCCATGCCGTTGCAGCCGGAAGGGTTTATGCAGCAGTTCTCCCGGGAGGCAATTACGGTTCTGGCATCTTTTAACACACATACCACATGATATTTTTCTGCAAAACTTTTTGCACTGTGGATAAGGTTTTCTTTTATCAGGGAAATTTCTCTTCCCGTAAGACGGCTCATCTCTCCTAAATGGGGAGTGATTATTACATCTGCCTTTGTTTTTTTCAGCAATGCCGGATTTTTCGCAATGATATTCAGACCGTCCGCATCTAAAACCACCGGTTTTTCTTTCTGGCTTAATACCTCTTGTATGATGATTTCTGCCGTATGGCTTAAACCTATCCCGGGGCCTGCCAAAATCACATCCGCCCAGTTTATTTTTTCACAAAGCAGCGATACATCAAAAGAATCCTGGCTGTAATCCGTAACAATTGCCTCCGGCAGTTTTGTCAGCAGAATATCCCTGTTTTTCTCCGGCGTAAAAATCCCCACCAAACCGCAGCCGCTTAAATATGCCGCCTTCCCGGAAAACCATGCCGCCCCCGCCATTGTATTTGAGCCTGCAATCACCAAAACTTTCCCGAAACTTCCCTTATTGGAATCCTTCTTTCTTTTTGGAAATTTTTCTGAAATATCACTGTCTTCTAAACAACACAGGGAAGGCAGTGCATCCAACATGCTTTTATCATCAATGCCAATATCTGCAACAATCAGTTCTCCGCAAAAACCAGCCCCCGGATAAACCATCTGCCCCGCCTTGGCAAATCCAAATGTAACCGTCATATCCGCCAAAAAGGCTTCCCCTAAAACGGCCCCTGTATCTGCACTTATGCCGCTTGGCATATCCACTGCAATGCGCACTGCCTTTGCTTTGTTGCACCAGCCCACTAATTCTTTAAACTCCCCTTCTAAGGGGCGGGATAAACCGATGCCAAAAAGTGCATCTATAATAATATCGTAATCCTTTTCCAGTTTTTCCACTATGGGAATCCCGTATTTCTCCCCGGTTTGGTATTGGCATTTTGTCTCTTCCGTCATTTTCTTTGGATGCATGGGCATATAAATATGTACAGGATACCCGTCTAAAAACAACAGCCGTGCTATGGCAAGGCCGTCCCCTCCGTTGTTGCCTGCGCCACAGATGATAAGGATATGCTTATCTTTTCCAAAGCGTTTTTTTATCTCCCCATACACGCTTAAAGCGGCACGTTCCATTAATACCAGGGAAGGTATGCCGAAATATTCAATTGTATTTTTGTCTAACTGTTTCATTTCCTTACTGTCTACCAGATATTTCATATACCAATCCTTTTTTTAATTTCCCTGCGGCTTATTCTCTTCCTGTTTTTTCTCCCATATGGCAAGTTTAATGTCCTCATGTTCCTTATCAAAGGCCTCTATCACTTCCGGGCCTAAGATACCATGCATATAAGAGTAAATTTCTTTGCTGTTTGTCTCGCAGTTCTGTTTTTTTATAATATTTTTCTTAAGGTCAATGCGGACCTGGGTAATCCATTGGGATATTTCTTCAATTTTCTCTGTATTATTCTTTAAGATATGATAACAAAACTGAATACTTTCATACATCAATTTCTGATTGACAGAATGAATCTGCCTGGGAATTTCCATGGCTTCGTCCTCTAATGCTTCTAACTTTTCATTGATTTCCTCAATGAGGCGCTTATTTTCCTCTAATTTACGTTTTGAAAGGTTTTTGGCATTTTCACTGGCACCGTCCATGTTTACCACAATGCTTTCCATGAGAGTGCTTTTCAGTTTTTTTAAATCTTTGCTGTCATTATTTATCTGCCCCTGTTTTTTTAACAGTTCATTTAACCGGCTCTCCAGTTCTTTTATGGCATCATTCTTTCCGGTTACCGCAAAGAGCCTGTGCCATTTCTGGTCTAACACCAAAATCGGTATTTTCTGGGATTTTAACGCATCTTTTAATTCTTCTTCCAATTTAACTGCCCTCTTATTCCTGACGGTTTTTTGCAATGTTGTAGGATAGCTGCATTAAACTGTCGGAAAGATGTACATTTTCCACCACTACATTTTTATTTTCCATTTTTAAATCCACATGGGCAAAATTCCAGATTGCACGAACCCCCAGTTCCACAAGCTGGCTGGCAATTGCCTCGGCTTTTGCTTTTGGCATGGTAAGGGCTGCAATATCCACGGTATTGTTTTTCACAAAATCCTCCAATTCCTCTAACATATGGATTTCTATATTTCTTACTTTCTGCCCTTTTAACTTTGTATCTACGTCAAATAATGCAATGGTTACAAATCCAAATTTCTCAAATTTTACGTAATTTGCCAATGCCTGGCCTAAATTTCCTGCCCCAACAATAATAATATTATGTTTTTCATTTACCCCTAAGATTTTACCTATCTCATCATATAAGTATTGTACGTTATATCCGTACCCCTGCTGTCCAAACCCTCCAAAATTATTTAAATCCTGGCGAATCTGTGAAGCGGTTACATTCATTCTTGAGCTTAAATCGTTTGATGAGATTCTTTCAATTCCTGCATCTATTAAATCCCCTAAATACCTGTAATATCTTGGCATTCTTCGGATTACTGCCTGTGAAATCTCCTTCTCCAAATTCCGGTCCTCCTGATATGTCATATGATAGCTCATTTGTATCTGCTTTGTACCCCATAGATACGATTATAGTAATTAACGGGCTTTGTGTCAATGTGTGAAAAATCTGCCTTAGCAGAAATGGCGGATTTTTTAACTTTCATTTAATTTTATGTGGTTTAATTCTCATTTAATAATTATGATTAAGCAGTTTATCCACTTTATAAACATATTTATCCACAATTATATTAATTTAATGGACTGTCTATTACAGCCTCAAACACTTGCTGTTTGAGGCGTAAGAACATGATTCAGGCGTGCAAAGATACTGAACAGATACGATTTAATTATTAGCTGTTTTTGCTTATCACCAATCCTTTTCCCAAAAGTTAAAGGGAAAAGACAAGTTGAAGTTCAAGTAAAATAATCCTACCGTTACTCCGCTAATTTCTCCCACTGTTCATATAATGACTCCAATTCATCATTAACTTCTGTCAGTTTCCCGTTAATCTCATTTAATTTTGCAGAATTGGTAGCATTCTCCGGCAGATTAAGCTGTTGATTTAAAGCCGACGCTTCCTCTTCTAGCTCCCCGATTCGTTCCTCCGTACGTTTTAACTCCGCCGCTTTTTTGCGAATCCGCGCCTGTTCTTCCTTTTGCTGTTTCCAGTCTGCCTTCCCAGCCTCGTTTTTCTTCTGTACTTTTACATCCTCCTGCGGGATGGGCACATGCTCCATGGCAGTATCATGTTTTTCCAGATAGTAATCATAATTGCCGATATAATTCACAATTGTTCCCTGGGTAAGGTCTAAGATGCGGGTTGCCGTCTTATTTATAAAATAACGGTCATGGCTGACGAAAAACACGGTTCCGGTATAATGATTTAATGCCGTTTCCAATATTTCCTTAGAAGTAATGTCCAAATGGTTGGTAGGCTCATCTAATATTAAAAAATTTGCTTCCGAGAGCATAAGCTTGGCAAGGGAAACTCTTCCCTTTTCCCCGCCGCTGATATCACAAATCCGCTTAAATACATCATCATCCGTAAATAAAAAAGCTGCCAGGATATTCCGAACCTGGGTGTTGGTAAGCCCGGGATACGCGTCTGAAATCTCATCAAACAAAGTTTTATCATCGGAAAGCACTTGATGCTCCTGGTCATAATATCCAATATGCACATTGGTTCCCAAAGTGATTTTCCCTGTATCTAAAGGAACCATCTCATTAATCATTTTTAGTATGGTGGTTTTTCCCGTACCGTTATCGCCGATTAACGCCACCCGTTCTCCCCGTTTTATCTCAAAGGATATATGGGAAAAAAGAAGGTTATTCTCAAAAGTCTTGGAAATATCCTCCACCAAAAGCACATCATTGCCGCTGGTAATATTCGGCTCTAAATGAATTTTAATCTGGGTATGCTCCTCTACGGGCTTTTCTAACCGTTCTACTTTATCCAGCATTTTCTCTCTGCTTTCCGCCCGCTTAATGGATTTCTCCCGGTTAAAAGATTTTAACCGGGCAATCACCTCTTCCTGATGTTTAATCTCCTGCTGTTGGTTATAATATGCCTTTAGCTGCGCTTCCCGAAGCAGTGCTTTTTTCCTGGCATAATCGGAATAATTTCCCATAAAAACCGATGACTGGTGTAAATACAGTTCCACTACTTTTGTCACAATTTTATCCAAAAAGTAACGGTCATGGCTGACAATGAGCACCGCCCCCTTGTAGTTGCTTAAAAATGTTTCAAGCCAGGATATACTTGACATATCCAGATGGTTGGTAGGCTCGTCCAATATCAATAATTCCGGCTTTGACACTAAAAGCCTGCCCAGGGCAACCCTGGTTTTCTCACCGCCTGATAATGTGGCAATCTCCCTGTTAAAATCCTCCTGGGAAAATCCAAGCCCGCGAATCACACCGGTGACTTCACTGCGGTAGGCATAGCCGTCTTTCAATTCAAAATCGTGCTGCAAACGGTTATATTTCTCCAAATGCCCTGTTAATTCATCACTGGATAGATGATGCATGGCATCTTCCATATCACGAAGCTGTTGTTCCATGGAGAGAAGTTCTGCCCTGGCGGACAATACCTCCTGTAAAATCGTGCGTCTGCCGGATACATCCTGGTATTGGGCAAGGTAACCTACCGTAGTATTTTTTGAAAGAACTATTTCTCCTTCGTCAGGGGAAAGTTCCCCCATAATAATCTTAAGCAGCGTGGACTTTCCTGCGCCGTTAATTCCAATAATAGCTGTTTTTTCATTTTCCTCCATATGGAAGGATACGTTTTTCAATATTTCATCCGTACCAAAGGACTTTTTTATATTTTGACAGGCTAAAATCATGATAAACTTTCCTCTAATGTTTTACGGATTTCTAAAATAAATCCTTTGCTGTTTAATACAGTGGGATTTTTTAATGATGTAATAAGCGCCAGATCTTTTGTCATTTTTCCCTCTTCAATGGTTTTAATGCAGGCATGTTCCAGTTTGTCCGCAAACTCCATAAGCTTTGGCAATTTATCCAGCTCTCCCCGTTTCCTTAATGCACCGCTCCATGCAAAGATGGTTGCTACGGAGTTGGTGGAGGTTTCCTCCCCCTTTAAATGTTTATAGTAATGTCTTTGAACCGTTCCGTGGGCTGCCTCATACTCATAGTAGCCCTGAGGGGAAACTAACACGGAAGTCATCATGGCAAGGGAACCAAAAGCGGAACTAATCATGTCGCTCATCACATCCCCGTCATAGTTTTTGCATGCCCAGATATAGCCTCCTTCAGATTTCATGACTCTTGCCACCGCATCATCAATAAGGGTATAAAAATATGTGATGCCCGCCTTCTCAAAGGCATCCTTATAGTCTTTATCAAAAATTTCCTGAAAAATATCTTTAAAGGTATGGTCATATTTCTTGGAAATGGTGTCTTTTGTGGCAAACCATAAATCCTGTTTTACATCTAAAGCGTAGGTAAAACAGCTTCTGGCAAAACTTTCAATGGAATCCTCCAGATTATGCTGTCCCTGGACTACACCGGCGCCTGTAAAGTTGTGGATTAACTCTCTTTCTTCTTTTCCATTCTCTGGGGTATATACAAGCTCCACTTTTCCGGCTGCAGGAATTTTCATCTCTGTTGCCTTGTATACATCACCATAGGCATGTCTTGCAATGGTGATGGGTTTTTTCCAGTTTTTCACACATGGCTCTATTCCCTTTACCACAATAGGGGAACGGAATACCGTGCCGTCCAACATGGCGCGGATGGTTCCGTTCGGGCTTTTCCACATCTCTTTTAACTTGTACTCATCCATTCTTGCCCCGTTTGGAGTGATGGTAGCGCATTTTACAGCCACGCCGTATTTTTTTGTGGCATTGGCGGAATCTATGGTTACCTGGTCATTTGTCTCGTTGCGGCATTCTAAGCCCAAATCATAATATTCTGTCTTTAAATCAATAAAAGGAAGAAGTAACTCCTCTTTAATCATTGCCCAGAGAATCCTTGTCATTTCATCTCCGTCCATCTCAACTAAGGGTGTTGTCATTTTAATTTTTTCCATACTTTGTATCCTCCTCATTTTATTCTAAATACGATTGTATACAATTATTTCTTTATCGTCAAGGAATTTTCCGTTACTATTATGGCTGTTGTCCGCGGGAATGAATCTGCAAAAAAAAATTTTTAGCTTTTCCACATGGAAACACTTACAAGCCCTCTACATATGATACAGTGTAAACAATCAATAATGGAGGATTTCTAAATGAGTGATTTAGCAGCAACAAACTGTGGCGGATGTGGATGCACAAACGGAGGCGGATGCGGCTCTATTCTTTGGCTCATCGTTCTGCTTTGCTTATGCAATGGCAACGGCAACGGCGGCTTTTTTGGCGGCAGCGGATGCGGCGGCTGCGAAGAAGGCAACAGTTGTATCTGGATTATCCTGTTGTTACTCTGCTGTGGCGGATGCGGATTTGGTTGCTAAGAATCAGCCGGCATACCATTTCACGGGGAAGCTTTTGCTTCCCCGTTTTAATTTCGTTTATTTTTATCTTTTTTCTGCAAATCTTTTTCTTTTTCCTCCTTTTTTTTGCTTTTCTCCCTTAAACATTCCTCGTCCAGTTCATATACATTTTCTCCGTCAATGACTAACCGTCCCATAAAAAACTCCTTTTTTCTTACTATATGTAAAAATACTGGTAACTGTTCAGGACATCCTTTAATGCTATTGCGCCGATTGCAAGACGCTGAAATCGGCTTTCCTATTGCAATCGTGTGCATCAGTTATTTATAGTAAACGCATTTACTTAATGCATTTACTATAAAATGTTTCGTCTTTTCATGTACTAAATCCGGGATTTTTACATACTTTAATAAAAAAGGATTTTTATGGAACAGGAAAATAACAACGAATTTACCCCCACTGCCTTTGATTTGGAAACCCAGAACAGGAATATCCAGATTTTAAAAACAGTGATTCCCTATCTCAGTCCCTCCCGGCAGAAAAATTTTGCCGTCATGGTGAAATTCTTAGAATTAAGAAATGCTGTCAGCATATTTGAAAGCCCTCCCGCTTCCATGAGCATATGCTCCTCCGACGACCCGGGAGAACGGAATATAGCGCTTTTAAATGACTTAAAAAAATTTTGTACGCCGGCACAGCAGGAATCCATTGATATGCTCCTTGGGGCATTTTCCATGTTTTCCTTTGGCGATACAAACCCAATTTAAAAAGGAGTCTGTATGGATTACAATTTTTTAAAAAATAACAGAAATTTATCAAATATTTCTCCTGAAAAGCTGGAATTTCTTATGAAATTTGCTGCCCAGAATAAATCCGGCAATGCAAAGGAAATGTCCAATATGATTCTTGGGGCTGCCAATGCTGCAAAAAAAGAAGGCATTTCTTTTACCCCAAACGAAACGGATTTAATTGTGGAAATTTTAAAACAGAATATGAACCCGGAAGAACAGAGAAAAGCCGACCAACTGCTTCATATTATGCGGAACTTAAAGAAAAAATAATTTCTGCATCTCTTCCATTTATAAAGGCGGGGATGTTTTTCCCCGCCTTTACCAGTTTTACTTTTGGTTAATATAATTTACAAGCCCTTCGCAGTCAATGATTTTCTGCATAAATTCAGGGAATGCCTGACCCTGATAAGATTTTTTTGTGGTCTTATCAGTAATCACTCCCGTATCAAAGTCCACTTCCACTTCGTCTCCCGGGTTAATCTCTGCCGCTGCCTCTTTACATTCCACAATGGGAAGGCCTATATTAATGGCATTACGGTAAAAAATTCTGGCAAAAGTCTCTGCGATGACACAGCTTACCCCGGCTGCCTTAATGGCAATGGGGGCATGTTCACGGCTGGAACCACATCCAAAATTCTTTTCTGCCACAATAATGTCCCCGTTTTTAACTTTTTTGATAAATTCCTTATCGATATCTTCCATGCAATGAAGAGCTAATTCTTTTGGATCCGAAGAATTTAAATATCTTGCAGGAATAATTACATCCGTATCCACATTGTTTCCATACTTAAAAACAGTTCCCCTTGCTGCTTTCATATTCCTAACCTCCTAAACTTCCTCCGGTGAAGAAATCTTCCCGGTAATGGCACTTGCCGCCGCAACGGCAGGACTTGCAAGGTAAATTTCAGAATCCACATGGCCCATACGGCCTACAAAATTACGGTTTGTGGTAGAAACACACCTCTCTCCTTCCGCAAGAATGCCCATATAGCCTCCAAGGCATGGACCGCAGGTAGGAGTGCTCACAATGGCTCCTGCCTCAATAAAAGTCTTAAGAAGCCCTTCTTCCATGGCATCCAGATAAACCTTCTGGGTGGCAGGAATCACAATAACACGCAGTCCTTTTTTTACTTTTTTCCCTTTTAAAATTTCCCCTGCAATGCGAAGGTCGTTAAGACGCCCGTTTGTACAGGAACCGATGACAACCTGGTCGATTTTAATATCCCCTGCCTCGTCAATGGTTTTCGTGTTTTCCGGCAGATGGGGGAAAGCCACCGTTGGTTTTAATGTGCTAAGGTCAATGGTATATTCCTCATCATACACAGCGTCTTCGTCTGCCTGATATACCTTGTAAGGCCGGGTGGAGTGCTCTTTCATATACGCTTCACATATTTCATCCACCGGGAAAATCCCGTTTTTGCCGCCTCCCTCAATTGCCATATTGGCAATGGTAAAACGGTCGTCCATGGAAAGGTATTTTATACCGTCTCCCACAAACTCCATGGATTTGTACAGTGCCCCATCCACACCAATCATTCCTATAATGTGCAGAATAATATCTTTGCCGCCAATCCATTTCCCCGGCTTTCCGGTAAGATTAAATTTTATAGCGGAAGGGACTTTAAACCATGCTTTTCCTGTTGCCATTCCCGCAGCCATATCCGTGGAGCCTACGCCTGTGGAAAATGCCCCCAACGCCCCGTAGGTACATGTATGAGAATCTGCCCCAATAATCACATCCCCGGCAACGGTCAGCCCTTTCTCAGGCAGGAGGGCATGTTCAATCCCCATCTCTCCCACGTCAAAATAATTTGTAATATCGTGTTTACAGGCAAATTCCCGGACACATTTACAATGCTGGGCGGATTTTATATCTTTGTTAGGTATAAAATGATCCATAACAAGAGCAATTTTGTCCTTATGGAATACACCGTCCGTCTTCATTTTCTCAATCTCATGGATGGCTACCGGGGACGTAATGTCATTGCCCAGTACAAGGTCTAAATCTGCCTCAATTAATTGGCCAGCCTGCACAGATTTAAGGCCTGCATGCGCTGCCAGAATCTTCTGCGTCATTGTCATTCCCATGCAATGAATCCTCCTTTATTTTTTTTGTGTGAGTGTTTATCTTATCTTTATTTCCGCGGGCAACGAGCCAAGTGACTGCCTGCAGGCATTTGACGTCTGCCGCGGGGATCAAATACCTCGTTGCTTGCAACGTGGTATTTGATTGCATTATAGCATAGGATTTGTTATAATAGAAATACATATTAAATATATTTATTATAATTTTAAGTTATAGAAGTTTTTTGAAAGACAGGTGCACACATATGAGCCAGAACTTATCTGCATACAGGATTTTTTATACCGTGGCAAATACGGGAAATATTTCCAAAGCCGCCAAGGAACTTTTTATCAGCCAGCCTGCCATCAGCAAATCCATTCAGAAGCTGGAAGAAAATATAGGCTGTAAACTATTTGCAAGAAGTTCCAGGGGAGTTGCCCTCACAGAGGAAGGGGCTCTTTTGTATACTTACGTAAAAGACGCCTTTGACACCTTAACCTTAGGGGAAGAAAAACTTCACCGTTCCATTGAACTGGGTGTGGGACATTTGAAAATCGGGGTGAGCACAACCTTATGCAAATACCTTTTACTCCCCTATTTAAAAAATTTTATCAAACTCCATCCCCATATTAATATATCTATAAACTGCCAGTCCACCAATGAGACGTTAAAGCTGTTGGAAGAAGATAAAATTGATATCGGGCTGGTGGGAAAGCCGGAAAACATAAAAAATATGAATTTTGACCATGTGGCAGAAATTGAAGATATTTTCGTGGCGGCAAAAGACTATCTGAGGAACTTAAAAACAAGAGGCGTTCCAAGAAACCATATTCTGCAAAACGCCACCCTTATGATGCTTGATAAAAATAATATAACAAGGCAGTATATTGACAACTACTTACAGCAAAACCATATTACCGTACAGGATTCCATTGATATTTCCAATATGGATCTTCTCATTGAATTTGCAAAAATCGGTGTGGGTATTGCCTGCGTCATCCGAAGTTTTGTGCAGGATGAATTAAAATCCGGCACTTTAATGGAAATCCCCCTTCATGTCCCTATTAAAAAACGTGAAGTGGGGTTTGTGTACAAAAATCCGGAAAAATCCATGACCTCCTTAAAGCAGTTTATTGAATTTTACCATGCCCCTATGATTTATACTCCAGAGTATACACATTTGCCAAATGATTTGCATTCCCCTTGAAATAGAGGATGCCTGGGCAAATCATTTGGCTGACGGGTATAAAAAGGCAGATTTCCAAAGGAAGTCTGCCCTTTTCTTTAATTATTGATAAATTTGTCTTCTTCGTTATTCCAGCTATATAATTTACGAATTTCCTCGCCCACCTTTTCAGAGGGATGCTCGGAAGCTAATTTACGCATAGCTTTGAAATGAACCTGCTTTCCTGCCGGGGACATATCCAAAAGGAACTCTTTTGCAAAAGAACCGTCCTGGATATTGGAAAGAATCTGCTTCATTGCCTTCTTTGTATCCTCTGTGATAATCTTCGGGCCTGTAATGTAATCACCGTACTCTGCAGTATTGGAAATAGAATATCTCATTCCTGCAAAACCTGACTGATAAATTAAGTCTACAATTAATTTCATCTCATGGATACATTCAAAATATGCATTCCTTGGGTCATACCCTGCTTCCACCAAAGTTTCAAACCCTGCCTGCATTAATGCGCAGACACCGCCGCAGAGAACTGCCTGCTCGCCGAAAAGGTCTGTCTCTGTCTCCGTACGGAATGTTGTCTCCAATACGCCGGCTCTTGCCCCGCCGATTCCCAATGCGTATGCCAGTGCAATATCTTTTGCCTTGCCGGATGCATCCTGCTCTACTGCAATTAAACAGGGCACGCCTTTTCCTGCCTGGTACTCGGAACGAACCGTATGTCCCGGTCCCTTCGGCGCAATCATGGTAACATCCACATTTGCCGGAGGTACAATACATCCGAAATGAATATTGAAACCATGGGCAAACATTAACATATTGCCCTCTTCCAGGTTTGGCTCAATATCATTTTTATAAAGGTCAGCCTGTTTTTCATCATTAATTAAAATCATGATGATATCTGCTCTTTTTGCTGCCTCTGCTGCGGTAAATACTTCAAATCCCTGTTTTACTGCTTTATCCCAGGACTTGCTTCCCTCATAAAGACCTACGATAACATTGCATCCGCTCTCTTTTAAGTTTAATGCATGTGCATGTCCCTGGCTGCCGTAGCCGATAATCGCGATGGTTTTTCCATCTAATAATGATAAGTTACAGTCTTCCTGATAATAAATTTTTGCATCCATTATGCTGTTTCCTCCTATATAATAATTATAAAAAATCACAAAAATGTAACATCTTTAGAACCTCTGGTCAATCCGGTTATCCCTGTTCTTGCCAGTTCCAAAATCTCATAACCCACAAGCAGGTCTAAAAAAGCATCCAGCTTTTCCTGATGTCCTGTTAATTCAATGACCATAGAATCATGTGTAACATCCACAATCTTGCCGTGGAAAATCTCCGTTACGTTTAAAATTGCCTGGCGGTCCGTATCTTTCGCCCTTATTTTTACAAGAATCAATTCTCTGGTAACGGAATTGCCGTTTTCCAGCTTCTTAATATCCAAAACATCTTCCAGTTTTGCTAACTGCTTTTCTATCTGCTCTAAAATCTGGTCATCACCACTTGCCACAATGGTAATTCGGGTGTATCTGGGGTCTGCTGTAACTCCGGCAGAAAAGCTGTCAATATTGTAACCTCTCCTGCTGAACAGACCGGATATATGGCTGGTAACACCTGCGGTATTCTCAACCAATAAAGATAATACCTGTCTTCTCATAAGAAAACCTTCCTTTGCTTAAACACTCACACTAAAATTCATTCTAGCACAAGTGGACAAAAAGTCAATACCAAACATTTTCAATCAGCTTTCCATGGATAACCCTCCTTTTTCCCATTCCGGCTGTACCTGCACAGGTAGAAAGGGTAAGTATATGGTCCTCTGCCGTGACGGTAACATCCGTCTCTTTAAAGCTTCGTGACGTTATCACGTCTAAAAATTCGGTAAAGTCCCCGTCGTCGGAAAAAGCAGTGGTAATATAGTAGTCTTCATCCTCAACAATATAGTAACTGAAAATCTGATATTTCCGTATATGATTGTCCGTATCTGCTATCAGGATAATATCCCTTCCCTCCTGCTCCCAAAAGTCTTCTTTAAATACATCTTTTAAGGAGCCGAACATTGTATCATCCACCATATTATGGCCATAAATTACCACATTTTTGTCTTCCAGGGATTGATTCCGGCAGTCCATAAAAATACAGCCTGCCGCATTTTCTTTTCTGTAAAAGGAATGATTCAGGTAATAAGAATTATCATCACCCTGCACCAACGGATAGTTCACATATGGTTCGTAAAACATAATCCAGCCAACGGCATCTGCATTAAGTTCCTTTAGCTTTTTAAAATTAATCTGCTCTCCCTGCGCTTCCTCTTTATGGCTTTCCTGCGGCTCTACCATAACCTCCCCAATAACCTTTTCGGTTTCTCTTTTATTTTCTCCGGCGTCTTTAAAATAGCAGACAATGGCGGTAACGGAAAAAAGAAATATTCCCAAAAATAATATCATGGAAACGGTATACATAACTTTCATATTATTTTTTCTTCCCTGCACTTTTTTTCCTTTTCACTTTCCAAAAGGTAAGAATCAGCATACAGAGGGCTGACAGAACTGCCGCCGCAAACAGCCAGGTAATGTAGCTTCCCGTCCTGGGATTTCGTGTAGTTTTGGAATTTCCGGCATCTGATGTCCCATTTGTAAGAGAAACATCCTGCCCCACCGTTTCCTGATGGCTGTCCATATCAATCGTTTCTGTCTCTACCGTTATTTTTGCCTCCACTATTACCCCGTTCACATTTCCGCCGTCTTCCGTTCCGTTATTTTCCGGCTTATCCCCCTCCGGTTTATTCTCCTCCGGCTGCTCAGATGGCTGGGACGGTGTGGGTTCTGCCGGTTCGCTGCCTTCTTCTGCTTTTTCCCAGACCGCCGTATACTCACGCTCCCCCACGGAGCCTTTCGGTATCTTTACGGTAAGCGTAGGTTCCGTTAAGTCCGTGCCAATCCAGCCCACAAAATTGTAACCGCTTCTCACCGGATTATGTAAAATAATCTCATCACTTTCCGATGTATAAAAAGAAGGGTTTGACTCGTCCTCTTTCCATTGGCCTTCCTCCAGTTTATAGGTAATCTGATATATTTCCGCCACAATTACGTCACAGGGCGCATACGCATGATAAGGCGCCGACGTGGTGGCTTTTATAACTGCCTTTCCTAATCCCACCCGCGTTACGGTTCCATTTTCATCCACTGTCGCCACACTTGTATCAGATGAAGTCCATTCCACATCTTTTAAGGGAGCATTGTCCGGCGTCACCGCTGCCGTAAGGGAAGCTGTCAAATCTTCACTGTCTTCTATATCAAATAAAATGCTGTCTTTGTTCAGTTTTATATCAACTGCCAGTACCATGACAATTTTCCCGTCATATGGAATCAATGCATACTTATCCATGTTATCGGCATACAGCCCCTTACTGCCGCTTTCCCTGTTATCACACAGCCTGGCAAAATCATCCTGGGAAATAGTATAATTGTAGGGCACAATCATATCCCTGTAAGGATGGCTGCCGTCGTCAGGGCAGACCCACCGGGACATTCCAAGTTCTACACCGTCCGTCAAAGGCCCGCAAAGTCTTATGGGAGATGTGGGCGACGGGGGAGTATCATCATCCGCCCCGTCCAGATACAAATTATCAAACCGGTCCTTTGTATCCCCGGCAGTATTGCCGGAGACTTTAGGGTTTCCCTTTAATTCTATAACGCTGTTTGGGCAGCCTAAAATACCGCCGCCGTAAGAAACTGCCGTATTGCCTGTGACAGTGCCCCCATACAGTTTCATTGTCCCTAAAATTATAGAAATGCCGCCGCCGTTTTTCGCCGTATTGCCTTCCAGTGTGCCGCTTTGCATCTGAAGCAGACTGTATCCGCTCTGCACAAGGATACCGCCCCCATTTGCCCCCTTATTTCCCGTAAGCCTGCCGCCGTTTATAAGGACAGCCCCCGGCGTAGATAACCCGGTTCCTGCCACGTATATGCCTCCGCCTCCGGTGCGCTGGGACCCGTCATCCTCCTTTACTGCACTATTGCCTGTAATCTCTCCCCCCATCATTTGAAACATCCCGATATTAACATATACACCGCCTCCGCAGTCAGCTTCGCAGCCATCTATGCTGCCGCCTGCCATTCCGAACATGGCCTGCTGATACCTGCCGCTGCTGTTTACCTCAACGCCGCCCCCATGCCGCGCCTTACAGTTTAAAATCTTAGAGCCTTCATACATAAAAAGCTGGCCCTTCCTGATGTTCACACCGCCTCCGCACATGCTCTGTGATTTGTTTTCTCCATTTTGCAGTACGGCACCGTCAATCATTCTTAAAATTGCGTATGAACCGTTCACGCAAACCAGCGGATGGTACCCGGATGCCCCGTTTGTCTTTCCCCCGTCCAGAATAATATCCTGCAGTCTTAATTCTCCCCCTGTAACGGTAAAGATTCTTCCTTTGCTCTGGCTGTCATCTGTATCCTGTGCCATGGTTTTTATGGTACAGGGAGCATTTTCATCATAAGAAGTGATTACAACTGATTTTGAAATGGTAATCACCTCTGTCAGCATAACATCCGAGAGCACAACTACTGTCCCTTTATCTGAAGCATTTGCAATTGCCTCCGTAAAAGACCCCTGTACCCATTGATTTTGCTGGTTCTGCCACATTGCCTCCTTGCCCTGCCGCTGCTTTCCCTGCTCTAAGGCCCCGGATTTCTGTGCCCCGTCTGCCCCATTCTTCCACTGTTCCTGTGACGGTTCCGCCGCCTTCCCCCACTGTTTCCACTGTTTCTGCGCTGCCGCCGCTGCTTCCTCCCACAGTTCCTCCTGTTCCTGTGATGCATTTACCCTGGTTTCCCCAAACAAATTAAAAGATACTATAATTAACACGCATAGACAAAACGCCCATGTAAAAAAACTTTTCTTTCCTGCCATTTCTGCCAACTCCTTTTTCATCTAGTAAAAAAACAAGTTTATTATAGCAGGCTGACATAAAATGACAACTTGTCCGGTATAAAATGCACTTTTGTGGGCATCATTAGCATTGAAATGGAAAAATACCCCGCCGTAAACCGGCGGGGTATTTGACTATGGCAGGGTAATATAATTAATAAAATGCTGGGCAATATTCGCCATTCCCGCATCATTGGGATGGGCTGCCACTACTTCATTGTCTATGGCATGGATGCTGCCGTCTGAACCGTAAACCTCCGTGCCTAACGCGGAACGAAATGTATTATTATCGTATTCCGCCCTGAAATCACTTACGTCAATATAGGGAATGCCATTTTGGGCACATGCCTCTCTCTTTGGGTTTTCAATTTCCTCCTTAGGGCTCCACAGCACGGTTCCCAGCATAAGAATCTGGGCGTTGGGAGCTTTTTCTTTAATCATTTGAACCAAAGCCGGGTAGTCTTCTCCCAAGGTTTCCTTGCCTTCCGTAATATTCTCCCCTGTCTGCAGTGTAACCAAATCCGTATATTCGTTGAAATACTCCGTATACTGTTCCAATGCAGCCATTCGGTCCGGCGCCACTTCCCAGTCTTTGATGCTGACCACCATAGTGGTAACAGGCTTGCCTGCCTGCCCTGCCAGCCATCTTGAAAGTACATGCACATAATCATTCTCCTCCGTGGTGGCTGCCATTCCCCAATTACTCCACCACAGTTCGCTGGGGTCATTACATGTAACGGAATTTCCTACTGCCACATAATCAAATGCCTCTTCTGTGGCTGTAACAATGCCTGCATCCTCCGGCAGTTCTTCCGTTTCTTCGGTATTTGTTTCGGTATTTGTTTCTGTGTCAGTTTCGGCTTCCGTTCCCATCTCTGTTTCTGTCTGGGCACTTTCCTCCGTGTCAGGGGTTTTTGTCTCTTCCTGGCTGGAATCAGAATCTTTCTTCCCTGCTTCCTGCACAAAGGAAGCTTTCACTTTACTTCCTTCCTTCATCTCCTGTTTCTGATTCATTTCTCCCTGTTCTACTTTTTCCGAAACAGGCTCCGCCGAATTGCATCCTGCAAGTGATAATACAATAACAACCGCTGCAATTACAGACTGCCAACTTTTTTTCTTCATATAAATCTCCATTCCGCCGCCAAGTCGGCGGCACAAATAGTAATGAAAGTCTTCCAATTCTCCACGTTACTGATAGAATAATTCTTAAAGAAGCTATACTACAAAGCACGGGGAGGTGAGTCGTAAGGACTTTCTTCGTTTTAGACAGCATATAAATCAGTGTAAGTTCCATCTTTCAAGCACAAATAAGTGGCTCGCAAGACCGTACAGTAAGAATTGTTTTAACTTCTCTGTTAAATGTGTGATGGGACAGTCAATGGCTTCTTTATCATTATTAATTCGAAAGGAGTTTTTGACCATGAAAGTTGTTTATCAAACCTGTTGTGGTGTCGATGTTCACAAATCTTTTCTCGTTGCCACAATCATCAAAACCACTTCCGGAATCGAACCTTCTTACTACAAGAAGCGTTTCTCCACTTTCAACAACTCTATCCTGCAGTTCAAAGAATGGCTGATTGAAAACAAATGCCGTGATGTCTGCATGGAATCTACCGGCAAATACTGGGTTCCTGTGTTTAACCTTTTGGAGGGCGAAATCAACGTCACCATCGCTAATCCCAAATGGGTAAAAGCTGTCAAAGGAAACAAGGACGATACCAAGGATTCCAAATGGATTGGGGATTTGTTTCGATTAGGCCTGGTCCCTGGAAGTTATATCCCTTGTAAACCAATCCGTATCCTGCGTGAATTTACAAGATACCGTTACAAGCTGATTTCCTGCCGTTCCAGCGAAAAGAACAGATATCAGAATGCACTTACTGTTTGTAATGTTGCTTTAGATTCGGTTGTTTCCGATATCTTTGGAAAATCAGCCACTTCTGTTATTGACTACCTAATCGGGCAATCCGCGGGTCCCATCAACCACGAAGAAATCTCTTCCAGACTGCTTCGTTCCCTAAAGAAGAAGTCTGACAGTGTCATTGAATCCATCGAAGGGTATCAGATGGCTGATTCCCAAAAATACCGCATGCGCCTTATCCGTGCACATATGGATTATATCACATCTACGATAAATGATATAGACACCATGATTGATTCTTTGATTAAACCCTATGAAAATGCTGTCCAGTTACTGTGTACCATTCCAGGTGTTGACCGTAATAGCGCCATCACTATTATCTCTGAAATTGGTACCGATATGACCCAGTTTTCTAATTCCAAACGTTTATGCTGCTGGGCAGGATTAACTCCTGGCAATAACGAATCTGCTGGTAAGAAGAAATCCGCCAGGATAACACGTGCCGGTGTCTACCTCAAACCTGCATTGGTACAAGTTGCCCATGCAGCCGTGAAATCTGATAAATCTCCTTACTACAAAACCAAATATGAACGAATTTCAAAGCGCCGTGGCAAGAAAAGAGCCATCATTGCCATCGCCCGGATGATCCTCACTGCCATCTACCAGATACTGTCTACTGGAGAAGCGTGGAATCCGACCGATTTATTCAAAATAGATATGCCTGAACCCCTGAAAGAAAAACAGAAGGAAAAGGCTATCAAGCAGGCTAAGAAACTACTCATCCGCGAAGGAATTATTTCCGAATCGCAATTAGCTTCTTAACTCTTCAAACCAATACTTTTTCAAAGGCTGCCATAAGACAGCTTGTTAAAGTGCGCCATTTATTGGTTGGCCTCTACTTTCTTTCACAGTAACCCTTCTTTCCTAAAAAACTTGATGTACCAAACATTATAATCCAAGGTATTTTCCACTGCAAGTATTCTTAGGAAACGGTCACAAATTTATCACATTTATATTTTTGCCTTCGGTATAAACTCGATTTTCAACACCATATCCATTCCATCTGCAAGTCGTTTTAACAACTTTAAAGATGGATTTCTGGTTCCATTCTCTAATTTGCTAATATCAGCTTGATTAATTCCAGTTTTTGCCGCAAGTTCCTTCTGCGTGAGATTCTGAGAAATTCTTGCATTAACTATTGCACGAATAACATCCATTTCCGGCTGAATATCGTCCCATTCTTTTTTGAATTCTTCATCCTGTAATTGTTCGTTTAAAAATTCTCTAAATTCACTCATTATTTTTCATCCTTTCTAGGAACTGACTGCGATACATCTTTGCTAATTTAATTTCCTGCATTGGTGTCTTTTGCGTTTTCTTTATAAATCCATTAGTAAGAACTATTCTATTCCCATAATAAAAAAAATATAATATCCTTGATATGTCATTTCCAACTTTTCCTCTAAGTTCAAATATTCCATCTTCCAAATATTTACTATATGGTTCTCTAAGTTCATTACCATTTTCTTCCAATATGTCAATTATTCCGAGAATTTTTGCTCTCATTTTCTTATCAAGACTTAAGATAAAATCCTTTGCCGGTTTGTCTCCATTATCTTTAGTATAAAACTCTACTTCAAATTTATCCACTTTATTTTATCCCCTCCCCCCATCAACAGTATATGGTATATATGCCATATTGTCAACAAAAACTCCCTACTATCAAGCATCCAAAGCACACATTTTTTAGTTATCTGATTTTTCCTCAGAAGAAACCGGCTGCAGCAAATCGGAAGGAAGATATTTTTGTATTATCCTCTCTAAATCAGAGCCCCGCATAGGTTTAAAAAGATAATCCTTAAATCCCTCTGCAAGATATTCTTTCTCCATCCCGTTAATGGCATTGGCAGTAAGCATAATTACCGGGACATCTTTATTCTGGGAGTCCGGCATCTCCTTCATTTTACGGAAAGTCTCAATGCCGTCCATTTTCGGCATCATATGGTCCATAAAAATAATATCGTATCTGTTTTTCTGAATCATGGCAAGACATTCCTCCCCGGAACTTGCCGTGTCTGTCATGACTTTTAAAGATTTTAACATATGTTTTGCCACGGTAAGATTCATGGCCACATCATCCACAATCAATATCTTTGCATCCGGTGCCGTAAAGCTGGGCTGATACTTTTTGCCTTTCCTTTGTGTCTGCCCATAATTCTTAGAGATATCTCCTATGGGAGTATCATCTTCCACCTGCTGGTTGACTCCCACCACAAATTCTGAGCCTTCCCCGTATATACTGTATACACGGATTTCTCCTTCCATTAACTCTAAAAGCTGTTTGACCACAGCAAGGCCCAAACCCGTTCCTTCTATATAGTAATTTTTTTCCTCATTGATACGCTGGAAAGATTCAAACAGTCTCTGTCTGCTATCTTCCTGCAGTCCCATGCCGGTATCTTTTACGGAAATTGTAAGGAAAAGTGTTTTTTCATCTCTCCTTTCCCCCCGGACTTTTAAAACCACAGACCCTTCCATAGTATATTTAACGGCATTGGTAAGAAGGTTCACAATTATCTGGCGCATACGGACTTCATCACCCCGAAGGCATCTGGGAAGATTCTGGTCACAGTCCACCTTAAAATCCAGGTTCTTTTTCGCCGCCCGCTCCGCAACCATGCTGTAAGAATCCTGTATCAGGGAACTTAATTCATACTTAACGTTTAATATCTCCATTTTTCCTGATTCAATTTTTGAAAAATCCAGGATTTCATTAATCAGGCTTAGAAGCTGCCCCCCGGCAGTCTGGATATGTCTGGCATATTCACATATCGTCTCGTCCCTGCACTCCCTGAGAATCATTTCATCCATACCTAAAATCGCATTAATAGGCGTTCGTATTTCATGGGACATACTGGCAAGGAAATTACTTTTCGCCTGGTTGGCGTTTAATGCATCTTCCTTTGCCTTCTCCGCTTCCTCCCAGGCAAACTCCAACTGTTCATTCTGTTTTTTATTCAGCATAATTGCCTGGTTGTATATCTTCACCTGGAATTTAATAATAATTCCGATAGCCAATGACAAAACCATCATACACTGCCAGACGTCAAGATAGATGCCGGACTCCGTATCAATGTCAATGATAGCTTCGGGATAATAGTAGGCCGCCACAAAACAAAAAGTATGTACAATTGCTTCCAGGGCCAGCAGAACATAAAATATTTTCTCTTCAATGAGAAGAAATGTAAATATCATTCCCATCACAAACCAGAAGGGCATTCCGCTGTGGACGCCTCCCCCTGTAAAAAACATAATAGGGAACAACACGGCAGTAATTAAAAAACATATCATTACAGACGCCTGTTTCAGCATGTTTTTATAATTTGCCACATAAAAACACACCACAAGAATACCTTCCGCCGTAAGAACAATCAGGACATGCCCTATGGGAAGACTTGCAATCAGGGAAAGCAGCAGAGAAAAAGTCCCTCCTGCCATCCCTATCAAAACAATCAGGTTAAACAGCACATGCCTTACCGGAAGTTTTTCATTCACATATTTACCAAATAATTTTTTTATGACTTTTCTGACCAATGAAGCCATACTACCTCCCACAGAATTTTTTTATACTCCAGAGCATACATATTTGCCAAATGATTTGCCGTTTTTTGGAAACAGAGAATACCTGTTGGCAAATCATTTGGCTCACGGGTATATCTATTCTATAAATCCAGCCCGGCGCATCTCCGTATATGCCAGTAAGAAAGGCCCTACCCCCTTGGCGTCATCATTTACCACCGGTTCCGACATATAGTAATCAAAAGTGCCGGAGCGCATATCTTTGCCTCCTAATCCTGCCACAAGACAAATGCCGCCTAAATGGATTTTCCCTGTGTCATCCTGGGACAAATATTTACTGCAGATACCTTCAAAAGCCTTTTTCCCATATTCCCTGTAACTTTCCGGCAGAAATTTAAGGCGCACGCCTTTTAACAGGGCGTATGATAAAATGGAACTTCCGCTGGTCTCTAAGTAATTCTTTTCCATTCCCCCCAGATTTACAACCTGATACCACATGCCGCTTTCATCCTGGTACTTCAACAGTGCATCCATTAAATCCACAAAAATTCCCTTCATACGTTCGTAGGGCTCTGATACGGATGCGTCCGCCTTGTCTAATGTATCCAGCAGCGCCATGGAAAACCATCCTAACGCCCGCAGCCAGAAATTCTGGCTTAAACCCGTGACCTTATCACACCAGAACATTTCTCTGGAGGAATCGTAAGCATGGTAATAAAGGCCGGTCTTAGGGTCTTTCATATTTTCTACAACATGGAAAAACTGGCTGTAAATATCATCATAATTTTTCTTATCATGAAAACGCGTCTCATACTCCATATAGAAAGGCTGGCACATATACAACCCGTCTAACCACACCTGGTTGGGATATATATTTTTATGCCAGAAATTGCCTTCTTTCGTCCGGGGCATATTTTCAATCTGGCTGTATACCAAATCAATGGCTTTCCGGTATTTTTCCTTGCCCGTCAGGTCATACAGTTCAAATAATGTTTTCCCTGCATTTACATTGTCAATATTTAATTCCTCCACGGAATAACCGTCGATGGTTCCATCCTCATGGACTTTACAGTCAATAAAGGAATCTGCAAATTTAAAATATTTTTCATCTTTTGTTATGGCATACATTTCCAAAACCGCCTTAATCATGCAGCCGTCAATATAATTCCATTTTGATTTTAACCCCTGCATCTTCTTTTCAATATTCCATGCCGGGGAATCCGGGGTACTGTTTTCCAGTAATTCATCAATATATTTTTCAATCTTATCCATAAACATCTTCTCCTTTTTACCTGTTTTTGCTTTTTTGTCATATATCCGTTAATTACGGCTGTTTTCCTTATTACCCGCGGAGACAATACTCTCCCCTGCAAGTTCATAGGAATGGTCTAAATATTTATCAAATGTCTTTCTGTAATAGGATGCAAAAAAGTATCCCATAAGCCCGAATCCATAAATCAGGGTAATGAAATTAAAAAACAATACCGTAGTATTAATCCAGATAAAGAAAATAACAAGGATCGCCATCTGAAGGGTATATTTAAAATTTTTTAAAGACATAAAGAACGCATACCGTATGGTTGCCTTCACCGGATTTACAAATCTGGACTGTACTCCAAATACATACAGCAGGGAGAGAAAATAAGGGACAAAAATAATCCCTGCCGCTCCCTGTATCATAACGCCAAGGAATCCCTTTGTCTGTCCTCCCAGCATAAAATCCACTATAAGGAACGCCCCAAGAACAAAATACAACAGAAAAATGACTGTTGCCTGCTTAAAATTTTCCTTAAAGGATTTCCAGAAATTTGTATACCAGTATCCTTCCCCTGTCTGCACTTTCATACTGCTGTATATAAGCGCCGTAGTAGCTGCTCCCATGGTCACCACCGGAAGGGAAAACACCAGCCAGAAAAGATTCAGCATAAAAATCTTACCAATTTTATCAACGGTACGAAACACCACATTGTCCACATTAAAAATCCGATTCAGCATTGCAACCTCCAAAATTTGTCATTTAAACCTGGCAGTTATCCCATAACCCCTGTATGTACTTTCTTGCCTCTACTGCATTCTCCGGCACCGTATCTTCCAGGGTGGCATGAATATAAGGCTTTCTCTCCTTCATAAAGCGTATAATCTTTGTATAATCCATCTCACCGCATCCTGCCGCTACGGAAACTAAGGCATTGTCTTTCACCACAAAGTCCTTAATATGAACCATGGCAATATCATCTCCTAAAAGCTCTATCGCCTGTTCAATAATTTCATCCCTGTTCTGGTAATTGCAGATATCCAAAAGGTTTACCGGGTCAAAAATAATCTGTAAATTAGGGGAATTAATTTCATCCAGCATTTTTCTCGCCCTTTTGGGATTACATACAATATGTTTATATACCGGCTCAATGGCAAGAATAACACCCATTTTTTCTGCATACTCTACAACTCTTCTCACATTTTTGATAAAAATCCCCAAAGCTTCTTCTGAGTGGTTTTTTTCCTCAAAATGGTAATCCACATTTACCGCTCCCGTTTCCGTTCCCACTACTCCTGCCCCTAAAAGGGATGCAAAACGGATATGGGCCATATAACGGTGAATGTTCTTTTCCAAATCCCCTTCGTCTGGCGTGGCAAGGTTTAAATAACAGCCTAACACTGCCACATCCAGCTTATTTTCCGCAAAGATTCTCTTTAAATAAAGGGCATAGCCGGGAGTCAGTGCGCTATCATCCACCGAATATTCGGAAATCACTTTCGACAGTGCCAGATGGCCGCAGGAAAAACCCTGCTCCTTTGCAATGGCAAGACGCTCCTCTAACGGAGCCTTTTTAATATCATGCAAACGTATTCCTAACTGCATAGCATATCCTCCTTATAAAACTGCAATCAACTAAACTACATCCAGTTTATCTACATCATAAACTTCTATGGGCTCCCCTTCATGTCCCACTATTTTCACATTTTTTAATGTAACATGTTCAACATTTTTTATGTAAAGCCCTTTCTTACTGCATGGCTCTACCCCGTTTGACATTACAGGCACATCCTTCTTTGCATCTTCTGCAAATGTAACCGTTACATTTTTCATAGTAACCTGTCCAATCTTTTTCTCCGGCAAGCCCTCAAAATACGTGGCAGCCACATGGCAGTCTTTTGCCGTTATATTCTCAAAACGGAAATTTCTCATCTCCGGAGTTCCATCATCCACCGGATACTTTTCTCTGGACTGGACAAATTCTGTCCTCCCGTCCGGGTCGCAGAAATAAAAGGCATTTGCCGTAAAGGGAGTCATCACCTGTTCCATCTCAATATCCCTGAAAGTAATCCCGTCTAAAATAGCATCTTTGCCTCTTCCCCTTCTTGTCTTAATGCGAAGGCCTCTGTCCGTATGGTAAAACCGACATTTTTCCACCAGCATGTCAATGACGCCCCCTGCCATCTCACTTCCCACCGTAACAGCCCCGTGGCCGTTTTCCATAAGGCACTGGTATATATGAAGATGTTTACAGGGCTTTTTATACTTTCTTCCCATATAAATTTTCCCGGATTTTACTGCAACACAGTCATCCCCCAAAGAGAAACGTATGCCGCAGATTTCCACATTCTCACAGGATTCCGGGTCTAAACCATCCGTATTGGGGGATTGAGCCGGATTCTCCACCGTGAGATTACAAAACAGCAGATTATTGGAAAAATAAGGATGCAGGGTCCATGCCGGGCTGTCATGAAAATAAAGCCCCTGGACTTTTATATTTTCACAACGATTTAAAAACAACATTCTTGGCCGAAAAGCCCCCACCATAACTTTCTCGTTTTTCCACCAGTTTTCATGGTTTGCACATCCGTCAATACTTCCCTGTCCGTAAAGCCTCACATTGCTCACGTTAATTCCCGTAATAATTCCCGCAAACATCTTAAGGGGATTTCCCTCCCATGTGCCCAGGTTGTATTCTTCCTTCTCGTCATAGCTTTCAATCAGCCCCGGCAGAATGGGATACTTAAAACGGTCTGTGTCTGCCTTAAGAACGGCTCCTTTTGCCAGTTCCATATCCATATCACTTTTTAAAAACAGGCTCGTCACTTTATAAGTCCCTTTAGGAATCAAAACCCGGCTGTCCTTGGGACATGCTAAAATTGCCGCCTGGATACATGCCGTATCATCTGCAATGCCGTCTCCCTTCGCCCCGAAATCCCTTACATTTAAGGTTACAAACTCATAGGACGTTGATATGCTGATGCCCCCTGCTTTTGTCCCGTCTTTTTCCATTATTTCAATTTCATATCTGCTGTCCGGCATGAGCCCGTATACGGAAGTGATAACCGTATCAGTCTCCTGCCATTTTTCACCGTTGACAAGAATGTCATAGGTACTTTTTGTGTGATAAATTCCCCCGTCCGATAGTTCTAAAGACACACTTCTTCCTGTCTTCATAATCATCCGAATGTCCATGATATCCTCCTTTGCCATAATTTCCCATAATAAAAGTCAAAACAAAGCCGTTGCACTAACACTTCCTTTCTCTATGTTAGCACAACGACCTCCATTTTCCTAGTTCTAATTACGTTTTTTTAACCTTTTACACCGCCGGCAGAAATACCTTCCACAAACTGATCCTGTGCTGCAAAGAACACAATCAGCGAAGGAATAATAGATATCAGGGACAGTGCTAAAATTCTGTTCCATGAGAATCCTGCATCAGCATCCATAGACAGCTTTACGAAAATTGCCAACGGATATTTGGTAGGAGTATTTACATAAAGCAAAGGACCCATAAAGTCATTGCAGGACCACATAAACTTAAACAATGCACAAGATGTAATAGCCGGCATTAACATAGGCACAATTACTTTTAATAATGTCTGCACTGCATTACATCCGTCAATCTTTGCCGCCTCATCCAGCTCCCTTGGCACATTACGCAAAAACTGGATTAACATATATACAAAATATGTCTCTGTTGCAAATAAGGTAGGCACGATAATCGGCAGATACAATGGAGAATCCACCCATCCCAATTTTGTAAATAACATAAACTGGGGAACATTCAATACTACCTGGGGAAGGAACAATGTGGACATCAAAACTGCAAACAGCATTCCTCTTCCCTTAAATTCAAAACGTCCGAAACCATAGGCTGTGATGGTGGCGGAAATTACGGTAAAGATAACCTCGGGAATTACATAGCAGAATGTATTAAACATTGCCCTCCACACATTGATATCGCCGCCGTAACTGTTCATGGCATTTATATAGCCTTCTAATGTGGGGTGCAGGGGAATAAATCCGATGCTGGAGAAAATCTCCGCATTTGACTTAAATGTTGCACCAACCATCCAGATTAGAGGATATACCATAACAAGGCCCACAAGAATCAGTACAAAATATCTTAAAAACAAGCTTACATAATGTTTTGTTTTACTTTCTGCTGCCATCTCTTAATCCTCCTCATCCGAATAGAATACCCAATATTTCTGGCTTAAGAATGAAACTGCAGTAAAGGCTGCCAGAATCACAAATAATACCCATGCCATTGCACTTGCCATGCCCATGTCGTACTCCTTAAACGCCTTGTTGTAAATCAACAGTGAAATCAGAGTCGTTGCGCCTCTGGGGCCGCCCTGGGTAATGATATAAGGCCCGTTAAATTCCTGGAACGCCTGACAGAGCTGGGTTACAAAATTGTAAAAAATAATAGGCGTAATCATGGGAACCGTCACGGAAAAGAACTGACGCCATTTACTAGCACCGTCAATGGATGCCGCCTCATACAGATCCTGAGGCACGCCTTTTAACGCCGCAAGGAAAATAACCATGGCGGAACCAAACTGCCATACACGCAGAAAAATAACAACAAACAATGCACATTTAGCATTGCTTAACCAGCTTGGACCCTGGATTCCGAAAATTGCCAGAAAGCCGTTTAAAAGTCCGTCATCCCTGAATACGGCTTTCCAAAGCACTGCAATTGCTACGGAACCGCCTAAGATAGACGGAATATAGTATGCAGTACGGAAGAAATTCACACCTTTAATCTTAAAATTCAATATGTAAGCGATAAACAATGCAAATACCAGCTTTAGTGGAACTTCAAAAAATGCATATTTAAATGTTACTTTTAATGCTGTTACGATTTTTCTGTCGGTAAATACATCAACGTAATTCTGTAAAGTCCCTACCACATTCATTCCATCAAACAAGTTATAGTCTGTGAAACTGTAAACCAGGGATGAACCCATGGGATACAATTTAAAGACACAAAATCCAATTAACCATGGTAAGATAAAGAAAAAGCCGATATTATCTTTACAGACATCCTTAAAGGATTTCTTTTTACCTGGAACGGCTACACTATTATTTGCCATTCTTTCTACCTCCTTATTTATAATCCGTGAATTGATACCTCATACTGTCTGCCATCATATAAAGCCCTGTAATATCCGCATCCCCTGCTTCCATTATTTCCTTCTCACCGGCAATTACATCCAGACCATATTTAATATACTTTTCACTGTTTAAAACTTTTATACTGCAAGCCTTTGCTATTACATACCCCATTGCCAATCCCGCTTTTAAATCAGGTTTTTCCTTCTTGATACGGGAAATACACTTTTTTATACTTCTCTTAAATATTTCTTCTAATGATTTATAATGCTCAAATATTTCTTTGCTCATGCCATCTAACGCATCCACCAATGTCATAAGAAAGAGCGCATCCTCCCAGCCAAAAACGTCCTGAAACTTTGCCTCCAACTTACCCATTGCGTGTACAATGGCTGCATAATCTGCTTTATTATGAAAACGTGTCTCATATTCCATATAAAAAGGGTATGCTTCATAGAGAAACTCCCCCCGGGCAGGCTCTCCTGCCGCATCACAAAAAATGCCCTCCGCATTCTTTGGATGCTGTCTTATTGCAGCCATCCCGTCTTCTATCCGCCCCCGGTAAGATTCATCTTCTGCGGCATCGTTTAAGACGAAAAGATTTCTTGCAGTTATTTTACTTCCTTCCGTCAGATGTTTAAGATAAAGAAAGAATTTCTGCTTCTTTTCCTCATCTTCCGCCGCCAGATATTGCTGCATACACCCCATAATAAGATACAGATTATCAGATTCGTTTTTATCCTGCAAATACTTATCTAAGTATAAATTAAAATCCATGATAACACCTTTTTTAAAATTGGGCTGCCGTTGCTAAAACAGCAGCCCAACTTTTAGATATTTGTAACACTTACGTTTTTTAATATTTCCTGTTATAATGAATTATTCAGCACCGCTGATAACATCGTTGACACCCTCAATCAGGATATCTGCAGCTTCTTCAACAGAATAATCTTTGTAGCTCAATCCACCCATAACGTCATAGTATACGCCGTCAGGAGAATTCTTTAATTTAGCATCCTCGAAATACGGGTCAAAGTTGTTGGAAACCCAGCTAAGCACTTTGCCGTTTGCCTCTACAACCGTAGGATTCAAGTCAGCTTCGCTTGCTGCAAGTGCAGCTTTTGATACAGGAATACCTCTTTCAGATGTAAGAATCTTTGCAGCTTCTGCATCATTCATTAAGTACTCTACTAACATAGCAGCTTCCTTTGGATGCTCTGTCTTTGCATTAATAGCCCATGCCATGGAAACTTTTGCAAATCCACCCTTGTTGTCGCCAAAGTCAGGGAAGTAATCGCCAACTACAATCTCACGTCCTTCTGCTGCGTCAGAGAATTTAGAAGCGGAAGAATCCCACTCCCAGATACCTGCATAACGGCCATCAATCCACTTGGGGTTCTGGTCGATAGAAGCAGCTCCGTCACCGGCGATTGTTGCGATAGAAGGAATTACATGTCCATCCTCTAAGGACTGGATAAACTCAAGACCTTCTACAATCTCTTCCTTGCTGTAATTTAATGTGCTGCCTGTTACCCAGTCTTTGCCGTACTTAGACTCAAGGTAATATACCATAAGAATCATTCTGTCATACTCACCAAGGCACAATGGATAATAATCATCACCCTTTGCCTTAAATGCTTCTCCGGCTTTCATTAACTCTTCTAATGTAGTAGGAATGGCAACGCCTACCTCATCAAATGTTGTCTTATCCCAGTAGAAAATTCTTCCTGTCATGGAGATAGGAATACCAGCTAATGAACCGTCAGATGCACGGCACATTTCAATCCACTTGGAATCAATCTGGCTCTGGTCAAAAACGTCTTTGTAATCGTCCATATTAAGGAATACGGAACCGTCTGAATCATACTGGGTAATCCAGTTCCAGTTAATCTGGTTTACATCCTGTGCGGAACCTGCTGAGAATGCTGTTGCCATTTTCTCTTCCCAGCCATCCCATGCACCATAGGTACATTCTACGGTGATTCCAGGATACTTTTTCTGAAATGCTTCTACTGCTTTCTGTGTGGCTTCGTGTCTTGAGTCACCGCCCCACCAGGAAATTGTCAGTGCACATTCCTCATAATCACCGCTTGCTTCACCTGTGGAAGCATCTGCTGCTTCTGATGCTGCTTCTGTCTCTGCTGCAGGCTCCTCTGCCTTGTCCTCTGCTGCAGGTTCTTCTGCTTTGTCTGCTTCTGCCGCAGGTTTTTCTGCATCTGCTGATGCATCTTTGTCTGAGCTGCCGCCGCATGCTGTCATGCTAAGAGCCATTGCTGCTACTAAACTTGTAGCCATCATGCGTTTGAAAATTTTCTTTTTCATTCTTTTCTTCTCCTTTTCTTATCCCTCATGTGAAACTAACCAATTTTATGTATCAGTTTTCGTCCACATGGTAATAATGTAAGTGCTTACATAAAGCATTGTAACATACATTTTATAAAAATGCACTACTTTTTTTATAAAAATTTAAACTTTTTTGCAATTTATAACGAAAAGTGAACTAAAGCATGCAGATGTTGAAGCATGACTTATCCTATCTGCTCCTCAATATACGGTAACTCATACAGCGTGTCCGGCGCTATATCCAGACACGAAGCACTATCTCTGTTTCCCTGAATATCCCATGCCAGTGTATCATTTAATACCGTACAGGCATCCATAAAAACTGAAATATCCTTCAAAGGCCAAAATACCTCTTTTTTAAGCATTGAACGCATATCATAGCATACAATTTTCCCATCTTCAAAATACACATAAACAGAATAATCTCTCGTTGGTATAACTTGTACTACCTTTGGAAACATAACATTATCCCCCTGATTATATTAATGGATTAATTCGGTTTAACGGTTTTCCATCTTTAGATTATACCATATTTTTAGTTTAAAAAGCCCTTGAAAATTTCCATTTTAAAGGATTTTCAAGGGCTTTTAACTCTTAATTCAATTATTGCATAACCAGGATTACATTCCCATCTGAGCTGCAACTTCCGCTGCAAAATCCTCGTTTTTCTTCTCTAAGCCTTCCCCTGTTTCAAAGCGGATAAACTTTTTCACAGACACGGGAGCGCCTGCTTCTTTGGAAACAGCCTCCAGATATTTTGCAACAGTCTGCTTGCCGTCCTCTGCTTTTACATATACCTGGTCTACTAAGCAGATTTCCTTTAACTCTTTGTTCACACGTCCTTCAATCATTCCGTTAATTACTTTTTCCGGTTTCTGGGACTCTTTGGGGTCATTCATAATCTGAGCAAGAAGAATCTCTTTTTCATGTGCAATATACTCAGGGCTGATTTCATCCCTGGAAATATATTTGGGGCTTAATGCCGCAATCTGCATGGCAATATTCTTCATAGCCTCTTTTACTGCATCATTAACCACGGTTGTATCAGCTTCCACAATTACGCCAATACGTCCGCCGCCATGAATATAATCCACAACACAGCCGTTTGCTGCAGTCACTTTTTCAAACCTTCTGATTTTTAAATTCTCACCGATAACGGCAATCTGCTCTACCAAAGCATCCTTTACGGTTTTTGAAGAATCCTCTACCCAGGGCTCTTCCATAAACGAATCTAAATCGGAAGCACTGCTTGTTAAAGCCTGCTCTGCGACTTTACCCACGTATGTCTGGAATTTCTCATTCTTTGCCACAAAGTCTGTCTCGGAATTTACTTCCACAATTGCTGCCGTATTGTCTTTTACCGCAATTTTTACAATACCTTCGGCTGCAATCCTTGCGGCTTTCTTTTCGGCTTTTGCCTGTCCGTTTTTCCTTAAATACTCCATGGCTTCATCCATGTTGCCATTTGTCTCATTTAATGCTTTTTTACAATCCATCATGCCTGCGCCGGATTTCTCACGCAGTTCTTTTACCATTGCTGCTGTAATAGCCATTTCTAATTCCTCCAACTGTCCTTATTCTTCTACAACCGTTTCCTCTTCTTCCTCTGCAAATTCAGCTTCGTCTACTTCAATAGTACCCTGATTTGCTTCGATTACAGCATCTGCCATTTTGGAAACAATTAATTTTACTGCACGGATTGCATCATCATTTCCGGGAATTACATAATCCAACTCTTCCGGGTCACAGTTCGTATCCGCAATACCGATTAATGTAATACCTAATGTATGCGCTTCCTGGATACAAATTCTCTCTTTTTTGGGGTCTACTACAAAAATAGCATCCGGCAGTCTCTTCATCTCTTTGATGCCGCCAAGATTTCTCTCCAATTTCTCCCATTCCTTCTTAAGGGCGATAACCTCTTTCTTGGGAAGAACATCAAAAGTTCCGTCTTCTGCCATAGTCTCAATTTCTTTTAATCTTGTAATACGGCTCTGGATGGTCTTGAAATTGGTAAGCATACCGCCTAACCATCTCTCATTTACATAGTACATTCCGCAGCGCTCAGCCTCTGCCTTGATTGCATCCTGTGCCTGTTTCTTTGTACCTACAAAAAGAATGGTTCCTCCGTCAGCAGCAATATCCGCAACTGCCTTGTAAGCCTCATCCACTTTCCCTACGGACTTCTGTAAATCAATGATATAAATACCATTTCTCTCCGTATAAATATAGGGAGCCATTTTCGGATTCCATCTCCTGGTCTGATGGCCAAAGTGAACACCTGCTTCCAGTAACTGTTTCATTGTAATAACACTCATTTTCTTACCTCCATTTGGTTATTTTCATCCATATGCTTCCTCTTATGGAACACCTTACGGCACCATTCCATCATCCGCATATGTGCTTAATATCGGCACAATTGCCGAACCTTTCAAAGTATACCATAAAAAAAAAGGAAATGCAAGAAAAAATGCATTTCCTTTTAATCCTCTTCAACTTTTGTTGTAAGCAGTTTTGCAATTTCCTCATAAGTAGAGCCCTGAGGGATATCATATACGCCCGGTAAAATCAAATTATCGTAATTATTGCTGATTAAAAATGTATTAAACTCCTCTGCATTGTCAATCAGTTTTGCCTGCTGTAATTTCCGGCAGATAGCATCGGAGTATTCCCCTCCGCCAATCTCAAACCTGACTTTTTTCTTATCTTTGCCGGAAGCATCATCCGTGTTTGCATCTTTTTTTCCGGCATCTTCTTTTTTTGCATCATCCGGTTTTGTATCGTCGTTTCCGGCAGTACCGTTACCGGCATTCTCCGGTTTCGCTTCCTCATCCTTTTGCTCTGCCTTTTTGTTATCCTGCACATCCTGAACATTTGCGTCGGCAGCATTTACCCCCGCCGATTTCTGTTCCGCAGGCTTAGCGGCAAAATGAGTCACCGTTTCCGTGGCTTCGCTTTCTGCCTCTGCATCTTCCGACTCCATCATATCTGCTATTGTACCTGATTGATTTTCTTCTTCCGGCGTCTTGGTATTCACATCATTTTTATGCATGGAAATTGAAACCATGAAAATAAGGGTTGTGACTACTACACCAATGCCGATTCCTCTTAAATAATATTTTAGTTTCACTTCTTCCGGTTCCCTTCATACAATCCGATTACCAGTTGTACTTCCCCTAAACCAAGGGCTAATTCCCTGGCAATCTCAATGGCTGTTTTTCCTTTTTTATGCAATTTCAAAATTGCCTCGTTGTGGTTAAAATCTTCCTGGCCTTCTCCGTCAATCTCTAAATCCATTTCCTCATCAAAGTCCTGGAATACCATGTCCTTTGGTTCTTCCTCAATTGCCTTTACCGCTGCTTTCTCAATATCTGTGGCCTTTGCTTTTGCTTTTGATTTTCTCGTAGTCTTTCCTGCCGCTTTAGGAGGCTGTTTTTGTTCCTCTTCCACAATGGGCAGTACAAGATGTTTCTGAATCTCTTCGTCTTTTTTCGCAATTTCGCTGGAAAGTTCCTGCAGCTTTGCTGAAAACTGGGTTAACTCCGTATGCTTATCATTTAACATACTGTAAAGAAACATAATCTCATTATGCGTCTTATTCATGGATTCTATTACCGTATCAGAATACTCTCCGATTGCCTTTATCTTGTCATTGCACTCTTCTTCCATGGAATTTGCCGTTTTTACCAAAACTTCTTCCACTTTTTCTTCCACCCTGCCGCCTATGCTGGCAGTGGCTTTCTGAAGTTCCCGCTCCATGACTTTTTGAATTTCTTCATTACTCAGTTCACCGATTTTCCCTAATTCACTTGGTGATAATTTCTCTGCTATAAAAAAACTGGCAACAAAAAACACTACTCCGATTACCAGCAACAGAATCTCTACTCCTGTCATCCTTAAATCTCCTCTAAATCTTCATATCAAAATGGCTGTTTTCTGATTTTAAGACTACTCCTTCGTCTTTTTTCCCGTCAGGCTTTTTCTTTTTTCTTTGCTGCCCCTGGTACTCATTATTCCCTTTTTCCTTGGCATCATATTTCTTCTGACGGTTATCCGAATCATCTGCATGACGTACTTGCTGCATCTGCCTTAGCTTATCATTTTTTATATGAGTCTGGATATTCTGCTGATCTACCAAAGGCTTGCTGTCTTCCTGATGTTTCACTGTTCCCACATCATGCGCCCTCTGGATAACACCATTAATTGTAACTGGACCAACTGACATACTATCAACCTCGATTCTGCTTATTACAAATTCACTGCTTTTATCTCACTGCCGTCTTTAATAAACTGACAATAATGCCTTGTATCCTTCGTTGTCATTGACAATTCTGAAATTTTAATGGTAACACCCGGGTAAATCATATTCTGAATCATTACCTTAGCCCGGTTTGCACTTACAAATTCCATCCTAAGATTATTGATTTCTTCATTGATTGGCGCCAGCTGGCTCTGAAGCGTCTTCAACGCGGTCACCTGCTTTTTAACAAAAACAACTTTATCCGGCGGTAAATTTGCACCTGCTTTTAATTTCTCCATATAAGTTGCAAGCACTGGACGAATCTGTTCTATCTTTTTACTGATTTCTTTTGCATTACGCTGTAAATCAGAAAAACGTTCCAGTTTTTCCGGGTCAATACCTACCTCCACCATAGTGGCAGTACCCATATTTGAACCGATGGACTTTGCAGAAACCTTGGAGCCTGCCCTGACCATTCCTCCCATAATAAAGCCTTTTCCGCCGTTTACCGTAATCTCCGTATTGGCAGACACATTGCTCTGGATAATGGATTCCGTTTCAATATATCCTCCCGATTTTACGGTTGCGCCTTCAATAAACTTAATGACAATATTTCCTTTGGCGTTAAGAATACCCTTTCCCATTCCATGAATGCCTCTCTGCACGATAATCTGTCCTCCGGCATAAAGCTGGGCTCCTTCCACCACGCCGTCCACGATAATGTCTCCCTCTGCCTTAATCACAAAACCGGTTTTCACATTTCCCTTTACGGAAACATTTCCCGGGTAATTAATATCGCCAACAGAATTGTCCACGTCCGCCGGCACTTCATACACCCCGGAAACAAATACTTTTCCGTTTACCAAAGACGCATGGCCCGTCACGTCCGAATACAATTCCGTGCCGTCCTCTGACATCCGTATGTTATTGGAAAAAGAAAGCTTTAGATTCTGCACATCCCTTGCTTTTAATTCCCCGCCTAATACAGTCTTTCCCGGTTTGCCCGGAACGGCAGGAATCAGCCTGGCAATAAGCTGGTCTTTTTCCACCCTGCTGATAATATCCAATTCATGATAGTTTACGGAACCGTCATCATTATGCTTTGGTTTTAGGCTTTGCTTTGTTGAAAAAAAATATTCAATTTTTGCATCTTTTCCAATGGTTGGCGGCGTACCTTTTGCAATAAGATAATCCGTACAGTATTCATGTTCCCGCAATAACTGGCCCACCATATCCTCATCAATGCCATATACAATTTTCTCATGGACTAAAGCGTCCTGAAGATTATCCCTGCCAATTGGCTTTGAACCATCTGCCCCAGCATAAAACCTGCATCGAACCAGCATACTGTCTAAGGAAACCGACAGCGTAACACATTCATTAAAAGGATTCCCCGAACTTGTGCCGATTAAAACCTCCTCAGGTATTTCAGCCATAATTCCCTTATTGATTGCAACAACGTCACATTCAGGATATCCCTGCATATTCAGGTAATGCTGGACATCTTTAATATCCACCCGTTTGCCGCCTTCCTGGGCGGGAAAAAATCTTAAATATAAATTTCCATCTCTTAATACTGGTTTAAAATAACTGTTTTTATTTTCCATATGCATTTCCCCCATCAGTCCACAAGAATGTCCATATAATTCCCCATTTTCTTCCGCATCTTTAATAAAGCCTTTGTGTGAAGCTGCGAAACTCTTGATTCAGAGACTTCAAGGACCTTGCTGATTTCTTTTAAGGTCAACTCTTCGTAATAATACAATTCAATTACTTTTCTTTCTTTTTCAGTGAGAAGTTCCAATGTGGACTTTAACACTTCTTTTAATTCATTTTCCTGAACATGTTCTTCCGGTTGGGCAAATTGCACATTGTGCCTTGCATCCATTACTGGCTCGCTGCCTTGTTCCACATATTCATTCAGGGAAACAATGTTTGTCACTTTCAATTGAGACTGCCAGTTTGTCAATTCATCGTCCGTAATCCCGATTTCTTTTGCTATTTCTCCGTCACTGGCATTTTTTCCTGTACGCATTTCCACGCGCTTAATTGCTTCGTCTAATTTTTTTTGTTTTTGTCTGACTGTACGGGGAATCCAGTCCATTTTGCGAATCTGGTCTAAAATTGAACCACGGATTCTGAGGCTTGCATAAGTTTCAAATTTTACATCCTTACCGGCATCAAACTTATCGATAGCATCAATAAGTCCAAAAATGCCATACCCTACCAGATCATCATATTCCACATTATAACCAAGGTACATACTGAGCCTTCCGGCAACAACTTTTACAAGAGGTGCATATTCTAAAATAATCTGTTCACGTAATTCAGGCGTAGGATTTTTCTGATAGGATTCCCATAACTTTTCTTTCTCTGTTGTCTTCATTCCAAGCCCCCATCAACCCAAAACTGTGTCCATACAGTTTCACTATTACTTTTATTACTCTTCTTCGTCCTCAGATTCTTCTACATTTTCCAGTTCTTCCCCATAGTCTCCCTGAGAATTTTCTGTTCCTTCCTCATTCATTTCCTGAGAGTCTATATTTTCTACTTCTTCATTCCCCTCTTCCGGTTCTTCTTCCGGCTCCGGATACAGAATATCTTTAAAATTAACTTCTATTATAATTCTTGCAAACAAGCCGATTATAAAGAAAATAATACAGACAACTATAAAACGTTTTGCAAAAACAGTAATATCCACATGTTGTAAAAACGACATTATACATGTGACAAATCCGGCAATCAAAGCTAATATTGCTGGTATTGGTTTCGTATTCATGATTTTTCCTCCATCAATTCAGAGGCCTACTATATAATTTTTAACGGTTTGCCCACGGATTTAATATAAAACTCACCCGTATCACAATGTAACTCTACCGTGCGTCCATAATTAAGCCCTGTATCTTCCGCTACCAGACGTATTCTAAGCTGTTTCAATTTCTGCTTGGCAGCTATGGCGTTTCTCTCGCCGATATTTCCCACATTAGAAGCGCCGCTGACTTCAAACATTTTAGCCCCGCCGGCTATTTTGGCAACAAGGCAGTTGCGGTTTGCCCCCGCCCTTAATACCTGTTTCAATAATTCATCTATCCCGGTATCTGCAAATTTTGCTATGTTGTTGTTATTCCTCATCTGCGTACTGTCCGGCAGCATGTAGTGTACCATCCCACCGATTTTGCTTACCGGGTCATAAAATGTCAGACCAATGCAGGACCCAAGCCCTAATGTTATAATCGAATCAGGCGCCTTGCATATATTCAGGTCTGCCATTCCCACTCTTATAAGCTGACTCATATATCCGCTCCCCTTACATTGAAAGACCTAGTGCCATAAGTATCTTATCATAAGAATCCTGCTCCGGCATTAAAATAAAATAGCCGTCGATCATCACATCATCACCGAATTCTGTTTCAATAAGCAGTGCATTATCTCCTAACTGTCCGAACTGAATTGCCGGCACGCTTAAAATAGATGCCGCCATATCCACCGCAATATACGGTATGGACGGCGTAATTGTCAAATGCGTCATTCCTGACAGCGCTGACAGATAAGATGCTGCAATAATATTTCCTATTTCTTTTAATGCGGAAAGGTCCATCTCGTCAAATTCTGCTTTGTAATTTACATCCCGCATCATAAGTTTATTAACAAGATACTGGGCAGAACCCATTTTCAGCAAAAACATCATGCTTCCTTGAATATCTGTCTGAACTTCCAAAAAAATACCTACAATAATCTCGTCTTCCGGACAAATAGCGGAACCAAGCTTTGCCGCATCCATAAGTTCTACTTTTGGAACATTCATATCAATCCGAAGCCCCAGCATAGATGCTATGGCAGTAGTTGCATTTCCTGCTCCGATATTTCCAATTTCTTTTAAGACGTCAACATACATGCTGTTGACTTCCTCTAAGCTAAATTTACTCATCCGCGCCTCCTTTTCTCTTCGTTTCCGGCATCTGCCCAGGCAGGGAAAAAACAATCGCCCTGTTTATCCTAAACACTCTCCGGTTCATCCACCACAGCATTGATGTCAAACAGAGAAACAAGTTCATCGTTGTGTTTTCCAATGCCGCTGATAAAACTGTTTTTCGCGTTCTTTGAATTTTGAGCAGGACGCTCAATCTCGTCTGCCGACAATTCCACCACTTCTTTTACTTCGTCCACAATAATTCCGATTGTTCCCTGTTCCTCAATCTTTAAAATAATAATACGGGATGCATCTGTAAATTCATCGTCTTTTAACTGCATTTTCAAACGGATGCTCATTACAGGTACAACTTCACCCCTTAAGTTAATAATTCCTTTAAAATACGGCTGTGCCTTAGGGACACGCGTAATTGTCATCATGCGCACAATATTGTCTATGTACCTGATATCCAAACCATATTGTTCACTTCCGATTTTTACAACTATGTACTGTTTTGTAATTTTCTCAGAAACATCAACTGCATTATCCATTTCTGGCACCCCCTTTAAAACAATGTATTGACATCTAAAATCAATGCCATCTCGCCGTCGCCAAGAATCGTTGCACCGCTTATAATCTTGTTGGCTTTTATAAATTTGCCCAGAGATTTAATAACGATTTCCTGCTGGCCCATAAGGTTATCCACCACAAGTCCTGCCTGGCTGTCGCCTTTTTTCACGATAACAACCGTCAGATTCTCCGGCTCTTCCTCCAAAGGCTCAATATCAAGAATCTTGTCAAGACGAATAATAGGAATAACAATTCCCCTGATATGTATTACTTCCTTCGCCTCCACATAGCGTATCTCATTTACCGAAATATCTTCTATTGTCTGGATAGAACCAAGGGCAATGGCATACTTCTCATCCCTGATTTCCACCATCAAAGCCTGGATAATTGCCAGTGTCAGCGGCAGCCTTACCGTAAACTTGGAGCCTTCTCCCAGCTTACTGTTAACTTCCACATCTCCGCCTAAAGCCTCAATATTGGAACGCACTACATCCAGTCCCACGCCCCTGCCCGAGATATCCGTAATCTTCTTTGCCATGGAAAAACTGGGCATAAACAAAAGATTGATAATCTCTTTCTGGCTCATGGATTCTGCCTGGTCCGGCGTAATAACCCCTCTTTCAACGGCTTTTTCCTTAACGGCTTCCGTATCAATACCATTACCGTCATCCCGGACTTCAATAATAACATTATTTCCTTCCTGGAATGCATTTAAGTAAATAGAACCTTTCTCAGGCTTGCCTCTCTGGCGGCGGACTTCCGCGCTCTCCAAACCATGGTCTGCCGAGTTACGAAGCAGATGCTGCAAAGGGTCGCCGATTTGGTCTACCACCGTACGGTCTAACTCCGTATCCTCACCGCTCATGTATAATTCCATGCTCTTATCCAGCTTTCTGGACAAATCACGAATCATCCTGGGAAATTTATTTACAACACTCTCAATAGGTACCATCCGCACTTTCATAACGGACTCATGAAGGCTTGTAGTGATACGCTCCAAATATTCAATCTGTTCATGGAACGTCTGGTTTTCAAAATTACCGCCCTCCGTGGTACTGATACTTACCAGGCTGTTTTTTGCAATGATAAGCTCGCTCACCTGGTTCATAAGCGCATCTAACTTTTCAATGTCCACACGGACAGTACGGCTTGTAACAGGTTTGCTGGCTGTCTGTTTCTTGCCTGTGGATGAAGCTGCAGACGCAGGTTTTTTCGCAGGTTCCGGAGCCGCTTTCTTGGCCGGTGCCGCAGGCGCTGCCGCTTCTGTGGCAGCCGGAGCTTCCTCTTTTTTCTCAAAATCAGAAGATTTTACTTCCTCTGCAAGAACGGCATCTATCTCTGACACTGCCATCGTGGCAGGAGTAATCTTATCAAGCTCCTCGGGAGAAGAAAGGAAAAATGTAAAGTCCAGTTCAAATTTTTCGTCTTCAATATCCTGGGAACTGGGACGGTATATGATAATTTCACCGAAATCCTCCACTGCCTTAAATACAAGGAAAGCCCTTGCCGCTTTCAAAAGACAGTCCGGATGAATATATACGGTAAAGCCGTATACCTTATTTCCTGCCTCCTCAGCGGCTTTAATGCCCCGTTTCTCGGCATCGTTAAGTTCCACTTTCAAAAACTTCTTTTCTTTTTCCCCGGATTCATTTGCAGAATCCGCCGCAGGCGCTTCCACCTTTGCCGGTTCCGCTGCCGGAGCAGGAGCCGGAGCTGCAGCCGCAGCCGCTTCCCCTGAAGCCTGGGCAATAAAATCATTCAGCTCATTGATAATGGCTTCATTATCTTCCGTGCCCTCGTCCGAAGTTTCCTTAACATTTTCCAAATATTTATCCAGCGCATCCAGACATTCAAATAACAAGTCAATCATTTTACTGTTGACAGAAATCTTATCACCCCGCACTTCCTGAAATACATTTTCCATATCATGCGTAAGATGCTGCATACGCTTAAATCCCATAGTGCCCGCCATTCCCTTTAAGGAATGTGCTGCACGGAATATCTCATTAATGGTATCCTTGTTGTCCGGCTCCTTTTCCAGAACCATAATGCAGTCACTTAAATTCTGCAAATGCTCTCCAGTCTCATCACTAAAAATCTCAAGATATTGACTTACATCCATTTTAATGTACCCCCACTCTCTTGGTAATTGTTGCCGCAACTTCCGTCAACGGAACCACTTCATCCACAACTCCCGCATCATAGACTGCTTTTGGCATACCATATACTACACAACTCTTAGCGTCCTGGGAAATCACGTAAATTGACTTCCTTTTTTCCAGAGAAAGGATTCCGCTGGTACCGTCTGCCCCCATCCCTGTCAGGATAACACAGACAATCTCGTCATATCCTGTCTTGGATAAAGAGTCATACATAATGTTGGCGCAGGGTTTCAGCCCCCCGATGGCCGGCATATCATTAAAAGCCACTTTGTGCCTGCCGTCCGTCATCTTCACCACTTCCATATGTTTGCCTCCCGGTGCAATATAAACATAGCCTTTCTGCAGGACTTCGTCTCCTTCTGCTTCTTTTACCGTCACCTTGCTGATTTCGTTTAACCGTTCCGCCATGGACCTTGTAAATCCCATAGGCATATGCTGGACAAGAACCATAGGCGCATTCAAATCTTTGGGAAGGTAGGGTATTACCTGCTGTAACGCCTTTGGCCCTCCGGTGGAACAAGCTAATGCAATAAGCTTCTCCCCCTTAACGACAGCTTTTTTCTTAGGAGGCGACGTTCTTGCGGGAGCCTTCTTCTGCCTTGGTTCCCTGCTGGCCTGTACCGGCCGCTGAACCTTTAATACGGTAGATAAAATATTAAGTATCTTTGCCCGGAACGCTTCACCTTTTGCCTCTATAATGTTTGTTGGTTTTGTCACAAAATCGACTGCCCCATACTCCATAGCAAGGAAAACAACCTTTTCATCCGTTGCTGACAGGGTACTGATCATAATAACAATTACATCAATCTTGTCGCTTTGTAACCTTTTCAGTAATTCCAGTCCATCCATTCTAGGCATATTTACATCAAGAAGTACCGCATCATATTGTGTCGTTTTTAATTTCTCATATGCTTCCAGCCCGTCTCTGCAAACATCCGTTGCCTGAAATGAACTATCTGAATTGATTATATCACAAATTACCCTTCTCATGAGTGCAGAGTCATCGACAACTAAAATATTTTTCTTCATAAAATCTTCCCATCCCACATATATACATATAAATATTGGAGCATATATACATACATATATAACCTATATGCAGATAAAAAGTAGAATTTACTTTATATTATTCACCATTCATATCTTTTCTCTCTTCTTCAAAAATATATCTTATAATTTCTTCCCTTACTTTGTTGTCCCTGAAAACAAACTGGATTCTTGATTCAAACTGGCCCTTGTGGCGTTTATCCTCCACCTCTTCACAGGAGAGCACACGGCCTATAATAGAATGCTGTGTATCCATTAATTCATTGCAAAGTTTTAAAATAATCAGCAGATTGCTGTCCACAGGTATCTTTTCTTCCGTAAGGATGCGGGCTCCTCCCCCGCTTACATTTAGTATTATACCACACTTTTGCTTTTCGTAAAACTGTTCATCCCTTAAAGTTTGAAATATTTCTTCCGTAGTCTTTTCTTTTGTATCCTCTTCCGTAATATGATAAAAAGTTGCATTAATCAGACAGGGATACCGGTAATACTGCCTTCTCTGATATTTCTCCATATGGGAATGAAATTCTACTAAAAGAACGTTTATGTTATCTTTTTTGTAACGTTCTTTAATCTGCCCGACACAATGATACATACCTGTTGCCGCATAAAACACAAATTCATACCGAACGCCCAAAGGCAAAAGTTTCAATCTGCCATTCTCAAAAGGCATGGTAATTTCCACACTTCCGTCGCTGCTAATATCATTGACCTGGCTTTTGTAAACTTTGGCGGAAACTCCCGTATTTTCTCCCTGGGCCACCTGTTGCAGCAAACGAATATCAACTTTATCTCCTAAGTGAATGATGTCTGTAATCATTATTAACTGCCTCGCTTCGCTTCATTACTTCCTTGATAAAAAATTAATAAATAACTGGGTAATCCCCCTATGTACTACAATCTGCTCATGCTCCCCTTTTATGACATTGCTTGTGAGAATACGAAAAGCCTCCGTGGAAGGCGCCTTCTCCCTCTCCAATGATACTATTTTCTGGCTGCGTATTGCATTCTCTAACTCCTGGTCCTGGGGTATCATGCCCAAAAAATCCAGAGTTCCGCTTAAGAACTGGGACACAACCGAATTTAATTTTGAAAAAACCGCCTCTCCTTCTTCCAAAGAATTTACCTTATTCACCACAACATGGATTTTTGCCTTTTCCCGGGAAAAGGTAGGATTGCGGTATAATGCCTTTAGCAGGGAATAAGAATCTGTCAGGGAACTTGGTTCCGGCGTGGTGATTATCATAATTTCAGGACTGTCCAGCACAAATTCCAGCACATTATCCGATATTCCTGCACCTGTATCAATAAGGATCACATCCGCCATATCATTTAAGGATGCTAAGGAATGTACAAGATAAACAATCTGGTCTTTTGTCAGGTTGCTAAGCCCAGCTATACCGGAGCCTCCTGAAATAAACTGAATCTCCATAGGCCCCTGAGTGATTATGTCTTTTATGTTTTTTCCTTTGTAAATTAAGTCACTTAGATTATATTGTGGGACTGCGCCAAACATAACCTCCACGTTAGCCAATCCCAAATCCGCATCAAAAATCAGGACTTTTTTTCCCATCCTGCGAAGCCAGATTGCCAGATTCACTGCCACCGTGGATTTACCTACACCGCCCTTTCCACTGGTAATGGTAATGATTCTTGCATGCTCCAAAATGCTCTCCTGATTCTTCTGCTTTACCACATTTCTAAGCTGCTGTGCCTGATCCATAGGCTACCTTCCTCCTAGCAACCGTTTCACTATCTTCTGTGAGTTAAAAACTTCAATATCATCCGGCACATTCTGCCCATTGGTGATATAGGAGACCTCAGCATTAGAATATAATTTTATATTTAAAATGCTGCCATAAGTAGTTGTTTCATCTAATTTTGTAAATATAATCTTATAATCGGAAATTTCTTTGTACACATCGGAAATTTCCATTAAATCCTTATACTTTGTTGTAGCGCTTAACACTAAGTAAACTTCACTGTCATAATGAATATCCACATTCTGAATCAGCTTCTTGATATCTGCTTTCTGCTCCTGGTTTTTATGGGAAAAACCGGCGGTATCCACTAATATGACATCAAAATCCTTTAATTTTTCCACCGCTTCATTTAATTCTTCCGAGGAATATATGATATTTAAAGGCGTATCTAATATATTCGCATAGGTACGGAGCTGTTCAGCCGCTGCAATACGGTAGGTATCCGCCGTTAAAAAAGCCACCTTTCTCCCCTGGTCCACTTTTAACCAGGATGCCACTTTTGCAATGGTGGTTGTCTTTCCCACACCGGTAGGCCCTACAAAAAACAAAATTTTCGGTTTTTTCCCTGTAAGGTCGATTCCCTGGGGCGTGCCAAACTTTAAAATCATCTTCTGGTACACGTTAGACAAAATGTAATCCACACTGTTGCCGTTCCAGTTGACCTTCTCCAGCTCATCTAAAATCTGGTTTACATACTTTTCATGCACTTCATTATCAATTAATGTTTCATATAAAACTTTAATAAAAGCCAGGTTCTCATTTTTCTTGGAGCCTGCCGCTTTCATAAATTCCTGTTCCTCTTTTTCTCTTTCCTGATTTTCACTGTACTGTTTTTCCAGTATATTCTGCAGATTTTCCAGTTTTTCTTCAATCCTTTCCGTGCGTTTTGTACTGTCCGCCTCTTTCTTTGGATTTTCCCTTTGAAGCAAATCCGCATTCCGCTTTAAAAATTCAATGGCGCTCTGTTCCGCCTTTGCCTGGTCCATAGGCTCCTCCACCTTCAAAGGTATCTTAATATTTTCGTCGGCTGCCACATTAATGGTTTCATGCATTTTCTGAACATTTCTCAAAGCCGTGCCGGAATCCACCTTGTCCTCTTTTTCTTCCATTGCCGCCGTCACCTCAAAAGTAGACTTCTTTAGAGACGAAAAGATTCCTTTTGGCTTTATCTCTTTTATATTCATAACGACTGCATTTTCACCCAGTTCCGCCTTTGCCTTCTCAATCGCTTCTTCTCTTGTTTTACCCTGAAATTTTTTTATTGTCATTTAACCTGTCACCATCCCTACTGACTGTAATTCTACACTGGATTCAACCTCATTATACGAAACAACGATTAAATCCGGGAAATAATCTGATGTAAGTTTCTTAAAATACATCCTTACAATAGGAGAAGTCACCACAATTGCATTTTTACCCAGATTTTCAAGTTTAGACACTTCTCCCTCCAAAGATGAAATAATTGCTTTTGTCCTTTCCGGGTCCAAAGTCAGATATGCCCCCTGTTCCGTCTGTTTCACAGACGCCATAATATCCTGCTCTGTCTTCGGGTCTAATGTAATAACGCTCGTCACTTCATTGGGAGCAAAATACTTGCTGGAAATTGCACGTTTCAAATTCTGCCGTACATATTCCGTAAGCACATCCGTATCCCTGGTGGTGGACGCATGGTCTGCCAGAGTTTCAAAAATACTTAAAAGGTCACGAATGGAAATACCCTCACGCAGCAGATTCTGCAACACCTTCTGCACATCCCCCAGTCCAAGAAGTTTCGGTACAAGTTCCTCCACAAGAACAGGGTTGCTCTCCCGCAGGTTGTCCACAAGATTCTGTACATCCTGCCTGGTAAGCAGTTCGTCTATATGGGTACGTATTACTTCCGTCAAATGGGTGGCAATAATGGAAGGAGGGTCTACTACGGTATAGCCCAGGCTCTCCGCCCTCTCCCTCTGGCCTTCCGTAATCCAGATAGCCGGCAGATGGAAAGAAGGTTCAAAGGTAGGAATACCTGTAATCTCTTCCTCCACAAATCCGGGATTCATTGCCATATAATGGTCAAACAAAATCTCCCCTTCCGTAACCTGGATACCTTTAATCTTAATAATATACTGGTTTGGATTCAACTGAATATTGTCACGGAGACGGATAATAGGCACTACCGTACCAAGTTCCAATGCAATCTGCCTTCGTATCATAACAACACGGTCCAGCAAATCCCCGCCCTGGTTTACATCAGCCAAAGGAATAATTCCATAGCCAAACTCCAATTCGATAGGGTCTACCTGAAGCAGGGAAACCACATTTTCCGGCCTGCGGATTTCCTCCGCCTCCGTCTCTTCCATACTCGTCTCCTCTTCAATCTGTTCAATGCTGATACTCTTATCAATGCTTTTTCCAGTTATAAGGAATGCAACTCCCAATCCCACAAAGAGCAGCCAGTTTAACGGCGTAGTGATTCCAAGGAAACATAATGTGGCTCCTACTATGTAAAGCACTTTGGGCATACCAAAAAGCTGTTTTACCAGCACAGTGCCAAAATCCGCCTCTTTGGAAGCTTTTGTCACCAGAATACCTGTTGCCATAGAGATAAGCAGGGAAGGAATCTGGCTCACAAGGCCGTCACCAATGGTAAGCACACCAAAAGACTGGATGGCATCCCCAAATTCCAGTCCCTGTCGCAGCACTCCCATTGTCGTACCACCTATTAAATTGACAAATGTAATAATAAGACCCGCTGCGGCATCTCCTTTTACATACTTTGTAGCACCGTCCATGGCTCCAAAGAAATTGGATTCCGCCTGGATTTTTTCACGGCGCACCCTTGCCTCTTTTTCTGTAATCGTCCCTGTATTAAGGTCTGCATCAATAGCCATCTGTTTACCGGGCATAGCATCCAGCGTAAACCGGGCCGTTACCTCTGCAACCCTTTCAGAACCTTTATTGATAACCACAAACTGTATAATAATAAGTACAATAAATACAATGGCGCCGATAATCAAATCTCCACCGCCTACAAAACCGCCGAATGTCATTACCACATTTCCCGGATTTCCTGTTGTAAGAATCAAACGGGTGGAAGATACGTTTAAGGATATCCTGAATAAAGTTGTAAACAAAAGCAGCGTAGGGAAAAAGGACATATCCAAAACTTCCTGAACAAACAACGCGTTAAACAGGACAATTAAGGCAATTGAAATATTAATTGCCAGCATACAGTCCAGCAAAATGGAGGGAATGGGTATAATGAAAAAGATTACCGCAGCAAGTAAATATAATGCCACACCGATGTCCGCTTTTTTCATCTCTGTTCCTCCTTCTAATTATTCTTCATATTGTACACCATAGCCAGAACTTCTGCAACTGCCTGATAAAGTTCCGGCGGAATTTCCTGCCCGATATCCACGTTGGCATAAAGCATACGTGCCAGGGGTTTGTTTTCCACAATCTCCACATGGTGCTCCCTGGCTGTTTCCCTGATTTTCATGGCAAGAAAATCTTCTCCCTTTGCCACCACAATAGGCGCCCTGGAAACTTCTGAATCATACTTTAATGCAACTGCCAGATGGGTAGGGTTGGTAATTACCACATCTGCTTTGGGAACATCCTGCATCATACGCCTTCTGGACGCCTCCTGCATCCTCTGGCGCTGCCTTCCTTTAATTTCAGGATTCCCTTCTGTATTTTTATATTCATCTTTGACTTCCTGTTTTGTCATCTTCATATCTTCATGGAACTTATGCTTCTGATAGGCAAAATCCGCAATTCCCACAATCAGGTAAACCAAAGCAATTTTCAACCCCGCATCTATGATAACTTCTCCGCACAGTATAATCGCCTGAAGCAGCGGAATATCATAGAGAACAAACAGCTCGTCCGCGTTTTTACGCACAGACGTATATGCCACATAGGCAATCACGCCTATTTTCACAAGAGATTTAAACAATTCAAAGAGAGAATCCTTGGAAATAATTCTCTTAAACCCATTGATAGGATTAAATTTATCCAATTTAGGCTCCAGGGGTTTTGATGTCACCTTAAAGCCAAACTGTAAAACATTGGCAAGAAAACAGATAACAAAACCAAAAATAAAAAACGGAGCCGCAATCTTAAACATATCTATAATAACCGTAAACAGAAAAGAACTCACGGCAAAAGACGTTATCTCTTTTGCATTGTTCCCTGCAAAATCCGGAATTCTATTATACACAAACTGAAAGGAATTTAGCAAGCCATCATAGATATATGACATAAAAATCCGCATAACAAGAAACAAAGTAATAAGTTCAAATGCAGAAGTAAGTTCCTTGCTCTTTGCCACCTTACCGTCTTTTCTTGCATCACTTAACTTTTTTGAGGTAGGCTCTTCTGTTTTCTCCCCGCCGGGCCCATCCTGTGCAAAAAACTGCAACTGATAGGAAATTAATAAACTATTTCTTTCTGTCAACTTTCATACATCCCTTTAACCATATAAACAATGATTTTTTTCATTTCATCAAAAATAAAATCAGAAACATTTGTTAAAAGTCCAATGGTAAGAAACATAATGACCAGTCCCAACAAAACTTTTAACTGCATACCAACGGCAAACATATTCATCTGGGGCGACACTTTTGCCATAATGCCAAGAATACAATTCAGTATCATAATACAGGCAAACACCGGCAGGACAATCCTGAACGCAATAACAAAGGAATCCACCATGTAAGTCGTCATCCCCTGTAAAAGATAATCCCACTGAAACACCTGTCCATTCACCGGAATCAACTGATAAGAATCCACCACAGCCCTTAAAATATAATGGTGCATATTTGTGGCAACTAAAAGCATTAAAACAAGATAAGTATACAAATTGGCAGATACGCTTGTCTGGGTCCTCATCTGGGGATTGTACTCCATTGCCATGGCTAACCCCATATTAATGTCCATCTGATAACCCGCCAATAAAATAATGGAATTACATATGTATGCCGCAAAACCAATAAGCAATCCTGTAATTCCTTCTTTTATAACGATAATGGAATAACCCACAATCCCAGTATACATAAGTTCTTCCTTGGGAAGAATCTGATATACCAGCAGAGAAACAAAAAATGCTAAACCTATCTTCACTCTCCCAGGAACATTTTGCATTCCATAAAACGGGGCAACGTACACAAATAAAGATATGCGGACCAAAATCAACAAAAAATATTCAAATGTAAGTAAAGAAAAGCTGTAATCAACCATAATTATCCTAGCTTAAGTATAAACTGAAGTCACTCCACAAACGGTTCACAAAATCTGTCATTTCTGTCATCATCCAGGAGCCGAACAGCATAATTCCCAAAAAAACAGCTAAAATTTTCGGGACAAAAGTAAGGGTCTGTTCCTGAATAGAAGTAACCGTCTGAAAAATACTGATAATCAAACCTACAATCAGGGATATTAACAACAGCGGCGCCGAAGTAATAATAATTGTATAAAGGGCATCCTGTGCAATACTTACAACTTCACCCTGTGTAATCACTTTACCCACCCCCTATCAGTAAAATGTCCTAACCAAACTCTCAATGACAAGATTCCAACCGTCTGCAAGGATAAATAATAAAATCTTAAACGGAAGAGAAATCGTCGTAGGCGGAAGCATCATCATACCCATGGACATAAGTACGGACGCCACAACCATATCAATTACAATAAACGGAATATAAATCATAAAACCAATAATAAAGGCCATGCGGAGTTCACTGATAATAAAACTTGGAATCAAAACATTAAAAGGAACTTCCTCATATGATTCATATGTGTTTCCGGAAATTTCAATAAACATATCCAAATCTTTTGTCTGGGTCTGACCAAACATAAATTCTCTTAAAGGCTCGCTTCCAATCTCTATGGCTTCCTCCTGAGTAATTGTGCCCGCCTCAAAAGGCTGTATGGCATTCTCATTGATTTCTGTAAATACAGGCTGCATAATAAAGAATGTTAAAAACAAAGCTAACCCGATTAAAACCTGATTTGGCGGCGCCGTCTGTGTACCGATTGCTGAACGAAGAAAATGCAATACAATAATGATTCTGGTAAAAGACGTAAGCATAATCAGAATGGAAGGCGCTAACGTGAGAATCGTCAATACTAAAAGGATACGAATAGAGCCTGATAGCGTTCCTTCCTCATTATTGTAAATAAAGGTTAAACCATTGGTACTGTCTGAAGTAGCGCTTGATACATCTCCTCCTCTTGTAACATTTAAACTTCCCACACGCTGCTCATCTTCTTCTGTAATCTCGTCCGTGGAATTTTCACCTGCCCCAACCTGGTCGGTAACAGTTGTGCCATTATTTGTTCCGGTTGCATATACAATTTCCTGCCCTTTTACAAACATAATTGTAAGCACAATTACAAACACTGCAAAAACCGCAGAAAACCTGCAATATGACTTTTTAAATTTGCTCATAATTCATCCTGGCCTACTTTTTCGGCAAATGTTCTTTCACTTTATCAAGAATTTCCCTAAAACTATAATTAGAAATCTCCATGTCAGAACCTGTTGCCGGCAGTTTTTCTAATTGTTCTTTCGTAAGTTTCGTAAGCAGATGCATCTCATCTTTCCCCACGGCAATCACTAAATACTCATCACCGGCCCTGACAATCTGTATAAATTTGCTATTGGTGACTCTCAAAGTCTCAATCATCTGCAGATTGCGCCCTGACATCTGCCCCTTCTGATATCCTGCAATCCACTTTGTCACAAAATATGTGAGTGCCAATACAAAAACCAATATCACAAGAAGGCTTAAAATTTCCGCAAAGTTATTTAAAGAAGACGACCGCACCGCTAAATTTCTCATACTAACCTACTACTTTTTTCACTGCTTCCAATACACGTTCCGCCTGGAAAGGCTTTACAATAAAGTCTTTTGCTCCGGACTGGATTGCCTCGATAACCATTGCCTGTTGTCCCATTGCAGAACACATAATAACACATGCATTGGGGTCTCCCTCTTTAATTTTCTTTAAAGCCTGGATTCCATCCATCTCCGGCATGGTAATATCCATAAGTACTAAATCCGGTTTTGTCTCATTATACTTTTCAACCGCTTTTGCGCCGTTTTCGGCTTCGCCTGCAATGTTATAACCATTCTTGGTCAAGATGTCTTTGATCATCATCCGCATAAAAGCTGCATCATCACAAATTAAGATATTTTTTGCCATAATTAATTCTCCTATTCTTTATTTAATAATTTCTGTAATCCTTACACCAAAGCTTTCCTCGATAACTACGACTTCACCTTTGGCTACATACTTCCCATTTACAAGTACATCAATCGGTTCCCCTGCAATTTTATTTAATTCTATAATCGTTCCAGGTGAGAAATCCAAAATTTCCTGGATTGATTTACTTGTCCTTCCCAGTTCTACCGTTACATCCAAAGGAACATCCATAATCAAATCAATGTTCTCCGGCTGCATCATTGGCCCTGCTCCCGGGGCAAATGCCTGGAATTGTGCCGGCTGTACATTTACCGGCTGCTGCATCATCGGCTGTGCCGCCATCATGGGCTGCCCCATCATGGGCTGCCCCGTCATAGGTTGTGCTGACATATTTTGCTCCTGTCCCGGTGCTGCCTGCTGCTGCATAGCAGCTCCGGTATCACCGTTATTACTACTATCACTATTTAAAGATACGCTTTCCGCCGCATCCTGTTCCATATTCTTTGAAATACTGGAACACATTTCTCTTGCAAAGGAAAAAGGATACAACTGCATAATCTGGCTGTCTACCAAATCACCGATTACCATGCGGAAAGAAATTTTAACAAACTGACCTGCAAGAAACTGGTCGATATCCCTTCCGTCCACCGTCTCCTGCAAATCAATCAAATCTGCTTCCGGTGGAGAAATATCTATCATTTTGTTAAGCATTGAAGAAAGGGATGTGGCTGCCGAACCCATCATCTGATTCATCGCTTCACTGATAGCGGAAAGATGAAGTTCGCCAAGCTCGGTATCCGTGTTGGTTCCGTCTCCTCCCATCATCAAATCAGTGATTACCTTTACATCATTTTCTTTCAATACAAGAAGATTACTTCCATCTAAACCAACAGTATAAGCAATCCGTATAAAAACGCAAGGTTTTTCATATGCCGAAACCACATCATCCCACGTGGCAAAAGAAACCACAGGCGTTGAAATTTCAACTTTTCTGTTTACCAGCGAAAACAATGTTGTCGCCGCCGTACCCATACTAATGTTTGCAACTTCACCAATGGCATCTTTTTCGGAATCAGAAAGCGGCGTCTCATCATCGACTCCCGTTCCTCCTGGTTCATTCAGCAGGGCATTGATTTCTTCCTGCGATAACATTCCATCCATTGTTTACTGCTCCTCTCTGATTACTGATGTAATTCTCACTGCATACTGACTGCCGGAAGCTCCCGGCAATGCAGTAAACTTACGAATATTTCCCACATATATATCAAGTTCCTGGTCTACTTTGGAATCCAAGCGGATAATATCCCCTATCTGCAGACTGCTGAAATCTTTAATCGACACAGTGCTTCTTCCCAAATAGGCCTTGATAGGTACATAGGTTCTGGAAATCAGGCTTTCTATAATTTCTGTATACTCAACTTCATCACTTTTCTTAATACTGGAATACCAGAATTTCGTATTTAATTTATCCATAACAGGCTCTAATGTGATAAAAGGCAGACACACATTCATAAGCCCTTCCACTTCGCCTATCCGCATATTAATTGTCACAATGGCAATCATCTCATTTGGTGAAATAAACTGTGCGAACTGGGAATTTGTCTCAATACGTTCCAACCGGGGACTAATATCTACTACATTATGCCATGGTTCACATAAAAGATCCACGCATACAGTCAGAATACGTTCTATAATCAGCAGCTCAATCTCCGAAAACTCCCGGGGTTTATCCAACGGCAGGCCCGAGCCTCCCAGCATTCGGTCTACAATCGCATACCCAAGGTTAGATGCCATCTCTATAATAATACTGCCGTCTAAGGGTTCCATATTTACAACCCCAAGTAAAACAGGATTAGATAACGCATTGGAAAATTCCTGATACGTTACCGCCTCGGAATTCATCACTTCCACCTGGATACTCTTCCGTAAATACACGGGAAGGTTGGTAGAAATCAGTCTTCCGTAATGTTCAAATATAATCTCTAATGTTCTCAAATGTTCCTTGGAAAACTTGGAAGGCCTTGCAAAATCGTAGTCCTTAACCGCCTTTTCGGGAGCATCTTTCATCTCATCAACATCTACCTCACCCTGGCTTAGCGCTGAGAGTAAACTGTCAATTTCGTCCTGGGATAACACCTCACCCATGAGTTTTCACCACCTGCCTAATGTATTTTGGCCTTACTGACATGTCATTGTAGGGAATCCGACGCTGACAATAAAATCCGAATCAAATAACTGCTGCAACCGTTTTAAAATATCGTTCTGTACGGTCTGGGTATCATTTTTCATCTGGTCATATGTATACTCACGTACCGTAGAATTAATGATATCTTTAATCAAATCGTTTTTCTCTCCTGCCTCAATGGATGCACCGTAAGATTCATATCCGTCGCTTTCCTTATTCATGGAAACGGAAACGCTTAATATTACCATATGAGGTTCGTCTTTCAAATTGATGGTCAGGCTGTCCGGAATGGAATAAGTGGCAAGTTTATCAATAGGAACCGTGTTGGCATCCGATGTGACGGAGCCGCTCTTTAATTCCAGATTGATTGCACTGCATACCTGGGTAATCAATTCGTTTGCTTTTTTCGTCTGAGGCACTACCGTAATGGTTAAAATAGCCGTTAATATAAGATTAACAAGAACAAGTGCCAAAATCAAAACCGTAATAAGATTCTTTTTCATGAGTCTTTCCCTTTCTTAATACTATATTCTAATTTCCTGAACTATAAGAATTATATATCTTAATCTCTACCCTTCGGTTTCTTGCCCTGCCTTCCGGTATGGAATTATCGGCAATGGGAACATATTCCCCCCTGCCGGAAGATTTAATCAGCGCAGGGTCTAACTGGGTAATATTTCTGATATAATCCGCCACATTAAGGGCACGGAACATAGAGAGCACATTATTGTTAGGATATTTGTCAGTGGAAATAGGCACATTATCCGTATGTCCTTCTATCTCTATAATATTGCTGTCATAATTAGACAAAATTGCCCCGATTTTATCAACCAGAGGATAAGCGTCTTCCCGGACTTCAGCCACACCGGATTCAAACAACAGCGCTCCGTTTAATGTAAGTAAAACATATTGGGCATTAAAATCAACTTCCACCTGATTCTGAATCCCGTACCGTTCTACCTCTTTCTGGATTTCTTCAGCCATTTTTTCGGATTCTTCCAGCGCTTCTTCCTCATACGCTTCCTTGGCATCCTTCTCTTCCGTGTCTTCTGTCTCCTCTGTGGACTCACTCTGTTCAAAATATATGCTGAAATTTTCTAACTGGCTGATACCGGCAGAAATTAACTGTCCGGCTTCTATGGAAGAACCACCTGCAGGCAGTATGCTGAAACTGCTCTGTAAAGATGCCACTACCATCTCAAATTTTTCGGCATCCACGCTTGACATGGAGAAAAGCAACACGAAGAAGCACAAAAGCAGATTCATCAAATCACTAAATGTAGCCATCCATGCCGGCGAGCCTTTTGGCGGGTCTTCCTGTCTCTTTTTTGCCACTACATCTCACCTCCGCCAGGGCCTTCATCGCCAATCGTATCTCTAAGTTTCGGCGCGATAAAGGACTTCAGCTTTGTCTCAATAACACGGGGGTTCTCTCCTGCCTGAATGGACAAAAGACCTTCCACGGTAACATCCTTTACAATAACTTCCATATCACTGTTTATCTTAAGTTTCATAGCCGTAGGGCTGCAAAGCCAGTTGGCAATCAAAGAACCATACAATGTTGTCAGCAAGGCAACCGCCATAGCAGGCCCGATTGCGGAAGGGTCATCCATGTTGTTCAACATGTTTACCAGACCAACCAGGGTTCCAATCATACCCCAGGCAGGACCTAACTCAGCCCATTTCTCCCAGAATCCAATTACCTTTTTATGCCTGTCTTCCAGACACATAAGTTCTGTCTCAAGAATCCCCCGGACAAGCTCCGGGTCGGTGCCGTCCACCACCAGCATAATGCCTTTCTTCAAGAAATCATCGTCTATGTCATTGGAAGCTTCCTCCAATGCGAGAAGACCTTCTTTCCTGGCAACGTTAGCCAAATCAATGATTTTTGTAATAATTGCTCCCGGGTCCATAGACTTATCTTTAAACGCCAGTGACATACTCTTCAAACCGGCTATGAAATCCGGCAGCTTATGGGATGCCAGTGTACCCGCTACGGAACCACCGATTGTAATAATAACAGACGGAATATCTACGTAACCCAACAACTCAGCATGGTTGGATAAAATACCAAAAATGAGCATCGCAAAGCCAAGTATGGTCCCCGCCAAATACGCAATATCCAATTTCCTCTCACCTACCATTCTTTATTTATCCATGTGTAAAAAACACATCATAAAAAAAACTTTTATATAATATTACTAAATTTTCACACTCTTGTCTATAAACTTCTTAAAATTTTTTTTAAATAATGCTATTTTTTCACTCCCGTGGTACTTATGAACCATTTTTCTTGAAAAAGGTGCATGGTCTGACATCTTGCAATGCCAAATCATGCACCGCCATTTCATGTATTATACCACATTATGTTGTATTTTGAAATAGTTCTGCACAATATAAGTAAAAATTTTTTCATATTTTTGCAAAATTTTCTAAAATTCATGCAATATTAACGTTTCAGATTGATTAATTCCTCCAGCAATGTGTCGGAAACTGTAATAACCCTGGAGTTAGACTGGAAGCCTCTCTGGGTAATAATCATCTGGGTAAACTCCGTAGACAGGTCTACATTGGACATTTCCAGCTCGCCGCTGGTCATCTTGCTTCCGTCTGCGGAAATATCTACGCCGATGCCGTCGAAATCTCCCGAGTTCAATGTGGTGTCATAACAGTTCTCTCCCACTTTCTCAAGACCAGAGGCATTGGCAAACTGTGCCACCGCAATCTGTCCTAACAGCTCCGTATTACCGTTATCGTAGGAACCGTAGATTTTTCCCGAGCCGTCTATGGAAATGCCTATCATGGCGCCTAACGCCCGGCCGATACCGGTAGTCTTATCAATGGCTCCCTTGTCTAATCCAAGGGAAGCCGAGCCACCCTGGTCCGCCGCCTTGCTCTGGGAGAAATCAATGTCGATATTGGAGAACTCTCCTCCCAGCACGGAAGCGTTTAAGGATACGCTGTTGCTGCCCTGGGCTCCCACATAGGTAAATGTACCATCATCACCGCTGTACTTTAAGGTATAATTTACGGAAGGCTGGGAATATTCAAACTGTACCGTATAAACCCTGTCTGCATTGGCTCCCGTTGCATCCCATGCAGGATCCATAGAAAACGCTCCGTTGGCGCCGGTAACTGCCGTGCCCGTTCCAATGCCTGCGGCTGCCAACCTGTCGGCGGAAACGCCGAATACTTCCCTTAAATCAATTTTCTTGGTTACAGGCGTTCCTGTTACCGTAATATCTCCACCTTCAATCTTTAACCTGTCTTCTGCGGAATATGTAGTATAAGTAACTTCATAAACATAAGGGTCGTCTGCGCTGGGCGTCATTGCAGTGGAAAGCTCCGTAGTCTGTACAGGCACACCTGCCTGAACTCCTGTGTAAGATTTATACCTGTAATACCAGTTGCCCCCATTATAAATCAGGTTGGGGTCGGAAGATGTATAGGTCTTTCTCAATGTGGCATTCTGTCCGAAGAGATTTGCCAGTGCCGTATTCCTGTCCCCTCCTACCGACTGGATATAATCATTCAGCACGGAATGGTTGTTGGAGTCTATAATATCTGACAATTCCACAGTATAAGTCTGTGTTTCAGGGTCATCTACCCTTACGGCAAATTTAGCCACGTAGGAATATCCCAAGGCATCATAGAAGTTTAAGTTCATGGCATAACCGGCGTCGCTGTTTACGTTGGTGTCGTTTTTATCCATAATGCCTGATGCCCGGGCATTGGTGGTTGCCTCCGGGGGAGATGTA
>CANRJF010000002.1 GCA_947630855.1 uncultured Lachnospiraceae bacterium
GAAACTTCTCCTAAAATGCTCTTTTCTTCCATGTAATGATTAATCTGCCTGATAAGATATACCAGTTCCTTCTCCTGTTCCAAATCCACTGTTCGGTGCGCCGTATCCACGGATTCCAGAATCATCCTGCCCCATTCACAGATATTTCGGATTTCCTCTTCGGTGATGCTCTCCTTTTCTATGGCCTCCCTATGCTGCATACGGAAGGTTTCCTCTGCCAGCCTTTCCTCTTCCCTGCGCTTTGCAGCCGTCTGAATGGTTTCCTCATTCATTACAGAATCATCCTCTGAAGGTTCTTCCTCAAAAAGCTGCCGGAATGTATTCTCCTGCCGGAACGCAGCCGCCTGCCGGGAAGTATTCTCCTGCTGCCAGATTAAAACCGCATCTGCCAGTTGCCTGACAAATTCGCTCTTCTTCTCACCGCTTAACTCCCTGATGTAAGCAAAAAGCTCTCCTGTTTTCTCTTTCTCCAATGGATTGTCCTGCCAAACCAGGGTAGAAACTTCTCCTAAAATGCTCTTTTCTTCCATGTAATGATTAATCTGCCTGATAAGATATACCAGTTCCTTCTCCTGCTCCAAAAACATGGGCTGTCTTATCCATACAGATTCATCGTATATTTCACCCTCTTCTGCTTTCTGACGCTGTTTTGCATCTGTAAATTCTGTGAGTTCTGTACGGTGTGTTGTATCTGTGGTTTCTGTTCGATGCGTCATATCCGTGGTTTCTGTTCGATGCGTTGTATCCGCGGATTCCAGAATCATCCTGCCCCATTCACAGATATTTCGGATTTCTTCTTCGGTGATGCTCTCCTTTTCTATGGCCTCCTTATGCTGCATACGGAAGGTTTCTTCCACAAGATGCTCTACATTTTCCTGGCGCAGAGACTTGGAATTACTTTCACGCAAAACCTCACGGTACACTTGCTGATATTTCTCAAAAACTCTTGCTTCCTGCTGTTTTATGCTCTCTTTCCAATTCTCCCGTATCTGTTCTAAGTTACGGATAAACAATCCAGTTTTATTCCATAATGCAGTTTTGCCTTCTTCTGCCTGAATCTGCGGCTCCGCTGTATCCCATGCATCCGCCACATCTGCAATTGCCAGAAACGGTTCATTTTTCACCATGGAAAAAACCTGCTCCCCAAACTCACTGTTAAATTCCTTAAGATGCTGCTCCTGCAGCCGTACCAGTTTTTCAGGGAAAACCTTATCTATCTGTGTCCAAAGCTGCCCTACTTTCTCCATCTCTGCCTGATTTATATAAGAAATCATTTCTTCCCTGCTGCTTTTCCACATTACAAACTGCCTGTCTGTCCCCTCCGAATATACAATCTGACGATAAAACAGCCCAAATTCCTTCCTGTCAAGCATATCGGCGGCAGCGGCAAGCTTCTCACCTTCGGAATATCCCGGAATAAGCTTAAAAATCTGCCTGATACCGATTTCTTCCTTTTTCCATTTTACTTTTGCGTTCTTTTTCTTTAAATACTTTTCCCTGGCAAATTTTTTTAACTTATTCTTTTTCCCTTTTTCCCAGGAATCGGATATTCCCACCTTTATGGCAAGCGATCTGCATAGAGCCGTTTCCTTTTCCAGCCGCCCCAAAATCTGCTGGCACTGGATTTTGCTGCATGTTTTCAGCCAGGCGGCAAGCCTGCTCTTTTCCTGCCAGATGGAACTTTCCCTTAGAATCCCATACTCCGTCTCTGACAAAGAAGCAAACAATTCCTTTTCTAACGTCCGTGACATCTTAAGGGAATGTTCCTCAAGACGTTCTTTTATCTGGACAGAGAAAAGAGAGAGCAGACGAAGCCTCTCCCATTGCTTTTCAATGACCTGATGCTCTTCCTGCCAGTCTCTGTAACGCCTGTTATCCCACTCCTCCTGTTCCAGGACTGCTATATATCGGCAAAGCGTCCGGTACATAGCGGGGCTGCTGCTTTTTAACTGTGTGAGATAATATTTTTCCGTCCGCCGTAAGCTTTTGTCCATCCGTTTTATTCCAAAAGCCAATGAGGACGGATATTGCTCCACCCCCATCTGCATCATCCTGTTTTTAAGCACAAGGCTGATTAGAAGCCGAACCTGTTTCGTCTGTTCCGCTTCCTGCCCTGCCGTTTCGTTTCGATAAACAAGCTGGATATTCCCATATACCGATGAAGATACCGGAACGTATTTATCCCACAATCTCTGCAGCATATCCTGCCCGATATGAAGATTTATTTTCAGTGAAATGGGTTCCCGTAACTTTAACATCTTATAATCCCACCTTATTAATTGTCTCTGACAATCCGTTGTGTGAAATTTCCACTTTCTTAATCAGCAATCCGCTGCTTTGCGCATCCAGCGTGTCAATCTCCCATTTCGTAACGATGCCCCAGTCCGCCTGGTATGTTGCAGTAGGAACAAAACCTGAATCTGGCATAACCATAATAACAATACCCATTTTCAGTTCATACCCGGCTGTTAAAGTGGTACGCAAAATTTCCCCGCTGGCAATGCCGTATTCCAAAATCAGCTTGTCCATGGACTGCCTTGGCTTTGGCAGGTAATGAACCCGGTCATTTACTCCGCCCTCAACCACAGACTCAAATTCCATCGTGGCAGATATATTGGATACTTTGGAAAACCCTAAAGGCATGCCGTCCAATATTACCTTAAAATTTGTATGTTTTGCAAGATTATCCTGCGATGACATCTGCTTCACCTCTGCCATATTTTCCGCAAAAATTTTTCCGCCTATATTTTAAAAATATCTTTTTTCGGCTGTTCATTGCTTACTTTTCTGTTAATTTCCGAAATTTCTTCACACCAACGAAGCCGTTCCCTGTGTGTAAGGTTCAAAACATCATCCCGGCTCCAATGCACATAATAGGCGATAAACGCCGCCTCTTCATAAATTCTGTCTGCCGGATACACATTTACTGCCCGGCTTCCATAAAATTTATGGGTACCGTAATTTCCTCTCCGCAATGAGGGCAGACCGTGCGGTATACAGGCACCTCTGCCTGGTTCACCCTTTCATACAGGTCCTGAAGATATGCCAAATCCGCCGTATACAATCCCTCGATTACTTTTGTATCCACTGTTGGGAGGGTTCCCAGGCTTGTAATTACCCGGGAAAGCAGAATAACCACAAGATAACCCGGATTCTGCTGCACTCTTGGATCCCGCAGAGGTATAATCTCATCTGCTGCCGTTGCCAGACGCATCTTCCCTTCTCTGTGGAGATTTCCGTCCCTGTCCATAAAGCCTTTCGGCAAAACAAAAGGAAATTCTGTCTCAAACATTTCTTTTTACCTTTTCTTTCCTGTCTGCCCCGGACTATTTAGTACCCGTGAGCCAAATTTGTATACTCTTTAGTATAAACTGCCCGGAGCATAATTTTTATTTTATTTTAAATTATGAAACTCTGGTCATTCCCTCATGGGCAATTTCAAGGGATTCAATGGCAACCTCAGACGATGTGGCATTGAAATCCGGCGCTGTATATTTTGCAGGCCATGCATTGATTACCTGCCAGGAGGCAGTGGCGGTTTCTGTTTCATCTAAAATCGTAATCGTAATTGTCTTACGCTGTACCTCCCCTTCCACACCTGCGATCATCCATTCATACATTACCATAGAATCTGCAACGCCTTGCTTTAACGTGATATTTCCGTACTTTTTCAAGCCAGGAAGTTTCATCGGCGTCTGTACCATATCGCCCTCACGGTACTCAATGACATCAATTGATGCGTCAAACCCGGATGCCTCGGAAAAACCTCCAGCCTCCAGACCGTCTATTTCTACCTTATACCTAAACTTTCCATATGGAGTACTTGCCATTTCCTCACAACGCTCCTTTCTGAGTATTTATACCAGCGAATGAAATTAACTGCCGTTTCCAATTTTTCACCGCGGTATCGCAGTTACACTAAACATCTGCCCGGGGCAAATATTAAGTGTAACCAGTATATTTCATGTTTTTCATGTTAATCCTTATACGGAATCCCCTGTCTTCTGTGAAATCCTAAAGATTACAAATTCAGCAGGTTTTACCGGTGCAATGCCAATGACGCAGACAAGCCTTCCATTGTCAATATCGTCCTGGCTCATAGTATTTCTGCCGCAATTGACAAAAAATGACTCGGAGGGCGCAGAACCTGCAAGCGCCCCTGACCTCCAAAGCCCTGTCAGGAATACGTCTATTGTACGTTTCACACGCACCCACAAAACTTCATCGTTGGGCTCAAATACTGCCCAGTTTGTATTTGCCTTAATGCTTTCTTCAATAAAAATAAACAGGCGGCGTACATTGATGTATTTCCAGCTTCCGTCGCTGCTGGCTGTTCTTGCTCCCCAGACACGGATTCCCTGTCCCGGGAAGGAACGGATTAAATTGACCCCTTTGGGGTTTAAAATATCCTGCTCTCCTTTATTGAACTGGCAGTCCAGCCCGACACACGCCCGTACCGTTTCATTTGCCGGAGCCTTATGTACCCCTCTTGAAGTGTCGCTGCGGGCATATATTCCAATCACGGAGCCGGAGGGCGGAATTGCCATGTTCTTCTTATCCAATGGGTCAAAAACCTCTAACCAGGGATGATACATAGCCGCATAGCTGCTGTCCACGATTTCCCTGTGTGCAATAATATCATCCATCTTTTTTGCATCTCTGGGCATATCCAGTACAGCAAACCGGCTGGCAAGATTTTCACAATGTGCAACCAGCATTAACTGAACATTAGGGTCCACAACCCCCGGAACCGCCATAATGGAAACACTGTCGTTATCCAAAAACGCCTGAATACCCGTTCGTTTTCCTGCACCCTTATCTACCCCGATAAAATCTGCGGCAGTGATTTTTGCTACGGAACCATTGCTCCCGCCTTTTAAAGAAATGACACAAAATGCTTTTTCCGGATCCTCCCCGGCAATCTCGTCGAAAGGCGCCACTGCCTCAGTCTTTGGAGTTCCCACATATTTTACTTCAATCAAATCTGATTTTGCCGTCTTCTTCTCTACATAATTGGGAATACCCACATTAAATGACAAATTCTCATAAAATTCTACGATATCGTCATATTTTACTTCCAAATTAAATTCACAGGTAGATATTACTTTTGACGGCAGCAGATTCTTGTCTACAACATCCTGCTCAAATTCCTTTTCAAAAACAATAATATTATCCTGGCTCTTAACGACACGGTTATATACCACATTTGCCACATCTCTGTATACAACCACATCCCCCACATTAAAGCCCACCGAGCTTTTCACCGAATACTGTTTGCCGTCCGCTGTCACAAGCTCCTCTAAAATCTGCGTCTTTGCCTTGCTTGACGGCGTTACAACAATACTCATGCTGTTCCCCCACATACCGGGGTTCTTTGCATTAATCAAAAGTACCGGATCCTGCGCCGGAGTCCTTGCCTGTGCCGCCTTTGCATCATTTGGCGCAACACGTGAGATAAAACAGCGGGACCCGCCGTTTACAAAAAAATGTTCTACCGCATAGGATAAAAAACGATATTCTCCAAACTCGTTTTCAGAAAGATACCCGCCAAACTTCCTCTTAAAATCCGCAAAATTAGTAACAAGCTGCGGCACTCCCTCCGCCGGCCCCCTCTCCGCAAGGCCGATAAATCCGGCTGTACTTGTGCCAACGCCTTCCATTGGCTTTCCGCCTGAATCAAATTCCTCTACATATACGCCTGGTGATAAATATTCAGCCATAATCTCCCAGCACCAACAGCATTATGCCGCTAATGCCGACTACCTCCTTTCTATTCCCTTAATTTTTTTATCTGTTTGGCACCTTCACAGATACGATGCAAAAATGCATGAAAATCGCTTCGCGATGGCATTTTTGCACACCTGAATCATGTTCTTACGCCTCAAACAGCAAGTGTTTGAGGCTGTGCTGAACAGTTACAATTTTCTTCATTATAAAATCCGCCTCTAAACAAAATTCTAAACAATTCTACATATTTTTTATTTTTTATGGAAACAATCTGTTCCTAAAAAATGCAATTCATGTAAAATACTTGTCATTTTTTAATTTATTTTCTATAATAAAAACACGTCATGGCACCAAAGAACGATGCTTTTGAAAAGCGCTCTGAAATGCGCTCTAAAAAGATGTACGTAAGGACAGGAAAAAATGAAGAACGAAAACAGCAAAATTCAAATACCCAACGTGGACAGCGGTTATACGCCACGGTCAGCAGACAGCCTTCTTTCTTCTACGGAGGCGGATATCGTTCTGCTTACCGCCGGCGCCGGTTATGGCAAGACACAGATGCTTGCCAATTACGTACATCATTTTCCCGGGAAAAGCGCCTGGTACAGCATGAGCGATACAGACAATGACCTGATATCTTTTATTCAGAATTTTACAAATTCCGTTCAGAATGCCATGAAAAACTGCTGTGACAGCTTCCGTATTTCTGTACCCCTCCCCGAAAATATTGATATTTTAATGGAACAATTGGTTGTATGGCTGGATGCGCGGATAGACTTCCTGAATGTTGTTTTTGATGATTTTCAGGAAATCAGCAATCCTGATATCTTTAACCTTTTGGATATCCTAATCGAAACAATGGATAAAAAAATCCGCTTATTTATCGTGGAAAAACGTTCCCTCCCCTGCTTTTTTGACAAGTATACCAATACCGGACGTGCAGTCTGTATCGGAATGGAGGAATTGAAGTTTCAGCCGGAGGAGATTGCAATACTTTTGAAAGATATGGGGGAAAATGCAGGACAATGGGCGCAATTGATTTTTAACTGCACGGAAGGCTGGCCTGTGGGCATTGCCCAGATTATGCTTCAACTGCGGCAGCAGAAGAATACCACCATTGACATCCTAAAGGATATCTGCGACAATCTGGATATTTCTGACTATTTTATGACACGGGTATATAAAATGCTTCCCTTTGACATCCAGACATTTCTGAAAAAAACAGCCGTCCTGGACTATATGACGCCCGCTATCTGCAACAAAATAACGGGAATCTACAATTCAGACAGTATGCTGCGTTACCTTGTAAATGAAAGGCTTTTTGTCCAGACTTTGGGCGAATCCAGCAGCCTCTACCGCTATCACTCTGTTTTCCAGCGTTTTTTATTGTCTCAGACAAGCCTGGAGGATCAGCAGGATATCCTTCGGACTGTTTCATATTTTCTTTTACAGACAAATGATAAAATTCAGGCGGCAGAATATGCCTGCCGGGGGAAAGCCGCCGATATTGTGCAGGCGGTCATTGAAGTTTCCGGCGATTCCATGTTAGAAGACCGGCTTTACGGCACTCTGGAACGCTGGTTTACATTTCTTAATACAGAACATTGTGAACTGACATCAAAGGCAAGATTCATTTACGGAAAATACTTAATGATTCTGGGACACACCCCGGAGGCAAACCAGCAGATTGAGCAGGCAGGAAAAGATTTCTATAAAGAGGGACGGTTACAGGAGTACAAAAAAGTCCTGCTGTTTTTGGCGGCAGCAAAGCGAAGAGCGGGAGAGCTTAAACAGGCCGAAATGTTTTTAGCGCAGGCCGAAGCGTACCCGGAACCCTTCTGGAATGAAACTGCACAGGCAGTCTGCGCAGAACAGGTAAAGATAAAATGCTGCCTCCAGCAGTTACAGGATGCCGCACAGCTTCTCTTGACGCAAATCAATAAGGGCGTTCAATTTCAGAAAAACAGCTTTCTGTGGGCTGCCCTGCAGGTTCTTAACGCGCTGAACCAACAGCCGCAGCCTTCCTTTACGGTAGAAGATATCCACCTTTCAAATATTTCAGAAGGATTTCTTTTGCGAAACTGCATTCTCGCTGAGCAGATGAAAACCGCATACCATTCTGCCGATTACCAGACTGTCCGGCAGATAGCCAAAGAAATTATCCAAAACTCCTCCTATAAAACATTACAGACAGCCGCTTCCTGGGAAATTCTTGCCGTTTTATCCTGGAATGACGGGGATTATCGAAAAGCTATGGAACAGTCCCGGACGGGAAGCGCTTTTTTATTCAAAAATCAAATATGGAATTTAAACTTTACCTTAAATCATCAACAGATTCTGAATGAAATCCATTCCATCCAAAGAAATGCCGCCGATACACGTTACCTTATAGCGCCGAAAAAGCAGGTTGTAATTCCTGAAACAAAAAAAACCGGAAAAATCAAGGTTCAATGTCTGGATTGTTTCCTCGTATTTCTCCCTGATGCCGGGGAATCGGCACTGAAATGGAGAACAAAAAAAGCCCAGGAATTATTTGCCTACCTCTTCCACCTTCAGGGAAACAGCGTCTCCAGGGAAGTATTGATTGAACTTTTATGGCCGGAAGCGGGATGCAAAAGCGCCATCGCTTTATTCCACACTACCCTTTACAGCATTCGTCAGGCATTTTTACAGGAGGGGCTGGAAAATCTGATTTGCTATGAGAAAAAAAATATTCCCTCAATATGCAGCTTGTAGATTCCGATTTAGAAAAATTAATGGTTTACTTCAAGGATATGAAAGCATGCAAAGAGTATCCTGAACAGATTATGCAGCTCTATCCCGGAAGCTACATGGCAGGCAGCGGCTATCTATGGTCCTACGGCTTTGCAAAGGAACTGGAAAACCAGTATTTTAAAGTGTTAAAATCCGGTGCAAACAGCAGCGCAGCTAAAAACCAGCCGGAGGCCGCCCTCCCCTTTTATCAGAGGATGCTGGAGGTAGACCCCTATAATGAAGATATTGTTTCACAGCTCATCGTCTGTTTATATAAAAGCGGAAGACGTTCCGAGGCAAAACAACAGTACGACCGCATGAGAAAGCTGTACCGTGAAGATTTAAAACTGGATTTTACAAAATCTTTCAAGAAAATTATAGAACAGTAAGGAACTGTCCAGAAATAACTTGTTAATTTGACGCAGTATAAATGTTCAGCTACAAAGAAGAAAATCGCAGGCGTAGCGGGCTACGTCAAGATTTTCTGATGCAGCAGCTGGGCATTTAGGCAAGTCAAAGTGATGAGTTCTTTCTGGACAGTTCCTAAGACTATGGAGAATGTATGGACACATATAACAACTATCAGGAATTTCTAGGTGATTTAACCACCCGGGGGCAAAATACGCTGGGGCAGCAGACCCGGTTCCATCCAAAAGAAGCTTTTTTTGCCTTGTTGGAAAAATCTGTGCTAAGCACCAGGCAGGGGATGTTCTCGCCTTTTCTCTACATTACCCTTTCCGCCGGTCTGGAACGGGAGGCTGCCATGCTGCTGGCTGCGGCGTTCTGCGTCGGACGAAACGGAGAAGCCCTTACACTCCCTTTATGGAAATCCTAATTGACGGAGGAAGAGGAGAATTTGACGCCTCTTTTGTATTGGCTAAAAGAGGAGGAAACAATTTTCTTTCTGGGCTCACAACCGGAGCTGCCCCGCATCAGTTCCCTCCATCGGCAATACCTGCCCTTTGGCATTCCAATCCAAAAACTGCTTGAAGATAAAAAGCTGTTTGAAACGCTTACGCTTTCTTATGGGTGGGAATGTGAGAAAACACGACTGGACTTCCTTGGCAGGTACAATTTCCTGCCCGGCAGAATGCGTGACATATTAGAGCTTGCCAAATCCTATGCCTTAAGCGGCGGAGAGGAAGCCATTACCAGTGACCATTTATTTTCGGTGAGGCGGAAAAAAGCATGGCAATCCTGTTTTTTGACGAGGCAGACGTACTTTTTTCAAAACGGACGGAAATTAAAGAATCAAACGATAAATACAGTAATATGGAAATTGCCTTTTTATTACAGAAAATGGAAGAATATGAGGGTGTAGGCATTCTTGCCACCAATTATCTGCAAAATTTTGACAGTGCATTCCGGCGGAGAATCAGTGACATCATAGACTTTCCCCTGCCGGATGAAAAACTGCGCAGACAGATGTGGCAGTCTATGATTCCCTCAAAGCTGCCTGTATCCGATGAACTTGATTTTGATTTCCTGGCAAAACAATTTGAGATTTCCGGCTGCATGATTAAGAATGCTCTGATTTATGCCAGTTTTCTGGCTGCGGAAGCAAGCGAACCATTGCTTACCATGAAACAAATACTGAAAAGACTTAGCCATGAGCTGGAAAAAAGCGGCAAAAAGCTTAGCCCTGGCGAATACGGATAATATGGCCACCTATTTTAAAGATGAACAAAAAAAGAACGCTGGGAGCTTAAACTCTTAAAGGAAGAACAAAAAGAACATGTATCAGAAGGTTTAGATTATGAAAATAACCTTTCTTTCACAGACGAAAACAGGAATGCATACAGTAAACGCATGGATACCTTAAATGGCAGGCTTCTGTGGAAAGAAGCAAAGGAACGGCAGCTTTGCGCCGACCTGCAGCTTATGTTAAACCAGCAAACCAAAGAGGAATATCAAAAAAATCTGTCAGGGCACATTCATAATGAACCGGAGCATGGGCAAAAACCAGAAAAAACCAAGAATCGTGACAGTATTATGCAGTGGCTGCTGCAGTCTGGCAGTGAAGCTGCCGGGAATCAGATGGAGGAGGAGCCGGTTATGCCGGAGGAGAACATAACACAATATCAATCGGATTATCCCCTTCATTCATAAGTTCTTGCTCATAATAGTGAACATACATCTGTATCTGTCCAAAATACTAATGTTTTAAATCCCCCTTTAACTTTATCGTTTACATAAGAACACTTTTAGGGTCAATTCTTACCGTTTTTCTTTACTGTGCTGTGAATATTTTTAATGCTATCCAAATACTCCTCTTCAACCGGCGATAAATTCTGAGCCTGATATTTCCTATATTCTTCTATTGCTTTTCCGATTGCCTGTGAGTGACTGGTCGTTCCAGCTCCTTGCAGCACCTTTTCACCTGTAGTTTTTAAAACATTATCAAGATGCTCCACATAATCTGCCATATACATAGGATTATGACGCATAGCTTGAAGTTCTGCAAAATCAAAGTAACCTGATACAATGTTATTTAGAATTTTCAATTCCTCATCAGTGAGGTAATTCTTTGCAATGCTTAATCTTTTTATACGGGAAAATCACCAGAAAAGCTCTTCAATCCCATGCAAATTTGGCAATCTGTAGCTCATTGATAATACCACAATCGCAAAAAAGGACCTCACCTGCATTTAAAAGATAGTTTTCTTCTATCAGTTCCAGTTTATCCAAAACAGTTTTTACATTTGTGTCCTCAAAATCAATTCGACCAGCTTCTTTTGCCTTCCTCAGATACTCCGCAAAAGCGTCTTCATTCACATCGTCAATTGTGTACTTAGATACTCTTTTCTCCCATGAATAATGAACATTATCACGCTTTCGTATCAAAGAATCATAAGTATCCTGATCCATAACAAGATCTCCATCCGCTACTCTTATTCTTGGAACATAGTGTGAAAGAAAGTAGAGGACAGCCAAAAATGGCGCACTTAAACAAGCTATCATGAGGTAGCTTCAAATAAGAACGTATGGTTTAGACAAAAGTTATTTAAGAAGCTAATTGTGATTCGGCAATAATTCCTTCACGTAGTAAAAGTTTCTTGGCTTGTTTGATAGCCTTAGCTTTTTGTTTTTCAACAAGAGCTTGTGGCATATCTATTTTGTATAACCTGTATGCCAGATGGCAGAAACCAGAACAGGCTTTGGCATATAAAAATAAATACATTGAATGTTCCCGCCATCGTCAATAACATTTTAGGTCGCCATGAAAGTTAGCGAAAGTTAAAATTTTATCTTAATTGCAAAAAGCAATGTCAAAAGCCACATAAAATAAGGTTTTTGACATTGCTTGTACTGCTTTGAAACATAAATTTGCCAATTAGTGAAAGTTAGCGAAAGTTAAATTATGCCCAATATGGTATATATTTTTTATATCTCGGTGCCGTTTCCGGATCCACTGCCTTAATCAGCCCCGCATCTATTGTATTTTGAATCAAACGTGATGCCTTTGTCATTTCTTGATCCGATAATCCAAACAATTTCCTGATATCTCCATTAGAGACAGCTTCATAATTGACATAAGCCAGACAAGCCTGCATATAGCAAGTACGGATGCGGTCTTCTTTCGTTGTCATCTCAAAAGGTACTTTTGCAAACAATGCGGCTTTTGTAAATTGATTATCTTGATTCTCAATTCTTGGCGCAAGCAACTCGTTTTTTCCAGTAGCCTCTATAATCTTGTCATATCCGCTGCCTCGTTCCTCACAGATACCGCATTTATGCATAAATCCGGCAATGTTTTCATTTCGTGACACCGGAACCGTATCTACAATACGGTCTATTGCTACCAATGGAGCACCTGCATTGGAAAACTCTATTCGATTTTTGAACACTTCCACCATAGGATTCGTTCCACGCTGCTGCAAATCCTGATGAATCATTGCATTTGCCAACAATTCACGAATTGCTATTTCTGGAAAACTAATAACGGACTTCCTTGTTGCTTCCACTATCACTTCTTCCTGTGGAATAATTGTCATAATATATTGAACAATATCCTCATGCGTAAACGCATAACCGCCCGAAAATTCTTTTTCCCTGATTGCATCCAATCTGGAATTTTCTTTATACCAAATAACACGTACAGATCGACGATGAAGATTATCAAACTTTTTCAAATCCTTCGCAATCATCAACGCTCCCATATTGGTAATGTTCCAATTCCCGGCATCATTTTTAATGATAAACTTCTCATTCTGTAAATCATCCAGAACTTTATCCCTGTTTCGCGGAATCGGCATATCCATCTTATCATAATACTTGGGATAATCCAATAAAACAACCAACTCCTCTTCCATAACATTACTTTTTGCCATGCGAAGCTCATACGGTGTCGTATCAAACGCCTGCCATAATTCTCTTTCCTTATCCGGATATTCTTTCAAATTTTTCTTATTTGTACCAACTCGAATATATTCCACTCCTGCAAACTGAACCGGCTGTTTCTCGGCACATGGAATTTCAAGCATTACAACAATTTTTTCTCCCATAGGAATTTCATAAAATTTAAAATTGATTCTTGGGGAAACCATGCGTAAAAGCCATGCTTCCAGCTCCTCATTTCCCTTTTTCATTTTCCGATATTGAAACTCTGTACCGATTATCTCATGTGTATCATTCTGAATTCCCCAAACAAGATATCCCTTTGTCCTGCCGCATAATGCGGCAGAATTGCTCAATGCTGATATATATTCCCCAATTAACTGCGGTTCTTTATTATTGCACTTGAACTCCACCCATTCCGTTTCCGTTGGCAGTTTTACAAGTTCTCGTACAAGGCTTTGCAAATATTCTATGGATGTAATTGACACAAAATCACCTCTTTCCGTTCCTATGTATCCAACATATCCCATTCATCACCTAATACCCACCTGAGCGCAGATAATTTCCCATTTAGCATTCCCCATTCAAAATCACTATAAGGTCTCAAGTTTTCTTCTCCATATTTTTCTATAACTTTCCTTGCAGATTCCATAGCACCCTTCCAGATTTCCGGATTTACATCTTCTATCCCCTGCTCAATGCGATATTCCAAACTCAGATGCCTGTCAAACCATATTTTATCCAAAAACATATTCTCTGCTTCTAAAACTTCTTTCAGTGTGCGTACTTCTTCTCCTTCAGTATCATCAAATACGGATATCCTTTTCGACTGGTTGCGTATATTCTCACACAAATCGTCCAGTTTTCGTTCAATTCTTGTTATCCCTTGTTCATTTACATAGGAAAAGTACGCCAGTTGCTCTTCTTTTGTCATTTCTATTTCCAAATATTCTAAACGAATTCCATACATCTTAGGCATATTCAAAATATTTTTGCTCCGTTTCTATAAACGCCCTCCAAATCGTGTCTGTATTTCTTCTTTATCTCACTAAAATTTTGTTGCCCTCTTGGAAAATATACTGCTCCAATCCACTTAAAGCCATTAAATTCGCATAGCATATCCTTGCCACCGTCTTTTCCACCCAATGGATGCGAAGGATCAATATCGCGAAATCCCTCCCGCTCTAAGATTAATGCTGCCAACCTTTCCGATGCCGCTTGTCCCTTATACCTTATCCCATTCTAACAGTCTATGAAATGTTTCTCTGCCTTCTGCCCGTCTCAATAAAATCACTGTCCAATATTAGTCTTGTAAAATCTCACCTAAAATTTTATATAGTTCTTTTATCTCATCTTTGCTCAAAGTAATCCCTTTCCCCATCTTTTCATGTTCAGGCGCCCAATCTCTAATATCGTATTTGGCAACTCTCCCATTCCACGAAATAAGATTCAATTCTTTTTTCCATCCTTTAGCACTCTCGGCAAGAACTCCGAGTTCTTCTAAAATATCATATTTAATATCTGCCATAATATACCTCCGCTAAATCTGCATTCCCGTTTTTTCTCTTAAGTAACTATCACACCTGTCATCTAACACATTTTTGTGATTATTTAAAAAGTCTGATACAAATGGTGCAACCCAATACTGTGATCCGTCTGGAGGCGTATCCCCTACTTCCAGATAATCCATATAGTCATATGACATGATAAGTAACGGATTTATTAACACCACCAGAAACAAGAAAGAAATTGTAATAAATATTGCTGCCTCACCAAATTCCTTACATTCCTCTTTTATTCTGTGTTTCATATCCAATCGGTCATATGATTCATTATAAAATCGGTGACCATTGGAATGCACATAATTATTTAGTCTATCTGCCAACTTATCAAACGAATACTTTAATTGAAAATGCTTTACCGCCTTTCTTGCGGATGGATGTGAAGCAATACACTTTAAAACAGAACCTATATGCAAATCCTTTTGCTTATTATGTACCCAATCCCAAATATTCTTTTCATCTTCATTTAATTGCTGTACATCAACATATTGTGTAAGATCACTATTGTCAGCCACTGTAAAGAGATACACATAATAAAATAAATCATCTCGATATTTACGCAACAAAGAATATGCATCTGCAAAATTAGCATTTATACAGCAGAAACGAATACTCTCCATAGTCCTTGTTGCAGAATCAAGAATAATATTGCCATTTACCGCCCCCGTCTGCCTAAAAACAGACATATCTCTGCCAAAAGCCAAATAGCCTAATTCGCTGAGAAAATCTCTGATTTGCGAAAGCAAATCTATCAAAGAGATAAAATCCTGATTTGAACTCACACCATTTCTATTAAGTTCAAACTCATTTATTGACGAAAACATACCTACTCCTCATTTCCTTACTCACTCTCCTCTACTCCAAATTTCTGTCGAAAATCTTCGTAACTATTTACCCAATCAAATCTTACCTGTTCAGATACTGCCTGAAAATGCAGTTTACCGCACCGAATCTTGTTCCGCTCCACTTCCTGTAAGTTGACATCCTGCTTATCTGCTTTCGTTTCAACAATAAAGTAAATCCCCAATTCCGGACTGTGCAAACTATCTTTCCTGCATACAATTGCCCAGTCAGGAGAATAATTTCCATAAGGTGTATCAATGATAAAACCACCCTTTTTCAACTTTGTAAACAATAATACATTTTGGTTATTCTCAAGCTTCTGTGCAAACTCTTTTTCGCCTTTACTATCCATTTTGTAATACTCATTCATTGCAGAACTACGATTTGCATTTGCCTGAAATACCCGCCATTCCACATTAAAATCTTCCTCACTGATTGTATCCAGTTCAAAGATATTCCTGCTGTCCAACTCGTACCCGTTGATCACTTCATAAGATGTAATATTTTCTGCTTTTATATCATTCAACATCTTTAATATCTTTTGGGTAACTGTATCTAGGATGTCCTGATTATTTAGCAGTTCTCTTTTCTTAACAGCACGAATAATCTTAAATATGGCAAGTCTCGGCAGCATCGTGTGATACATGATATAATTTGCAATCTCAAAATCACTCTTTGGCTCAGAATAGGTTTCAACTTCCAGTTCCTTAGCTCCATAGGATATATCTTCCATAACAAACATTGCAGACTCATTAAATTTTGCCTTGCCAACTTCCACCTTATACTCATTCCTTGACTTCATAAACATAAGGTAATTATTAATTTCCAAAGCGCAGTCTTCAATAAATTTATCTTTATCTATCTTGAATTTGTACATGGTACGCTTCGTAAGATTTTCTCTTAGAGCAAAATAAATCTGTTGAAATTCACCTTCTGAAACAAAGGCTCTTACACAATTTTGGGGCTGTTCATTGTCCCCATTGCGAATCTCAATCTTCTTAGTACCTTTTTGTATCATCAGTTCTTTAAACTGCTGTTTAATTTTCTGCATATGTTCATAGAGCGTATCATCAACAAAAGTCATATTATCAAAAAGTTTCGTAATTTGAGATGACGTACCTTTTAAAATATTCTCTCCATTCATAACACCAGCGGAAATTAGTTCCTGCTTCAATGTATCTACTAATTCCGGTGTAACTTTCCCCTGCGGAACTCCAGCAGTCCTTAATGTGGAAATAAGAATCTCAGCGGTAACTTCATTCTTATCAAAATTCATATTATCGTTAAAATCTTTTTGCAATGCTGCCGCAAAATGCTCATAGTAATCATTTGCAATAACAGTAAGTTCGTTGATTCTACGGTCTAAACAACGATTCCCCGTAATATCTACTGGCAGCCTTAAACCCCTTCCAATTTCCTGCTTTTTCGCTATTTCAGAACCGCCTGACTTTAACGTACACAATGTAAATACATTCGGGTTATCCCACCCTTCTCGAAGTGCTGAATGAGAGAAAATAAATGCAAGCGGTTCTTCAAAAGATATCAGCTCATCCTTCTTCTCCAAAATCAGGCTGATGCCACGGTCAATATCCTCCTGAGACTTTGCCTTAATTTTTAGGTTACTTTCGTCAACTGATGAATCCCATCCGTCAATTTCTACCACATTTTTCTTTGCATCCAAGGCAAAATAACCTTCCCTGACTGACTGCACATGCATATAATCAGGAAAGTATTCTTTAAACTTTTCAATTACAACAGCATTTTGCGATATATATTTTTTATATTCTTCGTCAAATATTCTCAAATATTCTCCTCTGCCATCAGGGGATGTATGATCTCTGACTTTATCCACCGAATCAATGAAAAATAATGTAAGCGCCTTGATTTTCCTGCCAGCCCTTAAAATATTCATCTGTTTTATAAAATGATTCTGAATCGCAAGTCTTATCTGGATGCGTACCGCTTCATTCTTTTCAATTTCATATGTACTATGTCCTTGTTCCAACTCTATTACTTTCTCTTTTGTAGCAATCTGCAATGGTTTTAACTTGTGAGGTTCTTCTGCAATGCGCATATCTTTGTACTGAGGAAGGTTGCCGGACAGTTCTTCAATAGATACCCCACCACCAACATGAAACATTTTAAAACGAATTGTACCACCCTGTTCCTGTGAAAATATCTCAATTTTTGCTTTTAAGTCAGAAGTAAAAGATAAATAACGGATATATGGATAATCCTTCGGAATCACTCCATGTACAGTCTTTACTTCAATTCTCTTTACTAAATCTTTCTGATATGCACCATAAGAATCCAGCTTGTAAATCTGGTTATACAACTGTTTATGGGTAGCTGAATACCGCAAAGTAAATAATGGCTGCAATTCCTCTATTGCTTTTAAGGATTTGGATTTATTTCTCTTTGTGCCTTCAATTTTCTGCGGTTCGTCAATAATGATAATCGGTTTAATATACTTAATATCTTCCCAAAGAATCTGTCCATACTCATCTTCTATTCTTATTTTATTCGTATCTTTATTAAATGCCTGAATATTCATTACGCAAATGCTTAGGTCATTACTCTCTACCAGTTTTGAGCTGACCTGCTTTGGATTATTACTGTCATAGATAAAACTATGTTTTGATAAATCAATATTATACAGCCTTTTAAAATGATCCTGCAGTTGCTTCATTGACTTTTCAACGCCCTTGCGAATAGCAATAGACGGAACTACTATCATAAATTTCTTAAATCCATACTCTTTATACAGTTCCAGTATTGTACGCAGATATACATAAGTCTTACCTGTACCGGTCTCCATTTCTATCGTAAAATTGTTTCCCTCTGCTAATGCAGAATCCGCAAACAAATTATTTTGTAATTGTACGCGTCTTAAATTCTCCAATAATCGTGAACCCACTACAATATCATTGTTTCTTACCGGATCTCCTTCACCAATTTTACGTGTACGGTTGGGACGATAGATGCCATCTACCTGTCTGGATAAACCTTTAAACAATTCGACTGCAGACTTGACTGCCCTCAACTGGTAATCAAGATTATCATCAAATTGAAATGTAATGCGTTTTGACATAATCTTTTGTCTCCTTAAATAAACTCTACCGTATATGTGACTTTACTGTTTCCTGCATTCTTTTCTATAAGAGCCTTTAATCTTCTGAATGTTTCGTCTTTCAATGCAATATCATCCTTAAATGCAGAATCTCTGAAAATGAACTTAATCGGCAGTGGATCAATTTCTGCCAACTTATTTACTATTTCTACTGTAATTTCTGTTTCAAGGCACACTAAATAGCTACTTCCATAAAGATATGTACGACTCCCAATGTCAGATAACAGTTCCAACTTTTCTGACAATGCCACATCGCGTTGCCTAAGCATCAATTCGTACACAATGTCCACATCTTTGGCTCCAGGCATAAAGTCTACAAGGTCAGGTGTACTTTCAACCTGAGATAGGTCTAGCTGTCCTGCATCCATAAGTGAATTCCATTTTATATTAGTATCTGCGACACGAAACACTTTAAATCCTATATCTATATTTGTGTCGGAATTCTCCTTCTTAATCCGCTCACCCTCGCGGCGAATTCGTTCTTTTCCAATCTCACATATTGTCTCATATCCTGCTGTATAAGCTTCTGTTCCTCCATCACATTCCTCTGGATATTGAACCATTATAAATTTCAAGTCAATTCTATTGTTCAGCGAATATTCCATTACGGCCGATGCAGTTGTTGCTGATCCAGAGAAAAAGTCTAAAATCACGTCACCATTCATTAGATTAGGTGTAATCTGCAAAATTCTATTAAGTAAATCTTTCGGTTTTGCATAGTCAAATATCTTTTTCCCATCAAATAAGGCTCTAACATCTCTTGTTGCTTTTTTATTTCCTTCTAAATCATTCCACAATGGGGATGGTCTTTTAGTTCTACCCTCTGCATAATATTTTACATATGGCCACCATACCTCTTCCCCATCTTTTATTGTCTTTTTCCATAATATATAATTATCTGCTAACATTTTATCATATGTTTTCTTTTCAAATCGCCAACGGCTCTCGTATCCTGTCGGTCCTATTGGATACACCTCTTCTCCATCAGGATTAATTATAGGATAAAACATATTCGGTCTGTCTTCCCTTCTATCATTGCTTCCTGTCTTCCGAAGTTGATCATATGCGTAATTTCCTCTCTCATCAACATAATTAAACCTCTGCAAATCATGGTCATTCAAAGGAATTCCTGTCAACTCCATTTCTACTGTTTTTGAATAAATAAGAATATAATCAAAAGAACTTCCCAATCCGCCACTATCTTGACCTGTCGTTTGCCCAGTAGAACGTACTACACAACCCAAAAAACATGCCTCCCCATATATTTCATGACATATTTTTTTCATATTCTCTACTTCTCTATCATCTATACTTATAAATATTATTCCCGCATCATCCAATAAATCTTTTGCAAGCCTTAATCTCGAATACATCATACTTAACCAAATTGCATGATATCTATTTTGGGATTTGTTATTTACCACATATTTTTCTCCCAAATAACCTGTATTTCCTTCCGCAATATCACTTTCTTCTTTCGTCATATCGAAAGAATCATTATACACAAAATCATTCCCCGTATTATATGGCGGATCAATATAAATCATCTTAACCGCACCATAATAATTCTGCCGCAGCAACTTCAATACTTCCAGATTATCACCTTCAATATAAAGATTCTCCGTGGTATCTGCATTCTTACTGTCCTCCGGAATAAATTTCAGTGTCTTTCCAACAATATCTTCCTGCGCAATCTTCTTCGCATTCTTTTTGCCCGCCCAGGTCAGCTCATACTTTTCACTATCAACCTCTGTAAACTGTCCTAATTCTTCTTTCAGTGCCTCAAAATCAACTTCCCCATCTTTAACCGCTGATGGAAATAACTGTGCTAATTTCTTTACATTATCTCCCACTACATCATTAATTCTCTGCTGTATCTTTCCATATTCCATATGTAACACCTCCGTCATTTCAATAAATATGCATCCAATTCCCCATCATCATTTATAAAACTTTGGTATATATTTCTAATTCCAGCTTGTTTTGCAATATCTGTAATCAAGTCTCTTTCGTCATTTTCCATTCGCAATCCCAAAATCACCCCATCTGGTATCCATTCTCGCATAACTTTACCTGTCATGTAGTATGGAACTATCATTCTCCATTCCTCATCATACTTATGACACTCTTTCTTTATTAATGTAATTCGTTCACGTTCCCATATCAAACTGCCAAACAGAGTGTTAATCTGTTGCAAATAAGCAATACTTCCCGATTTTTGCAGCATCGTACATATTGCCATATATTGTGCAAATCTTGTTGCATTATATTTTTCATCTGAATAAAACATTGGGTATAAGGGCGTTCCATACTGTGCAATCCCACATTGTGAACATTTCTCCTGCTTACCACATAAAAGATTATCCGCATTTTCCATATCGTACCTTAAAGCAAATCCTTTATGCTGGTCTGCATATTTGAGCCATAACGTTTCATTAAATCCATTTTCAGAAAAGCATACAGACCAAGTATCCTTTTTAATTTCATTTCTAATATTTCTAAAATAGTCTGTACAAAAAGTGACAAAAGAATCATTTGTCATTGTATTTTCTAATGCAGAAAGCATTCCCGCCATTTCAACATCGCTAAGTGAAATCTGCATCATGCTTAATAAATTTCTTATTAATGGTTCAGCCTTTTTTACTGCGTTTGTATCATTTTTTATTTCCGCAAAAAAATTTTGCATTCCTCTTAAATTCACATGAATAAATGTATCAAAAGGATCGTCATAATAGTTTGCTGTTGAAAAATACAGTTTATTGTACCTTAATGCCTCTATTGATTTCATACTTACTGGTCTGTATCGGTACAGATATTTTGGATACTTTATCATTTTTCTTAAAAGTGCACTATCTTTGTAAACATCCTTCCCCTCTAATGAACAAAGTGTCTCCCAAAATACCTGTCTATCATTATCATTCATAAAATCTTTCTCCTCATTCATATGATTACACTTAAACATTTCTATATCATATCGTTCATACTCTGTATTGATTTCTTGATTTCCTTATTCAACTTCACTTTCTCAGCACCCGTTACTGCCTTTTTCAACATCCCCCTTGTGTCAACCAGTTTCTTATAATATGTATACAGCAACTCCATATGTTCACTATCGTACCATCCATCCCCATCCAAAATAATCTCTGTATCGGAATATACACTCTCATTCATTATCATATATGTTCTATAATACCATTCCTTATATAGATTTATCTTATTTGCTTTATTCTTTATCTTCGCATAATCCAAATAACCCAATAGTCTGGTTCTTCTACTATCCGGCAATCCCATTGGATAATTCTCTGTTAAAATACTATTTTCAACCACTATCTGGTTCTCATCAGTCAGATTCAATCGTTTCACTGCGAATGAATACAGCTCATTCTGTGAATCATAGATATGAAAAACACATAAAGGCTTAATTAGATTCTGATAAACAGATGCCAAATAGGATGCCGTTTTAATACTTTGTAGTTCCATATCATAAAACTGAATCACTTCACATCTGCACTCATTATTAATTATGGAAGGAATCTCTTCTCCCGCAATCTGATACATAAGCCTTACTTCTTTAACTGCATCTTTAATACGTTTTTTATCTTCCGGCTTTAAATTCTTCGGTATAAAGTCTTTTAACGCCAGTTTGACATCCGTTCTATATCTGTCAGGAAGGTTAAACATATATATCCCCACCTTTATCTCTAATTCAGCCAACCTAATTTCCAAGTTAAATAAGCAATTATCAAACCACTTATAATTCCTAATACAAAACCCAAAGCTCCCCTAAACACCTTAAATAAACCTTGTAAAATCATATTAGAGAAATCCGTTTCTTTTAAAAAAACTAATCCTTTTCCCGAAACTCTTATTTCTCCCATTCTATTAAAGTGATAATCGCCATTTGCATCTTTCCATTCCTCAATATTTTCTAAAAAATCTTTTTGCAAACATTCATGCAATGCAAATAATACATCTTTGTCCTCTGATTCAATAACTACATTATAGCTATTTTTACATATTTGTTTCAAAACAAAACGCATTTTATAATTTAACGAACTTATTGATTTTATCATCCTCTACTCCACCACCAAAAACGAAACCAGTTCAAAGTCATCAGCGGTCTCTTCTGCAAATGCATTGTTAAATCCGCCAAAATCAAACATCATCTGCACAGCCTTTGATTCTTCCTCTCCTTTAATAGACCGAATCGCTTTATTGAGCAGCTCCGAGTAGAACTCCATTTTCGTAGCGTTCTTTGTCCGCTCAAAAAATTTTCCGAACAATTCCATAACAGGTACATTTTTACCATAACACAATTTCCTGAACTGCTTAACCACTTCTCTGGCTTGTCCATTGCCATATAACACTGTACCATCATTTAATATATAAATCAGATAATATGGATACAACGAACTGTCTGATTTCGGCTTGTCCATATCATTGCGATGTTTAAAGCAAAAAAGCACTCCTGTATGCTCACTGTCTGTAACAGAATAAATACCTCTTGGAACCTTCTTAATCTCCGGCACTGAATCGATGTACTCTGATAATTCATTTAGGTATTCATTCATGTTAAGGTCTGTAAGCGAAAGATTCTCACTCGCATCTTCAATATCAATCACTTCCTGCTGCAATCGCTCCAGTTGCCGCTTCCTGAAATTAAAATCATTCATTTCCGGCGTCAGAATATCTTCATCACCTGTTGAAACTAAATTCATCGTTGTCATCTTTCCCTTAACCCGCTGCTCTAAGCCTAAATACTCATTCAGCTCCATAGCCGGAAAGAAGTTTATCATTTGAATATTGGTATTTTTACTACCAATTCTGTCAATGCGCCCAAACCTCTGAATCAATGACACCGGATTCCATTGAATATCAAAATTTACCACAGTATCACAGTCTTGCAAATTCTGTCCTTCTGATATACAATCTGTTCCAATTAGCAAGTCAATCTGTTCCTCCGCTGGAATTTCTTTTTTCATTTTTGCCATCGGAGAGAATGCACATAATACAGAATTAAAGTCTGCATCCACATTACGATTGTTGCATCGGATATCCTTACCTGTAATACAGGCAGTATATACACCATACTCCTTCATATAGTCCGCAAGCTCACGATACAAATAATCTGCTGTATCAGCAAATGCCGTAAATATCAGTATCTTGCGGTTCCCTGCATTATAAGGAGTTTCCGTTACTTTTTGGGTAAGAATTTCTCGAAGATCCTGTAATTTCTGGTCGCGCCTCTCTTCCAGAATCCGTTTTGCATTCTTATGAATTTCCTGAATAATGTATTTATCGCTTGCCAAGTCCTCCAGATAATCATCCACACGAAGATGCTTTACATCTATCTCATACTTGCCTTCCAAATATAACTCTTCGTCCTCCAGTTCTCCCTTCTCTTCGTCAAGTTGTCCGCTTCCCCTTAATAACAACTGTTCTGTTCGTTCAATGCGCTCCAATAACCTGCGTAATGTTTCCTCAAAAGAATACACGGAACTTTCTAACCGTTTAAAGAGATTAAATCTATGTAAAATAATCATACCTCTTGACTGTGTATCAAACTCCATTCTCCCGCCATGTTTACCCGTTAAAGAATATTTTTGAAGATAAATCTTTTTACAATCTTCCCGAATATATTTTGTAGGCGTATACACACTCAAAATCAGCGCTTCCAACAGCTCATTTGTTTTCTTAAATTGAAGTAATTCCCCCATAGTATCAATATCGCTGTTTAATGTTCTTGGAATATTTTTATTTGGGAACTGCCCCACTCCCTTATTGCCATAATAATTTGTAATATGTTTACGACTTCTGGAAATTGTCATAAGCTCCAGCAATTTATAAAAATCCGATGGTAAACTATCTAACAGTTCTTCTTTCTTATGTGCAGGTTGTTTTTCCCATGCGTTGATACAAGCAGATGTCTTCCTTAATAAATTATCTATACTGGAAATCCCCTCTTCTGCAAAAGCATAGTCCTTATCTCCTGTAATAATGCTGATCTGATTTTTCAAGTCAACCAAACTATTGTTGACAGGTGTAGCCGATAGCAGAAGCACCTTTGTATTATTATTGCCATGTTTAACGACATCTTGCATCAGCCTTGCATATCGTGTCATAATAAGCTGGTCATTCCCATCATATCTGTCATTACGATTTCTAAAATTGTGAGATTCATCAATTACAACAAGATCATATAATCCCCAGTCAAACTTTTTTAAATCCTGCCCCGAACGTGACATCCCGCTATATCTGGACAAATCAGTATGGAACATAATTCTGTAATTAAATGTCTCATGCAAAAATGAATCTTTATAATCTCCACGAAATGAATTCCAGTTATCATATAGCTTTGCCGGTGTAAGAACAAGTACCCTGTTCATTCCAATCTCAAAATATTTAATAATGGCAAGAGCTTCAAATGTCTTACCAAGACCAACAGAGTCCGCAATAATACATCCACCATAGGTATTCAGCTTACGGATTGCTGATACAACACAATCTTTTTGGAAGTCATACAATGCGTTCCAAATTTCTGTTTTCTTAAATCTCGTACTATCACGTTCAAATCGTTCCACACCAATATCTAACTGGTTTCCGAATAATTCATTCAAAGTAAAATAATACAAAAATTCCGGTGAATGCTCTTTATATACATACTGTAGACTAGCCAGTAATTCTTCTTTATAATCTACCGATACTTGCTCATTAAACCAAATCTGTTTAAATGTGTTTAAAGCGCCTACAATCTGTTCTCTATCAGCGCTGCCATTTAAAATAGTATCAAAATTAATATTATTAAATGATTCCCTGCTCATCTTTTTAGATACCTCTAAGGAAGATGAGCCTTGAATCATGAAGTCTTCATCAATAATCAGAACATTTCCACCAATGCGAATTCCTGTGTTTACTTTACGAATATTAACATGCTTTTTTATAAAATCATGCATGTTCCGAGCTTTTGAAAAATGCTGTAGTTTATTCTTCTCAGTAATATCATACGAATTAAATAATATATCCGTAGGATTAATTTCAAACTCATGCGCAATCTCTGTCTGATGAGGCAAAAATTTTACATCACGTATTACAAAATTTATCTCTTTTACGTTATGCAAATTTTTTTCTAATAAAGAGAATACCGATATCGTCAGCTTATCATTGACGATATTAACTACCGCATTTTTCTTGTTCCGAAGAACTTCGTTAATTTTTTCAATCATCTGTTCGTTTGAATTAATAACATTCGTCATTCAGTCGTTTTCTCCTTCTTACGCCTTGCGTCAGCAGGTTTCTGTGCATCGGCAGGAATCAACCACATTTTACCTTTTTTAATCACTCCATCTATTCGTCCTTCTATACATAGCGTGATAATTCTTCGCGAAGAAATATTCCACTTTTTAGACATTTCTACAGTTGTTAAGTATTCCATATCCAAAACCTCCTGCCACTTCACATTATATTCCATTATCGGAACAAAAGCAATTACCTATTTCATGTTACTGATTTTATGAATCATCTCACTGGAAATCACCTTTCCCTATCTCTCTGTTTTTTCTGAACATTATCCTTTACTCCACAATATTTTTTCCGATACTCATACTCTTTCAAGAACTCATCATAAACTGTCATCTTATATTTCATACTTTTCATTTTACCTTCATCATATCCCATCCGCTTCTGATACTCTTTTAATTCTGCCATTTGATCACCTGTCGGCGGAGGAAGCAGCTTTGCACGTTCTTCTAGGGAAAGCTTTGAAAAATCTATATCTTCTTGTCTAATAATTTCTGGTTTTTTCTCTAAAACAGCTTGGTTTTTACCCTGCCACTGTTCATTGAACTCTTGAAAAACGCTTCCATAAAAGATTTCTTCATCATTCTCATTCACGTCATTATCTGCCTGAAAACGATCGAAAGCTTCATAAAATGAAGTATCCCTATCACTCTTTTTCAATGTTTCCGCTGTCATCTCTGATTTTTTGTTCGTAACACTCTCCAAATATTCTGATTTATCTGTTTTTATTAATTCCTCACCCCATTCCTCATTATAGAATGTATCCCTGACCGAGTGTGTTAGTCTCCGTTCTTTGCATTGTTTCCCGAAAAACTGTGACATCTCCTTCAATTCCGGCATTCCTCTGCGGAAAGATTTACCATCCTTCAAATTACAGTTGCTCACAATAAAATGCACATGGATATGTTCCGTATCCGTATGCACCGCCCACATCACTTCATATTTTTTACTCCAGAAGAATTTATGTGCAAATTCCCTTGCTATCTTCTCTGCTTCCTTATAGGTCAGCTTATCGTTATCCTTCGGATGAAAAGAAATCGACATCTTATGTGCCAGAATATCTTTTTGTTTGTAGCGCAAATATCTTTTATCGTGCATTTTTCTTGTTATCAGCAAACTATTAGCAAAATTATCCCTGTTACATCCAAACGCTCCATATAATTCCAGTCTTGTCTTCTGAATTCCTTCTTTTATCTGTTCTTTTTTCTTTCCAAGAATCTGATTCCGGCTCTCCCCAACCTGTTTTGCCAAAAATTCATCCGAACGAAGTATGGGCTTTCTGTTTTCTCCCACATTCTTTAACAGCTTCGTCCCAACTTGGGACATAGGTTCAGTAATTTTCTTTTCCTGCTGCTTTATGGCTTCCAGCTTCATTTTATAGGCATAAGCTTTCTCGCTAGGCTTGATATGCTCCCGCTGTAAATTACTATCCACCATCGCTATCGTCGCTTCTGCATCATCCATCTACACAATCATCACGGGAACTGTGTCTATGCCTGCCCATTCGCTGGCTACTTTTCTTCTGTGCCCTGTGATGATTTCATACCCTGCTCCAATTGGATTTGTTCTTACAATCAAGGGAACAAGCACGCCCTTCTCCTCAATACTCTTTGATAATTCAAAAAGCTGTATATCATGCTCTACCTTGAACGGATGCCCCTGAAAATCATGCAGTTCGCTGATCTTTACATTTCCCGTATGCACATTGTGTTCGAAAATCCCACATATGCTCTTTTTGTTTGTCTGCTCCATTTGTTAATCCTCCTGCTTTTCGATTTGATTATCAAGATGCCTAAAGAATGCTGGAAGTTTTAAAATCAAAAAGACCGCCTGCTCCACACCTTAAAGATATAGAAAACAAGCGGTCTAAATGCGAACCAAATATTCGCATAGCTTACTTATTATTCAGTTGTTGATAAGTTTTTCTGTAATGATTAAATTTGTGAACGATATACTTTTGTGTCCACTCATACGAGTTCTATAACCACGGACACCTTAATCTCATGAGAAATCTCTTTTTTCTTTCCGATTTCAGATGTTCGATTAAACTTAAAAACCCTCGCCAAATGCGTAAATTCAAGAATTTCTACAAATCCTTCCTTTGTAGACAACAAGCGACTTCTGTATGCACCGTCATCCCAAACTGGTCCACCCCTCTCATCCGCCTGACTTCATACCCGCCGTCCACCAGCGCCCTCAAATCTCTTGCCAGCGTAGCCGAATCACAACTCACATAAACAATCCTCTCCGGCCTCATCTTTATCATGGTATCAATACACTTCCCGTCGCACCCCTTCCTTGGCGGGTCAACCACAATCACATCCGGATGCCGCATATCTTTCATATCTTCCATACTTTCCGAAGCATCCGTACCGCCGGAAGCACTTCCCTTCCCATAAAACTCCGGCAGCACCTCCTCCGCCTTCCCCACAAAAAATTCCACATTATCAATCCCGTTTAACCTGGCATTCTCCCTGGCATCACAAACCGCCTGAGGCACAATCTCCACCCCGTACACCTTTTTTGCCCTGGGAGCCATAAACAACGAAATCGTGCCAATGCCGCAATACAAATCCCACACCGTCTCCTTCCCGGTCAGGCCTGCATAATCCAGGGCAAGAGAATACAGCTTCTCCGTCTGAAGAGGATTCACCTGGTAAAAAGACTGAGGGGAAATCTTATACACGGTACTCGTTTTTGTCCTGGAAAAATCCCTTACATCCCTTAGATACAGCCTGTCCGTTATAGTATCCGCCCCCCAGAGGGTTCTGGTTTCCTCCCCAAGAATTACATTGGTATTTTTCATGTTTACATTAAGGGAAATACTCTTCATTCCCGGAATCTTTTTCAGCTTCTCAACCAATGCCCTTTCCTTGGGCAGTGCCTTCCCATTAATAATAATACACGCCATTAACTCCTTAGAATCAAATCCGTAACGAATTAAAATATGGCGGATAAGACCCTTTCCGGTGGATTCTTCATAGGCAGAAACTTGCTCTTCCCTCATATAAGACAATACCGCCTCCAAAATCTCCTGATTTTCTCTCACGCCTAAAGGACAGTTTGTATTTGCGATAATATTGTGGGTTCTTCCCGCGTAAAACCCTGTTACCACGTTTCCCTCTTTGTCATACCCCACCGGAAACTGGGCCTTGTTCCGATATTCAAAAGGATACTCCATTCCCACAATAGGCTCTGTCACATCATCAATTTCCTCCTGGGAAAAACCGCCTAAACGTACAAGGTTTCCCTTGATTTTCTGCTCCTTAAATTCCAATTGGCTCTCATAGGACATCTGCTGAAGCTGACAGCCGCCGCAGGCTCTTGCATACATGCAACGGGGCTCCACCCGCTTGGGCGAAGCCTCCTTAATTTCCATCAGACGCGCATAACCGTAATGCTTTTTTAATTTTGTAATCTTTGCAGTAATCACATCCCCAATCACCGTATCTTTTACAAAAAAAGCCATTCCATTATATTTTCCGATTCCTGCGCCGTCCACGCCAATATCTGTAATTGTAAGTTCTATCACATCGTTTTTTTGCATATCATTCCTATCTGCTGGTCTGACGGATATTGGATTCCATCAGACGATTATAGCCTAACCATTCCGTACTGCCTTCCGGGACAGTGGCAAACGCTTCTTTCAATGTTTCCATTTTTGCATCCACATTATCTGCAAAACTTAAGGCAACCGCCTCCATCAATGCAGGTTTTTTAGGGGAACCATATTCCAGTTCTCCATGGTGTGCCAGAATACAGTGTTTTAATTCACTGGAAAGCTTCTTTGGGAAATCAGGAATACTCCTGATTTTCTCTCCCACCCATTCCGCTCCAATCATAATATGTCCCAATAACTGGCCGTCATCCGTATAATCATTTTCCGGGAAAACAGAAAGCTCCTCCAGCTTTCCAATATCATGAAGCATGGCTGCCGTTAAAAGCAAATCCCTGTTTAACAAAGGATACTGCACACAAAAAGCCTCGCAAAGTTTTGTCACGCCTAATGTATGCTCCAGTAATCCTCCTACAAATCCGTGATGTACCGTCTTTGCCGCGGAATGGAATTTAAAACGTTTTTCCATTTCCGCATCCTCCAGAAAGAATCGGGATAACAATAACTTCAAATAAGGATTTTCAACAGTGCCGATGATGCCCTTTAACTCCCCATACATTTCGTCAATATCCCGGCTGCTCACAGGGAGGTAGTCGCTGGGTTCAAATTCCCCCGGCTGCGCCTTGCGCACCCGTTTGATATTTAACTGCAATGCCCCCTGGAAACTGGTGATGTCACCTGTGACATTAATATAGTCCAGCCGTGCAAAATCATCAATTCCCTGGGAATCCGGCTCCCAGATTTTTGCATCCAATGTACCTGTCTTATCCTGCAAAATCACATTCTCATAAGGTTTTCCGTTTTTTGTTACTGCTGCCTGTTTGTGCTTACAGAGAAAAATTTCATTAACTCTTTCTCCTTCCCGCAATGTCTCAATATACTTCATTCCAAATCCTGCCGTTTACGGCCTCTCCTTCCTCAAAACTGTCATGCTGGTTTTTTAATCCAGCTTCCCTGCTGTCACAGTATATTCTACTCTGGAATACTCATCCATACCCTGACGCTTTACAGCAATTTCAATGCTGTCCCCCGGCTTTAAACTCAATACTTTATCCTCGTAAGCCTCCACAGAAGTAATTTCCTCACCATCCATTTCCGTAATAACATCACCTGTCTGAAGCCCGGCCTCCAATGCGGGAGAATCCAGCAGCACCTCTTTAACATAAACTCCCTTGGGTATATCATATTCCTTGGAAATCCGCTCTGTTGCCGTAGCCACCCGCATCCCAAGATAAGGAATATCCCTGCCGTTGGAAAGCATCTCGATTAATTTCTTTAATTCTGATATAGACACGGCAACCAACGTATTCTCGTCCCCGTCACTGCTGTAATCCTGCATAATCAACCCCACAATCTCGCCGTTTAAATTCAGCAATGCACCGCTGCTGTTCTCACTTCCCACAATATCTGTTGTAAGAACCTTATATGTATTGTCAATAGTATGAATTTCATTACTTACCGATGTAACATTTCCCACCGCAATGGAATAATTCGAGCCCAGAGGGCTTCCCACCGCAATCACTACATTTCCCTGAATCAGAGACAGGGAATTTCCCAGCACCCCATAAGAAATCACATTTCTTGTGTTTTCATCCAATTCACCTAAAGGCACTGACAACATGGCAAGGCCTGTATTTCCATCATATTTTTTTAACGCCGCCGTCACAGTCACTTCATTTATAAAAGTCACACTGATAGTCTCTGCCGCCTCTATTACTTTATGCTCCGTTAAAATTAATAATTCATTATTATTATCCCCGATGATAATACCGGATGCCTGGCCTTTGCTCTCATAGGCATTATTGTACCAGTCTGTGTCGCTGACTACCCCCGTCACCGTCACAATAGAACTGTTTTTCTCTTTTCCCACCGCATAGATTTTATTTTGCAGTTCCTGGTAATCCTCCAGTTCCAGTTCCTTTTTTACAATCGTAGTTTCTGTCACAACAGGCTCCGGGACAGGCTCTGTGTCCGCCTCTTCCACCTTTTCCGTATCATTGGCTTCTGTTCCAAGTTCTTCCGTTTCTGCTGCAAGTTCGTCTTTTGGAATAGAAATTGGCTTATCTTCTTTAGGATGAATCCAGTTATCCATAATGGGCTGCATATAAGTAAAAACACCGCAGGCCACGAATCCAAATAAAACAGCCAAAACAAGGGTATATCCCCCCTGTTTAAACATTTTCTTTTTATTCAAAGGTTTTTCCTTGATTTTTTCCCTGATAAAAGGAAAATCTTCCTTCTCCCGCTCTTCCATATAGTTACCGCTCCTTCGTACTATACACAGCTACGCTAACTCCTATTATATGTGTATTGCCCCAATTATGCAAGAATACGCTTACAGTTTAAAATTATCCATATTCTGAGATAATAAATCTGCTGTCCCCCGAAGGTTTTTTGCAGATTCTTCAATGCTGATAAAACTTCCATGCACTTCTGTAATCGCTTCATTTGTATGCATTGTACTCTTCACATTATTTTCCGCCACTTCAGAAAGGGAAACAATCGCTGATACAATTTCCTGTCTTGCCACCTCTAACTCCTCTGCCTGATTCTCAATGCTCTTGATTCCCTCAATGGATGCATTGATTTCTTCTATAACTTCCCCCACAGTGTCTTCCGTAGTAACAATATGCGCTTCCTGCTTTTTTATGACTTCCTGCATATGCTGCATGGACTCTACCACATGGACTGAATTATTAATCAAAGTATGTACCGTATTGTCTATTCTGCCGCTTGCACTGTTAGACTGCTCCGCAAGTTTTTGAATCTCTGAAGCCACAACTGCAAAACCTTTCCCCGCATCCCCAGCCCTGGCTGCCTCAATACTTGCATTCAATGCTAAAAGATTCGTCTGCTCAGCAATATCCGATATAAAACCGGAAGCTTCCCTAATGCTGTTGGCAGAATCATTTGTCTGCTCTGTCAGCCGGGCAATGGTGGTCACCACATTCTTTACTTCCCCGCTTACCTGCCTTAACTGTTCAATGGTTTCCTTTGTTCTGTCACTGGCTTCTAACATATGGTCCGCCCGCTGGCTTAAATCCTGCGCCACTTTTCCTGTTTCAATCATCAAATTGCCCATGTGGGTCATATTTTCCGAAGCATTTTTCGTATCCTCCGCCTGAGCGGCTGCCCCGTCCGTAATCTCCGTCACTGCATTTTGCACGCCGTCCATGTTTTCTAAAGTAATATGGGATGTCTCCTTTAAGGAATCCGACGCTTTCACCAGTAATTCCGTACTTTGGCCGATATCCCCGAGAATACTTCTAAGGGATTTCTGTAAATTAAAGAGAGCATTCATTAAATCCCCAATCTCATCTTTTTTCCCCAAAGCCTTTTGGTCAAATTGAATATTAAGATTCCCTTCCGATACAATCCGCACGTCCTCTATGCTTCTTTTCAAACGCCTGCTTATGGAAGATGTGACAACTGCCACTGCCACAATACAGACTGCCGCCACACCAATCACAATAAGAATTAATGTAAAAATAATTCCCAATGCGCTTGCCAGGGTTTCATTTTTATTTGCCCCTGCAAAAATCATGCCAACAGGCGTCTCCGTCTCCCCCTGCTGGTACACCGGCACATAATATCCATAATATATGGTTCCGTCCATGGATACATTGTCGCTAAAATAATTTTCCCCTTTCTCTAATACTTCTTCTACAATTTTATCCCCCGCAGGAGAACCTAAAATACGCTCCCCGTTTTTATCCACCGCAGAGGTCATAATTCTCTGTGAACCATAGAAAAACGTAACTTCCATCCCTGATTTTTCCCGGATGGCGTCTAATAAATTTTCCGAATGGGATATATTATAACTGCCTTTCCACACATCACCGTTTTCTGTCTGCACGTAAACTCCCGGATTCTGGTCATAAGCGGCTAAAGCTGCCACTGCCACCCCTCTTAACGAACGTTCCACCTGATTGATAATAGATTCTTTTACGGAAGTGGAAGCAATAAAAATTACAATCATGCCCAGAATACAAACCGGTGACACGGCGCACAGGAGCATCTTTTTCTTTAAACTCATATGCCAATCCCCCTTATTTCACCACTTCTACGTTCTTATAATACCAGTTAATTGCACCTGTGATTGTAGCATCATCTAAGGTAGTATCAGGGCTTCCCACAACCTCTCCCGTATTGGTAACAAGTTCTCCGTCGAAAATATTGTTTTGCCCGCTTAAAATAGACGCCTTGGCTTCCTCGACTTTTTCCTTTGTGCCCTGGGCTGCAAAAGACGCCACATCGGTCAATTGCACTACTCCTTCCGCCATACCGCCATAATAATTACTGCCGTTCCATGTGCCCTTCATAATTCCCTGGACTGCCGATGTATAGTAAGCGCTCCAGTTCCATATTACACTGCAGAGACAGGAATCCGGGGTTTCCTTGCTCATATCGGAATTGTATCCGATACCGTAAACTCCATATTCCTTTGCCAGGGTCTGGGGATAAGGCGTGTCACAATGCTGTGCCATAACATCACATCCCATATCCAAAAGTTTCCTGGAAACTTCCTCCTCCTTTTTGGGGTCATACCAGCTATTTGTCACTGCCACGTAAACTTTTGCCTCCGGGTTTACCTGTGCCACCCCAATGGCAAATGCATCAATTCCCCCTGTCACTTCGGAATTGGAACTGTCCTGGGCAGCCACATATCCGATTTTGTTGGATTTTGTATTCATCCCTGCCACAATCCCGCTTAAGTACCGGGGCTGGTAGATTCTTCCGAAATAATTGTTAAAATTTCTGCCGTTGGATAAATATCCTGTGCCATGGGAAAAATAAATATCAGGATACTCCTCCGCCATCTTAGCCGTAGTCTCCATAAATCCCCAGCTTGTTGTAAAAATAACATTGCATCCGCTGTCAATGCATTCCTGTATTTTATTTCTTATATCCGTATCATCACTGTCGTCTGCAATCTTCCGAATTACCTGGTCATCATTTAAACCCAGATTATCCTGCATTGCCACAATTCCCAAATCGTGGGTGTAAGAGTATCCTGTTCCTTCCCCGGGATCCGTAATATAAAGTACCCCTACCTTGATATCCTCTTTTGCAATGCCTCCCGTACTTTCCGATGTACTATCGGAACCGGAAGCCTCCCCGCCGCCTGTCTGCCCTGCCGGGGAATATCCCTGGTTTGTGGCAAAATCATCCGGTTCTTTTGAACCCCCGCAGCCCAAAAGCATACCGGCGGACAATACAAGAATTATACACAGACTTAATATTTTTCTTATCATTTATGTCCCTCCCACGGTCAACATAGTGTTAGTATATCACATGATATGTTTTTCTTCAAATACTTTCCTTATCTCCAAAGATAGGTTATAATAGCATAAAAAGTTATCCTTTGGCAGTAAGCCAAAACAGCATATTTTGAGGATGTAAAATTATGGAAAAAAAAGTATTGCAAACACTGGAATATAACAAAATCATAGACACGCTGACGGATTTCGCCTTCAGCCAGTCCGCCAGGGAACGCTGCAAAAATCTGCTTCCCATGACAGACATAGAAGAGATTAACCTGGCGCAGAAGCAGACAGACGATGCCCTGCTTCGCATATTTGCAAAGGGAAGCCTCTCCTTCTCTGGCATTCATCCCATCGGCCCCTCCTTAAAGCGTCTGGAAATCGGAGGCTCTTTAAGCGCCGCCGAACTTTTGCAGATAAGCTCCCTTTTAGAAGCCGCAAAGCGGGCTAAATCATTTGGCAGACGGGACAGGGAAGATGAGCAGAGGGATTCTTTAGATGATTTTTTTGAGGGAATTGAACCTTTGACCTCTCTGCATGAGGAAATCAGCCGATGCATATTATCCGAGAACGAAATCAGTGATGATGCCAGCCCCGCATTAAAATCCATACGCCGTTCCATTGGCGGCATGAATGACAGAATAAAAAACCAGTTGACAAAAGTTATGAACCAGGCAGGCAGCAGCGGGTATCTCAGGGATGCAGTCATCACCATGCGGGACAACAGATACTGCCTTCCCATAAAAGCCGAGGCGAAAAACCAGGTTCCCGGCATGATTCACGACCAGTCCTCCAGCGGCTCCACCCTTTTTATCGAGCCTGCCTCAGTAGTAAATTTAAACAATGAATTAAAAGAATTATTCCTGCGGGAGGCAAAAGAGATTGAAGCAATCCTGGCAGATTTAAGCGCCCGGGTATACGAACAGGCAGCCCCTTTAACGGCGGACTACGATATTTTAACAGAGCTGGATTTTATATTTGCAAAAGCCCGGCTTGCCAAAATCCATAACGGCGTATCCCCTGTATTTAACACCCAGGGCCGCATACGCATCCGCAAAGGCAGGCATCCCCTGTTAGACCCAAAAAAAGCCGTGCCTATTGACGTGGTTTTAGGAGAAGATTTCAATCTTCTGATTATCACGGGCCCAAACACAGGAGGAAAAACCGTTTCCTTAAAAACCGTAGGGCTGTTGACATTAATGGGCCAGGCAGGGCTCCATATCCCTGCGGGGGACCGCTCCCAGCTTGCAGTATTTCAAAATATATTTGCGGATATCGGAGATGAACAGAGCATTGAGCAGAGTTTAAGCACCTTCTCTTCCCATATGACCAACATCGTCTCCATTTTATCAAAAGCAGATGCTTCCTCCCTGGTTCTTTTTGACGAGCTGTGTGCGGGAACAGACCCTACGGAAGGCGCCGCCCTGGCAATTTCCATATTGTCTGACCTCCACAGCAAGGGAATACGTACCATGGCAACCACCCATTACAGCGAGATTAAGGTTTTTGCCCTGTCTACCCAGGGGGTGGAAAATGCCTGCTGCGAATTTGATGTGGAAACATTAAGCCCCACTTACCGGCTTTTAATCGGTATTCCCGGGAAAAGCAATGCCTTTGCCATATCCGGCAAAATCGGGCTCAGCCAGGATATTATCGAAGATGCAAAAGGACGGATAACAGAATCCCAGGCAAACTTTGAAGATTTGATTTCCGACCTGGAAAACAGCCGCATCACCATTGAACGGGAACGGGAGGAAATCAACAGCTACAAAAATGAAATCGCCTCCCTGAAACAAAAACTGGAGCAGAAACAGGAACGGATTGAAAACAGCCGTGATAAAATATTAAGGGAAGCCAACGAGCAGGCATACGCCATTATCAAAGAGGCAAAAAATGTGGCAGATGAAAGTATCCGTAATTTTAATAAATACGGTCAAATTCAGGCTCCTGCCAGCGAAATGGAAAAAGAGCGTGCCAAACTCCGCAGTAAAATGTCAGCCCATGAAGAGAAGCTTGCCAGGAAAAATCCCGATAAGACCAACCATAAAATTCCCAAAAACCTGCGCATCGGGGATTCCGTAAAAGTGCTGAGCATGAACTTAAAAGGCACTGTTCATTCCCTGCCCAACGCCAAATGGGATTTATCGGTACAGATGGGAATTTTAAATTCCACCGTAAACATCCGGGACCTGGTTCTCTTAGAAGAAGATACCGCCCCTTCCGGCAGGCAGTTTCAAAAGTCCGGGGCAGGCAAAATAAAACTTTCCAAATCCGCGACCGTATCCACCGAGATAAACCTGATTGGAATGACGGTGGACGAAGCCATTGCCCATCTGGACAAATATTTAGATGACGCCTATATTGCCCATCTTCCCTCCGTGCGGATTGTCCACGGCAAAGGCACAGGCGCATTGCGGGGGGCAGTACAGAAGCATTTAAAGCGGCAGAAATATGTAAAATCTTTTCATTTAGGGGAATTTGGGGAAGGAGATTCCGGCGTTACTATTGCAGAGTTTAAGTAAAAAGGAGGCAGTTATGCTTGCAAAACAGAAAATTTTAATCGTAGATGATGATGTAAACATTGCGGAGTTAATTTCTCTTTATTTGACAAAGGAATGTTTCGATACAAAAACCGTAAATGACGGGGAAGAAGCCTTAACCGCTTTTGAACAATACTCCCCAAACCTGATTCTTTTAGATTTAATGCTTCCCGGCATAGACGGCTATCAGGTGTGCCGGGAGATACGCAGCAAGTCTAATATTCCCATTATTATGCTTTCCGCCAAAGGTGAGATTTTTGACAAAGTTTTAGGATTGGAATTAGGGGCGGACGACTACATAATGAAGCCCTTTGACTCCAAGGAACTTGTGGCAAGGGTAAAAGCCGTATTGCGCCGGTTCTCCCCCTCGCCAAAAACAGAGTCAGTTTCCGTCAATATCAAATGCATGGAATATACGGACCTTGTGGTAAATCTCTCCAACTATTCCGTAATGTATAAAGGACAGGCAGTGGATATGCCCCCCAAGGAACTGGAACTCTTATATTTCCTTGCTTCCAACCCCAACCAGGTATTTTCCAGAGAACAGCTTTTAGACCATATCTGGGGCTATGAATACATCGGGGACACCAGAACCGTAGACGTACATGTAAAGCGTCTCCGTGAAAAAATAAAGGACACGGCAAACTGGAGCCTTGCCACAGTATGGGGCGTAGGCTACAAATTTGAGGTGAAAGAATAGACATGAAGAAAACCATTTATCCCAAAATTTTCTGCGGATATCTTATATTTGGAATTGTCGGCTTTATTGTGGTATCCACCTTTACCTCCCGTATTACCGGCAATTATATTAAAAAACATGAATCCTCCTCCCTGTACAAAGAAGCAACCATTATTGCCTCCGATTACGCGGTGAGCTATTACAATAACGACATCACCCTGGCGGATTTTGAAGAGCGCATAGAGGCTTTGGACAACTACCTTGGAGCGCAAATCTGGGTCATTGATATAGGGGGGGATATCCTGGTAAACTCAGAGAAAAAGACGGATCTTTTAAACCTGGAAAATATAGAAAACTTTGATATCATGGACTTTGGCGGCAAATATTATAAGACGGGGACATTTTATAATTATTTTCAGGAGGAGCAGTTAAGCGTATTTGCCCCAATTTCCATTAATTACAAAGTAAAGGGATACGTTATCATACATAAACCCATGCGCAGCCTCTCCGCCTACCATTTTGGGCTTTTAAATATTTCCTATGCAACCCTGGCGATTTTATTTCTCTGCGCCCTGCTGCTGCTTATTTTATTTGTACGCTCCGTCATTCTGCCCATGCGTAAAATCACCCGGGCAGCCAACGAATATGCCAACGGCAATTTTGACCAGAAAATAGATGTATATTCCAATGATGAAATCGGTTATCTTGCCGCTTCCTTATCCTACATGGCAAATGAATTGAAGACACTGGAAGAAGACCAGCGGAAATTCGTATCCAATGTGTCCCATGATTTTCGTTCCCCTTTAACCTCCATTAAAGGTTATGTGGAAGCCATGTTAGACGGAACCATTCCGCCGGAAATGCAGGAGAAATATTTAAATATTATTCTTTTTGAAACAGAGCGGCTGAACAAGCTTACCAAAAGCCTTTTAGAACTGAATAAATTCGGCAAACACGGCATGATGATTGATACTTCCACATTTGACATTAACAATGTGGTAAAAATGACTGTGCGCACTTTTGAAGGAACCTGCAAAGAGAAACGTATATCTTTTGAATTGATTCTCACAGGAAAAGAACTTTATGTAAAAGCAGATATGAGTAAAATCCAGCAAGTCATTTATAACTTAATCGACAACGCCATTAAGTTTTCCCATCATGATTCCTTTATCACGGTGGAGACTACCATTAAAAACGAAAAAGTATTTGTATCCGTAAAAGATAAGGGAATCGGCATTCCGGGAGACAGCCTTGGTAAAATATGGGAGCGGTTCTACAAAACAGACCTGTCCCGGGGAAAAGACAAAAAAGGAACAGGCCTTGGCCTTGCCATCGTAAAAGAAATTATCCAGGCCCATCATGAAAACATTAATGTAATCAGCACGGAAGGGGTGGGAACGGAATTTATTTTTTCTCTTCCCCTGTATAATAAAGAAGACGAATAAGAAGCGCCCCGCCGATAACAACCGTAAATATGGATATAAACTGGGAAGTGGATAAAATTCCCACTGCTCCCCGTTCCATATCTCCCCGGAAAAATTCTAAAATAAATCTTCCAATGCTGTAAGTAATAATGTATGCGGCTCCTACAACACCTTTTTTTAATTTTACCTTTTTCAAAAGATACGTCAAAAACAAAAAGTTCAACAAATTTAACAAAGCAGATACAAGCTGGATGGGAAACAGCTTTTCCCCCACAGGGGCATACAGGGATTTTTCAAATACCACCCCAAACCTGCTTTCCGTATGCTGTCCATAACAGCAGCCTGCAAGAAAACATCCGATTCTTCCGAAAAACTGGGCAAGTGCAATCACTGGCGCGGCAATATCAAAGCAGGCTAAAAAGTCTGCCTTTTTTATTTTACAATACACCATTGCCGTTAAAATTCCCCCAATCAGCCCGCCATACACCACAAACCCGTTGACAAAATTTTTTATAATAACAGAGGGATTTGCAATAATATCCGGCAGGATTGTGATCCAAAATAAAATTTTAGAGCCCAAAAATCCTCCGATTACGGAGTAGATTCCCAGCATAAACATAAAACCGTCCTCTGCCACGCCCATGTCCACCGCCCATTTATCTGCCAGCCAGACGGCGGATATCACGCCAATGGCAATCATCAGCCCATAGCTGTATACGGTAAAAGAACCTATGGAAAATAATTCCGGTAACATATATTTCCCCTTTCAATTGGTATAAAAAACTCCGGTTTTATACCGGAGTTTCATTTGTTGATTAAACAAGCTCTAAAAGAACTTCTAATGCACCGTCGCCTTTACGCTGGCCAATCTTTACGATTCTTGTGTAGCCACCGTTACGGTCTGCATATTTTGGAGCAATCTCAGTAAATAATTTATCTACTAAATCAACATCTTTTGTATTTCTCTTTCTTCCCTGTCCCTCTTTGGGAACAAACTTTACAGGATAGAGAACTTTTAACATCTGTCTTCTTGCATGAAGACGGGAAGGTTTATCCTTTTTAATGGTCTTTTCCACTTCGTCATAAACAGTCACTTTCCTGCCGTCTACCACTTCTTTTACCCTCTTGCCGTCCTTATCCTTACGGGGTACTTTTGCTTTTACAGTAACTTCTTCGTAGTTATCTCTCTCTTTTACCGCCATAGCAATAAGTCCATCCACGATTTTACGGACTTCTTTTGCCTTTGCTTCCGTGGTAACGATTTTACCGTCCTCACTTGCAATTAAAGCAGTAACCTGGCCTCTTAATAAAGCCTTTCTCTGAGAAGATGTTCTGCCTAATTTTCTATACTTTGCCATTGCTAAATCCTCCTAAAATTAGAGTTCTTCGCCCTGATTAAGCTGAAGTCCTAATTCTTTTAATTTTGCTAATACTTCTTCTAAAGATTTACGTCCAAGATTACGAACTTTCATCATATCTTCCGGTGTACGGTTTGTAAGTTCCTCCACCGTATTGATGCCTGCCCTCTTTAAGCAGTTATAAGAACGCACAGATAACTCCAGTTCATCAATGTTCATCTCTAACACTTTACCCTTAGCGTCGTCCTCTTTTTCCACCATCACTTCCGCAGACATTGCCGTCTCGGAAAGATTAATGAAAAGACTTAAGTGTTCACTAAGCACTTTTGCAGCAAGGCTGACTGCCTCATCCGGCTCTAAGGTACCGTTTGTAAATACATCTAAAGTGAGTTTGTCATAATCTGTAATCTGGCCTACACGGGTGTTCTCAATCGTAAGATTTACACGTTCTACCGGTGTGTAAATAGAATCCACTGCAATTACCCCAATAGGCACATCTTCAGATTTATTCTTTTCCGCGCTGACGTATCCTCTTCCCTTTGTAATGGTAAGTTCCATATAAAGTTTACAGTCAGCTCCTCCATTTAAGTTCGCAATTACCAATTCAGGATTTAAAATCTGAATATCCGGGTCTGCCTGAATGTCGGCAGCTGTAACAACGCCTTCACCCTCAAATTCAATGTAAGCAACTTTTGGTTCGTCTGTCGGACATGTATTCTTCAGTGCAAGATTTTTAATGTTCATGATAATCTCAGTTACATCTTCTTTTATACCTGGGATGGAACTGAACTCATGCAATACACCGTCAATTTTTATCTGGCTCACCGCTGCACCTGGTAAGGAAGACAACATAATTCTTCTTAAAGAATTGCCTAATGTCGTACCATAACCTCTTTCTAACGGTTCTACAACAAATTTACCATACTTTTTGTCTTCTGAAATTTCAGCGATTTCAATTTTTGGTTTTTCAAAATCGAACACTAGAGTCCCTCCTTTTCGGGTATCCACTATATATACAATATATAGGCACTGGCTATATCACGACTTATTTAGAATATAACTCGACGATTAACATCTCATTTACCGGAACGTCAATCATATCTCTGGATGGTAATTCTTTTACGGTTCCCTTTAAATTTTCAGCATCCACATCCAGCCACTCAGGAACCATTCTCCCGGAAGTTACTTCCATGATATCCTTAAATCTCTGAATTCCCTTGCTCTTTTCCCGGATTTCAATTACATCTCCGGCCTTTACCTGATAAGACGGAATATTTACACACTTTCCGTTTACGGTGACAAACTTATGGCCTACCACCTGTCTGGATTCCCTTCTTGTTCTTGCAAATCCCATACGGAAAATTACGTTATCCAGTCTGCTCTCCAGCATAACCATTAAGTTCTCACCGGTCATGCCTTTTTTCTGGTCAGCCTTCTCATAATAATTATGGAAAGGTTTCTCCAAAACACCGTATATAAATTTTGCTTTCTGTTTTTCCCTTAACTGAAGGCCGTATTCAGAAACTTTTCTGTTGGCTCTTTTCAATTCTCTTTTTGATTTTTTATCTACTCCCAAATAAACCGGGTCTAAACCAAGTGATCTACATCTTTTAAGTACAGGAACTTTATTCACTGCCATTTTCGACTATCCCTCCTATTTATTTCTCACGTTAAAACGCACTGCAAATACTAGACTCTTCTACGTTTCGGCGGACGGCATCCATTATGGGGAACCGGTGTTACGTCCCTGATACTTGTCACTTCCAGACCACATGCGGAAAGCGCACGGATTGCTGCCTCCCTGCCGGAGCCCGGCCCTTTTACCATAACGTCCACGGATTTTAATCCGTAAATTAATGCTGCCTTTGTAGCGGTCTCTGCTGCCATCTGAGCGGCATATGGAGTAGATTTCCTTGAACCTCTGAATCCAAGACCACCGGCACTCGCCCATGATAAAGCGTTTCCTTCAGCATCTGTAATCGTTACAATTGTATTGTTAAATGATGACTGAATATGTGCCTGTCCCCGTTCAACGTTTTTCTTTACACGCTTCTTTGTCACTTTTTTTGTAACTTTAGCCATAATAAAACTAACCTACTTTCTTTAAAAATTAAATAAAATTAAGGATGTTCTTTTCGTTAAGCTAAGCTCATCCATAAGGATGTTCTTTTCGCTATGCCCACCCAAAGGATGTTCTTTTCGCTACGCTCAAAGAACGCCCTCGCACTAAGTTCAATCTGCGCTGCCGCTTGATTTCACTAAGTTGCTTCCGGGCTATTTCTTCTTGTTTGCAACTGTTCTCTTCGGACCTTTTCTTGTCCTTGCATTGGTCTTTGTTTTCTGGCCGCGCACCGGAAGACCTTTCCTGTGGCGGATTCCTCTGTAACATCCAATTTCCTGAAGTCTCTTGATGTTCATAGCGATTTCTCTTCTCAAATCACCTTCTACCATCTGGGTAGCATCAATCACTTCACTGATTCTCTTTACTTCTTCGTCTGTTAAATCACGACAACGTGTGTCAGGATTAACTTTTGCTTCTGCAAGAATACGGTTGGAACTGGACCTTCCGATTCCATAAATATAAGTCAAGCCAATCTCAACACGTTTTTCTCTTGGTAAATCTACACCTGCAATACGAGCCATGTGTCGTTGCACCTCCACTGAATTTTAAATTAAAAACTGGCGCCAAACGCCTTCCTACTGTGTGTTTTGTGACGGTAAGCCTATGCCGTTCCGGTGTCCCGGCCCAAGATAAATGCATACACCTGCCATCCACGAAAGAGGGGAATGATAATTCCCCGTCCCAAAGGGCATCCCCAACAGAACTAACCTTTCCAGACATCCGCAAAATTCCGGTATGATAAATTTTAACGGATACGTAAATACTTACTTTTTATTATGAACAATAAAACAACCTATCCTGGTGTTTCATTGCAGCCGCACATAATAATTCCCGCCTGATGCGGTACATTAGAAAGAAATTAACCCTGTCTCTGTTTGTGTTTTGGATTCTCACAGATAATACGGATGCGTCCTTTTCTCTTGATAACTTTGCATTTCTCGCAAATAGGTTTCACTGATGATCTTACTTTCACAGCAAATCCTCCTTTCCTATCCGTTTGCGCAGAATATTTCTGCTGTTTCCAAAAAGTCCAGTTGATATGATACCACAAATACCTTATTATGTCAATTGTTTTTTTATTTATCTCTCCAGATAATACGTCCCTTTGTCAAATCATAGGGGGACATCTCAACGGTCACTTTGTCTCCCGGAAGAATACGAATAAAATTCATTCTCAGTTTACCGCTGATATGTGCTAAAATCTGATGGCCGTTTTCCAACTCCACCTGAAACATTGCATTTGGCAGTTTCTCAACCACAGTTCCTTCTACTTCAATAACATCTGCTTTTGACATTTTTCACAGCCTCCTACTTTTTCTCTTTCAACCTTAATTTTTCATATTTCTTAATTGCCCCCCGAATGATTGCATCGGTAAGTTCCCCTTCATTCACAAACAAATCTGCAATTTCTGCCGGAAGATGATGAATGGTCTGAAAATGTTTTTCATTTTTCTTTTTGGGATTTGTAATCTGGTGGGTGGAACCGTTGACCAGATACGCAGCCCTCTCTTCTCTCTTCCATATATAATAGAATTGATTTTTATCATGTCCTGACAGGGACTTTGCAAATTCTATCATCATATGCAGCCCTCCGGATTCCAGATTCCGGCAGCAACCTCATCCTCCGTAATGGAAAGAATCTCCGGCCTGCCTTTTGTGATTAAAATGGTATTTTCATAATGGGCTGACAGCCTGCCGTCCTGGGTAACCACGGTCCAGCCGTCGTCTAACCATTCCACATTGTCTGTTCCCTCATTAATCATGGGTTCCACGGCAAGAGTCATGCCCGGCCGTAACCGGATACCCCTGTTCAATTTGCGGAAATTGGGGATTTCTGGCGCCTCATGAAGGTTCGCTCCGATTCCGTGGCCCACAAGGTCCCGCACTACCCCGTAACCCCTTTTTTTTGCATAATCATAAACTGCACCGGAAATCTGATGAAGATGATTTCCCGCCATTGCATATTGAATACCTGCAAAAAAACTTTCCCGGGTATGCCGTATCAGGTCAGCCGCATTCTTAGATATCTCTCCTACGCCATGGGTTCTTGCCGCATCCGAATGATAGCCTTTATAGATGACTCCAATATCCAGGCTTACAATATCCCCTTCCTTCACCGTTCTCTTTTTAGACGGTATTCCGTGTACTACCTCATTATTTACGGATATGCACACGGAAGCCGGATATCCCCGGTAATTTTTAAAAGAAGGAATGCAGCCGTAACTTAAAATCATCTCTTCGCCTATCTGGTCAATCTCAAAAGTAGTCATGCCCGGCTTTATTGCTTTTCCCAAATCCTGATGGACTTTTGCCAGAATTTTGCCGGCTGCTCTCATAAGTTCAATTTCTCTGGCAGATTTTATGGTAACCGACATAAATTACGCCTCTAAAATCTGCACGATTGCAGTAAAGACATCTTCCATGGGCTTTGTTCCGTCCACTGATTTTAAGATACCCTGTTTTTTATAGTAATCAATCAATGGCTGCGTCTGCTCGTGGTACACATTCAGACGTTTCTGCACCGTCTCCGGCTTATCGTCGTCACGGAGCACTACTTCGCTGCCGCATCTGTCACAGATTCCTTCCTTTTTCGTGGGAATGCTTACAATATGATATGTTGCGCCGCAGTTTAAGCATGCCCTTCTGCCTCCCATACGGTTTACAATATTCTCATCCGGTACATCCACATCAATGGCAAATTCCATTTTCTCTCCGATTTTTGTAAGGGCTGCATCCAAAGCCTCTGCCTGTGGAATGGTTCTGGGAAAACCGTCCAGTACAAAGCCGTTCTTACAGTCATCCTGTTTTATACGGTCCATAACAAGGTCGCATGTGAGTTCATCAGGAACCAATGCACCCTGGTCCATATATTCTTTTGCCTTTTTTCCCAGTTCCGTACCGTTTTTAATATTTGCGCGGAAAATATCTCCTGTGGAAATATGGGGAATCTTGTATTTATCTGCAATCTGCTTTGCCTGTGTGCCTTTTCCTGCTCCCGGAGCCCCTAACATAATAATTTTCATCTAATTTCCTCCTTAATCTAATTTTTTAAATATAGCACATTTGGAGATACGGCAATTGCCTGTATCTCCAAAAATTATATATTGTCCTGACTGTCAATCAAAACTTAATCATTTAAGAATCCTTTATAATAACGTACCAGCATCTGGGATTCCACCTGCTTAATGGTCTCAATGACAACACCTACAATAATGATAATCGATGTCCCGCCAAAGGATACGTTTGCATTGAATACCCCGTCAAAGAAGATAGGCATAAATGCAACTATCGCAAGGCCAACAGCCCCTATAAAGACAATATAGTTTAATATTTTTGTTAAATAATCACTGGTAGGCTTACCGGGACGGATTCCCGGAATAAAACCACCTGCTTTTTTCATATTATTGGCAATCTCTAAGGGATTAAATGTAATGGAGGTATAAAAATACGCAAATACAATAATCAAAACAATATAAACAACTAGTCCGATAGAGTATATGGGAGCGCTGGGGTCACACCAGTTTGACTGGGATAACCCTTTTAAAATCTGGCTTCCGATTCCCGTACCATTGCCTTTCCCTAAAAGAGTGGCGATAATAACCGGTGTCTGCATCAGTGACTGGGCAAAAATAACCGGGATAACCCCCGCGGTATTTACTTTTAAGGGAATAAAGGTTGACTGTCCGCCTACCTGTTTCCTTCCCTGAACCTTCTTGGAATACTGTACAGGAATTTTCCTTACCGCATCCTGAAGAAGAATGACAAATACCACCATAGCCACAATGATTGCTACAATAATCACTGCCGCAAGGACGCCCTTTGCCACGGTTTTCCCGCTGATAAACTGCTGGTATAATGCCGATAAGTCCTCCGGCAGCCTGGAAATAATGTTGATTACCAACACAATGGAAATACCGTTTCCGATTCCCTTTTCCGTGATTCTCTCGCCAAACCACATAAGCACTACGGAGCCTGCAGTTAAAGCAGTAACAACCATAATTACATTTAATGCATTAAAAGCCTCTAAATAACCGCCCCTGCCAAATCCTATTGCCATGGCAATAGATTCAATCAATGCAAGGACAACTGTGAGATAACGGGTAAACTCGGCAATTTTTTTCCTGCCTTCCTCCCCGTCTTTCTGCATTTCCTCCAGCTTGGGGATTACGATTGTCAAAAGCTGCATAATAATGGAAGATGTAATATAAGGCGTTATATTTAACGCAAATAATGACATCTGATAAAATGAGCCTCCGGTTACCGCATCAAAAAAGCTAAATGCATCATTCCCCTGGCTTTCAAACCAGTTTGCAAACACATTCCGGTCAACACCCGGAATTGGAAGCTGGCTTCCAATTCGGATTACAACCATCAATAAAAACGTGTAAATAATTCTATCACGTATATCTTTTATCTTAAATGCATTACGAAGCGTTTTAAACATTAAATCACCTCTGCTTTTCCACCAAGAGCCTCAATCTTTTCTTTTGCGCTTGCGCTGAATGCATTTACCTGCACGGTAAGTTTTTTTGTAAGTTCACCGCCGCCCAGAATCTTTACGCCATCCCTGGGGTTCTTCACAATACCTGCTTCTATCAAACTGTCTACTGTTACAACAGCTCCGTCGTCAAATACTTCCAGTTTTGACATATTAATTCCCACAATATCCTTGGAATTTATGCATGTAAAGCCTCTCTTTGGTATTCTTCTGTATAATGGCATCTGTCCGCCTTCAAAACCGGGCCTTGGAAGTCCTGAACGGGCTTTCTGTCCTTTGTGTCCTTTACCGGCAGTCTTACCGTTTCCTGAACCGTGTCCCCGGCCCCTTCTGAAACGATCGCCATGTTTAGAACCTTCTGCAGGTCTTAAATTTGATAAATCCATTGTGACACCTCCTTATCTGTTCATTAGATTTCTTCTACTTTTACTAAATGCCTTACTTTCTGAATCATTCCGCGAACTGCCTTATTATCCGGCATTTCAACTGTTTTTCCTATTTTGTTTAAACCAAGGGCCTCCACAGTTTTCTTATTCTTTGGAACGGCACCGATTGTAGATTTTACAAGTGTGATTTTTAATTTCTCTGCCATTTTTTTCCTCCTTAACCCAGGATTTCTTCCACGGATTTACCCCGAAGTTTTGCTACCTCTTCCGGAGATTTTAACTGGCTTAAAGCATTAATCGTAGCAAGTACAACATTCTGCTTATTGTTAGAGCCCAAAGATTTTGTACGGATATTGTTGATGCCTGCCAACTCGCAGACGTTACGGGCAGGACCGCCGGCAATTACACCGGTACCTTCCGGAGCTCTCTTTAACAATACGGACGCGCCAGTATGTTTACCCATAGTATCATGTGTAATACTCTTGTTCTCATCTAACTTCACAGTGATTAATTTCTTCATGGCATCTTCTTTTCCCTTGCGGATTGCCTCGGGAATTTCCGTTGCTTTTCCCAAACCTGCTCCAACATGGCCGTTTCCGTCACCAACAACCACCAAAGCGGTAAAACGCATGTTACGTCCGCCTTTTACAACTTTTGTTACACGTTTGATAGAAACCACTTTTTCATTTAATTCCAACTGACTAGGATCAATAATTGTACGTTTCATGTGTTCGCTTCCTCCTTCTAAAACTCTAACCCAGCTTCGCGAGCTGCTTCAGCTAAAGCTTTGATTTTACCTTCATAAATGAAGCCTCCGCGGTCAAATACAACAGTATTGATTCCCTTGTCCAATGCTCTCTTGGCAATTACGGTTCCCAAATGTGCCGCTGCTTCCACGTTATTGGTTTTTTCAAGTTCTGCCTTTACTTCTTTTTCTAAAGTTGAAGCAGACACAAGTGTATGCTGGGCCGTATCATCAATTACCTGAACGTACATATGGTTGTTGCTTCTGAAAACAGACAAACGAGGACGTTCTGCTGTTCCGGCAAGATGATTACGAAGTCTTCTATGCTTTTTTTGACGAACTTCTGCTCTTGATTTTTTGCTTATCATTCTTTGTCCACTCCTTTACTTATTTCTTACCAGTCTTACCAACTTTACGTCTGATAACTTCATCAACATACTTGATACCTTTTCCTTTATAAGGTTCAGGTCTTCTCTTATCTCTGATTTCAGCAGCGTACTGGCCGACCTTTTCTTTATCAATACCTTTAACAATAATCTTATTGCCCTCTACCGCAGACTCTAATCCTTCCGGATCCGTCATCTCTACCGGATGGGAATAACCAAGGTTTAAGGTTAATTTCTTTCCTGATTTAGAAGCTCTGTAACCTACACCGTTTACTTCTAATTCTTTGGTATAACCCTCTGTTACACCGACAACCATATTGTTGATTAATGTTCTTGTCAAACCATGTAAAGATTTCATTTTCTTCAAATCGTTGGGTCTTGATACAACAACCGAAGAATCCTCTAATTTGATTTCCATCTCTGCTGGAAGTGTTCTTTCCAGAGTCCCTTTGGGACCTTTTACAGTCACATGATTATTTTCTGCAATATCCACAGTAACTCCTGCGGGAACTGCGATTGGCATTCTTCCTATACGTGACATGCCCGTACCTCCTGTTTTATTATTGTTTTCAACTTGTTTATAAGGATGTTCTGTTCGCTAGGCTCAGACTTTGAATCATCCCGTAAGGATGTTCTGTTCGCTAAGCTCAGTCTTTGAATCATTCCTTAAGGATGTTCTGTTCGCTAAGCTCAGCTCTCGCCTGCGGCTCGGCTTCGCTAATCTCACAGAACGACTTTCACACTAAATTCGCGATGCGCCTGCGGCTTTCGCTCATTAAGTGTTCAATGTCACCACACAAATGCCAAAACTTCGCCGCCAACCTGCAGCTTTCTGGCCTGTTTATCAGTGATAATTCCCTGGTTTGTGGACAAAATGGCAATTCCCAAACCGCCAAGCACCTGGGGAATCTTATCCTTTCCGGCATATACCCGGAGTCCCGGTTTGGAGATTCTCTTTATGCCGGAAATGATTTTCTCATTCTTATCTGCACCATATTTTAATGTAATGCGGATTGTTTTATAACTGCCTTCGTCTATCATCTCATATTTTTCAATATATCCTTCATCCACTAAAATGTCAGCGATTGCAACTTTCATCTTAGAAGATGGAATATCAACTGTATCATGTTTTGCAGTGTTTGCATTACGGATTCTTGTAAGCATATCTGCAATTGGATCACTCATTGTCATGTTGATTTTCCTCCTTTTTACCAAGATGCCTTTTTGACACCCGGAATCTGTCCCTTATATGCTAATTCACGGAAACAAACTCTGCAAACACCGTATTTTCTCAAATATGCATGTGGACGCCCGCAGATTCTGCAACGACTGTATTCCCTTGTAGAGAATTTCTGTTTACGCTGCTGTTTTACTTTCATAGATGTTTTAGCCATTAAAATTTCCTCCTGATTACTTTGCAAATGGCATACCGAACTGTGCCAATAACTCACGGCCCTCCTCGTCGGTCTTTGCCGTAGTTACGAAAATAACATCCATACCCCTTATTTTGTCAATCTTATCATACTCAATTTCAGGGAAGATTAACTGCTCTTTAATACCCAGGGCATAATTACCTCTGCCGTCAAAGGCGTTAGGATTAATACCTCTGAAGTCACGTACACGGGGTAATGCAAGGTTCACAAGACGGTCCAAAAACTCATACATTTTCTCACCTCTTAAAGTAACTTTGCACCCGATGGACATGCCCTCTCTTATTTTAAAGTTGGCAACAGAATTTTTTGCCTTTGTGACAACTGCTTTCTGGCCTGTGATGGTTTCCATATCTTTAACAGCCGCCTCTAAAATTTTTGCATTTTCTTTTGCCTCGCCAACGCCCATATTAAGCACGATTTTCTCCAGCTTCGGCACTTGCATCACATTTTTATATCCGAACTTTTTCATTAAAGTACCAACGATTTCGTTCTGATACTGCTCTCTAAGTCTACTCAACTGTTTCGTCCTCCTCTCTTAAGATTAATCGATTACGTCACCAGTTGATTTGGCAAAACGGACTTTTTTATCCCCATCCATCTTAAATCCTATACGGGTAGGCTTTCCTTTGTGGAGATACATCACATTTGACACATCAATTGGCCCTTCCTGATGAACGATACCGCCCTGCTGATTCTGCATGCTTGGTTTTGCATGTTTTGTCACCATGTTGATACCTTCAACAAGAAGCGTATGGTTTTTCCTGTTTACGGAAATTACTTTTCCTTCTTTATCTTTATCTCTTCCGGCAATTACTTTTACCATATCGCCTTTTTTAATTTTTGTTGTAGCCATCTAAAAGCACCTCCTACAATACTTCCGGAGCCAGAGAAACGATTTTCATAAACTGTTTCTCACGAAGCTCTCTTGCCACCGGCCCAAAGATACGTGTCCCTCTGGGAGTCTTGTCATCTTTGATAATAACAGCAGCATTTTCATCAAATTTAATATATGAACCATCTTTACGACGGGCGCCTTTTTTGGAACGGACAACTACTGCTTTAACCACATCACCTTTTTTAACAACGCCGCCTGGTGTTGCATCTTTTACCGTAGCAACAATTATATCACCGATATTGGCATATCTTCTGGTAGAACCACCCATAACACGAATGCAGAGGATTTCTTTTGCTCCTGTGTTATCGGCTACTTTCAGTCTACTTTCCTGTTGTACCATGCTTGCAGCCTCCTTTAATTATTTTGCTCTCTCCACAATCTCTACAAGCCTCCATCTTTTATCCTTGGATAAAGGTCTTGTCTCCATTACTCTTACGGTATCACCTATTTTGCACTCATTATTTTCATCATGTGCTTTTAATTTATAGGTTTTTTTCACAATTTTATTATAAAGTGGATGTCTTACATTATTTCTGACAGCAACAACAATGGTCTTATTCATTTTGTCACTTACCACCACACCTGTACGTGTTTTCCTAAGATTTCTTTCTTCCACGATTTATACGCTCCTTCCCGCCTTATTCCACTGCGCTTGCTTTCTCAGTAATAATAGTCTGAATCCTGGCAATATTTCTTCTGACCTCTTTGATTCTGCTGGTATTTTCCAATTGATTTGTTGCATTCTGGAATCTCAAATTGAAAAGCTCTTTTTTTGCTTCAACCAACTGTGATTTCAAATCAGCCACAGACTGGGATCTTAATTCTTCTAAATATTTATTCGTTTTCATTTGATTCACCGCCTTCTAAGTCTGCACGAGAAACTACTTTACATTTACAAGGTAATTTGTGTGTAGCAAGACGCAATGCCTCTCTGGCGATTTCATCCGATACTCCGGAGATTTCAAATAAGACACGTCCTGGTTTTACCACAGCTACCCAGTATTCTAATGTTCCTTTTCCAGAACCCATACGGGTCTCAGCCGGTTTTGCAGTTACTGGTTTATCCGGGAAAATTTTAATCCAAACCTGACCGCCACGCTTGATATAACGTGTCATGGCAATACGGGCAGCCTCAATCTGGTTTGATTTAATCCAGCATGGTTCTAAAGCGATAATACCATATTCTCCATTGGTAATCTTATTTCCTCTGGATGCCTTACCCCGCATACTTCCGCGGAACTGCTTACGATGTTTAACTCTTTTTGGCATTAACATAATTACTGAGCTCCTCCTTCCTTATTTCCCTTTGTAGGAAGTACTTCTCCTTTATATACCCATACTTTTACGCCCACTTTTCCGTAAGTCGTATCAGCTTCGGCAAATCCGTAATCAATATCTGCACGAAGGGTCTGAAGGGGGATATTTCCCTCACTGTAAAACTCGGTACGGGCCATATCAGCTCCGCCCAAACGTCCTGAACAGGATGTCTTAATTCCTTTTGCCCCTGCTTTCATGCAGCGTCCCATACAGGATTTCATTGCACGGCGGAAAGAAACACGGTTCTCAAGCTGTAATGCAATGTTCTCCGCTACTAACTGGGCATCCTTATCCGGCCTCTTTACTTCTTTAATATCAACTACCAGTTTTTTGTCCGTTAATTTCTGGACTTCTGCTTTTACTTTCTCGATTTCTGCGCCGCCTTTACCGATTACCACACCCGGCTTTGCCGTGTAGATAATTACTTTTACCCTGTCGGACGCACGTTCAATTTCGATTTTAGAAACGCCTGCTGCGTATAATTTTTTCTTAAGGAATGTTCTGATATTGTAGTCCTCTATCAAAAAGTCTGCAAAATCTGCTTCCGCATACCACTTAGAGTCCCAGTCTTTAATAATTCCGACTCTTAAGCCATGTGGATTCACTTTCTGTCCCATGTTTGCCCTCCTTATCTTTCATCAAGCACAATTGTAATATGACTCATTCTCTTCTCGATTCTGTAAGCCCTTCCCTGTGCCCTTGGTCTGATTCTCTTCATTGTCGGCCCTTTATTTGCATAACACTCTGCAATGTAAAGGTCCTCTGCTCTTAACCCGTTATTATTTTCTGCATTTGCGATGGCAGATTTTAATAATTTCTCAATAACCCTTGAAGCATATCTGGGATTGTAAGCCACAATAGCCAGGGCTGTTGTAACATCTTTTCCACGAATCGCATCTAACACGAAACAAGCCTTCTGAACTGAAATTCTTGCATAGGATAACTTTGCGGAAGGTCTTGTATCTTTTACTGCATTTCTCTCTCTCTTAATCTGGGATCTATGTCCTTTAGCCATGGAATCCGCCTCCTTTCAAATTATCTTACGCCTGATTTCTTTTCGTCTTTGCCATGTCCTCTGTAAGTTCTTGTTGCCACAAACTCACCCAGCTTGTGTCCAACCATGTCTTCCGTAATATATACAGGAACGTGTTTTCTTCCGTCGTGAACTGCAATGGTGTGACCTACGAATGAAGGAAAGATTGTAGAACGGCGAGACCATGTTTTAATCACGCTCTTATCGCCGGAAGCGTTCATTGCATCAATCTTTTTTAATAAACTCTCATCCGCAAATGGTCCTTTTTTTAATGAACGACCCATAACTTCTCATCCTCCTATTTTATTGCCCTACCGTCTCTTCTTCTTACGATAAGCTTATTAGATTGTTTGTGTTTCTTTCTGGTCTTAAGGCCAAGCGCCGGTTTACCCCATGGTGTACATGGACCCGGACGTCCGATGGGAGCCCTTCCCTCACCACCGCCGTGTGGATGGTCATTGGGGTTCATAACAGAACCGCGGACAGTAGGACGAATGCCCATATGTCTTTTACGTCCGGCTTTTCCGATGTTAATCAGGTTATGGTCTCCGTTGCCTACTATACCGATAGTTGCCCGGCATCCGATTGGAACCATGCGCATCTCCCCGGAAGGAAGCCTTAGCGTTGCATATTTTCCCTCTTTTGCCATAAGCTGTGCCGCATTTCCTGCCGCACGAACCATCTGTCCTCCCTTGCCGGGAAGAAGTTCAATGTTGTGTACCTGAGTACCCACAGGAATGTTCTCTAAAGGCAGGCAGTTGCCCACGCGAACCTCTGCCGTCGGCCCGCTCATAACCATCATGCCGTCTGTCAGTCCTGCCGGAGCGAGGATATATGCTTTCTCGCCGTCTGCATAGCAGATTAATGCAATGTTTGCCGTTCTGTTAGGGTCATATTCGATTCCCATAACAGTTGCGGGAATCCCGTCTTTTCTTCTCTTAAAATCAATAATTCTGTATTTTCTTCTGTTTCCACCGCCATGGTGTCTTACAGTGATTTTACCCTGGTTATTACGCCCGGAATTTTTCTTTAAAGAAACACATAAGGATTTTTCAGGAGTGGTTTTTGTTATCTCAGAGAAATCCGAACCTGTCATGTTTCTTCTGGAAGGTGTATATGGGTTATATGTCTTAATTCCCATTGTAATTCTCCTTTCGGTTCATTTTTTAATAATATCACGCTTGGTTTCATTAAGTGTTCAATGCTTACAAGCCTTCAAAAATCTTAATATCGGCGCTGTCTTCCGTAAGCTGTACGATTGCCTTTTTCGCTGCCGCCGTCCTGCCTACTACCATTCCCCGTCTCCTCTTTTTACCCTGAATGTTCATGGTGTTGACTTTAGCAACTTTTGCCCCATCAAACATTTTTTCAACGGCTTCCTTAATCATGGTCTTATTTGCTTCAGGATGAACATAGAATGTGTATTTCCTCTCAGCCATTGCATTCATGCTCTTTTCCGTTACCACCGGTTTGAGGATTACATCATAATATTGTACATTTGCCATTATGCATACACCTCCTGGATTGCTTCAACAGCAGCTTTTGTAACAACTACCGTATTATATTTTAAAATATCATACACATTGATTGTTGCTGTGGGAGCTGTCTTAATGTTTGGAACATTGGCTGCGGATTTTATCACATTTAAATCGTTATCGCCAAGAACCACCAACGCTTTATCCACATTTATATTCTTCATAACTTCAACAAATTTCTTTGTCTTAATCTCATCAAGTTTCAATTCATCCAAAACAATGAATTTGTTTTCCGCAACTCTGGAAGTCAGCGCAGACCTAAGCGCCGCCCTCTTCTCTTTTTTATTCATCTTAAAAGAATAATCCCTGGGAACAGGAGCGAATACCATGCCGCCGCCTTTCCACTGGGGAGCCCTGATGGAACCCTGTCTTGCATGACCGGTTCCTTTCTGTCTCCATGGTTTTCTTCCGCCGCCCCGGACTTCAGAACGTGTCTTCGCTTTCTGTGTTCCCTGACGTTTATTTGCAAGATACTGGACTACTGCCATATGCACTAAATGTTCATTGACTTTTACGCCGAAGACAGCATCATTTAAATCCATGGTTCCGACTTCTTTACCCTGCATATTTAAAACAGATACTGTTGCCATCTGTAAATTCCTCCTTTCTGCCTGGCACTATTTTGCCACTTTCACCGATTCCTTAATTGTTATTAATGATTTCTTAGGCCCTGGTACGGAACCTTTAATAAGAAGCAGATTGTTCTCTGCATCCACACGGACAACTTCAAGATTCTGAACTGTCGCTTTTACATGTCCCATATGTCCCGGCATTCCTTTTCCTTTAAATACACGGCTTGGGGAGGAACATGCTCCGTTTGAGCCCTGATGACGATGGAATTTAGAACCGTGAGTCATTGGCCCTCTGTGCTGGCCATGCCGTTTAATAGCGCCCTGGAATCCCTTACCCTTTGTGATTGCAGTGGCATCTACTTTATCTCCTACGGCAAAGATATCTGCCTTGATTTCGTCTGCCGGTTTATAATCCTGGGAATTTTCAAACTTAAACTCCCTGACATATCTCTTACCGGATACTCCTGCTTTATCAAAATGCCCTTTCTCTGCCTTGTTTACACCATGTCTGTTCCTGATTTCTTTCTTGCCGTTTGCGTCTTTGTTGACAACCTTCTCTTTCTTGTCCACAAATCCAACCTGTACTGCGTCGTAACCGTCGTTTTCCATGGTTTTTACCTGGGTTACCACACATGGGCCGGCCTGCAATACGGTAACAGGCACCAAAGTGCCGTCTTCATTGAAAATCTGAGTCATTCCGACTTTCATGCCTAAAATAGCCTTTTTCATTTTTTACCTCCTGTTTTTCCACAGCGGAACGTTTTCGCGTTCATCCTAGAATGGCTGGTTACTTATTCTTCATTTTAATATCGATGTACACACCGGCGGGCATCTCCAAACGTGACAATGCGTCAACCGTTTTCTGAGTCGGTGTAATAATATCAATCAGCCTTTTATGAGTTCTCTGCTCAAACTGCTCTCTGGAATATTTGTACTTGTGTACAGCCCTAAGAATAGTAACTACCTCTTTCTTCGTGGGAAGGGGTACCGGGCCGCTCACCTGTGCTCCGTTCTTCTTTACAGTTTCAATAATTTTTTGGGCAGATGCATCCACAAGCGCATGATCATACGCCTTTAATGTGATTCTCATTACCTGACTTGCCATAAAAAAAGTCGCCTCCTTTTCGCACTTTACTTCAGTACGACAAGCGGTGACTGCACACTCTCCCGTGTGTGTCCTACAAACACTTTCACGGTTTCTACCTACCGTAGATTACTTTGTGATACAGTGACTTGTCGCCAGTTTCCTAACTTGACATTCGCTCCACGGAAAACCTGCCACTTGGGGCAGCAACCTCACGCTTCATCGCTATCATGCCACAGCACTTGGTATTATACAACAGCAAAAAAGAAAATGCAAGCATTTTTTTAAAAATTGACCACTTGTGTTTTTTCCTGCATTTCCATATACTAATAAATACTAATAAAAAACATATTACGAAAGGAAATCATTATGTGGCTGGCAGACAACTGGAAAGATTATGAAATTATAGATTGTTCCCGGGGGGAAAAACTGGAGCGCTGGGGGGATTACCTTCTTGTACGCCCGGACCCCCAGGTAATCTGGGACACTCCCAGAAAGCATAAGGGCTGGAAAGAAAGAAACGGCCACTACCACAGAAGCAAAAAGGGAGGCGGCGAATGGGAATTTTTTCATCTGCCGGACCAATGGCAGATAAGATACGGTTCCCTTACCTTCCATTTAAAACCCTTTAGCTTTAAACATACGGGGCTTTTCCCGGAACAGGCGGTAAACTGGGACTGGTGTGCCGGAAAAATCCGTGATGCCCGCCGTCCCGTAAAAATTTTAAACCTGTTTGCATACACCGGCGGGGCAACCCTCTCCGCCGCCGCTGCCGGGGCAAGCGTTACCCATGTGGATGCCTCAAAAGGCATGGTGGCATGGGCAAAGGAAAACGCCATATCTTCCGGCTTAAAAGACGCCCCCATCCGCTGGATTGTGGACGACTGCGTAAAATTTGTAGAACGGGAAATACGCAGGGGCAATAAATATGATGCCGTCATTATGGATCCCCCTTCTTACGGCAGGGGGCCAAAAGGGGAAATCTGGAAAATAGAAGATTCCATCTACCCTTTTATCAGGCTTTGTGCCCGTCTTTTATCGGATGAACCTGTTTTTTTCCTTGTAAATTCCTATACCACCGGCCTTGCCCCCGCCGTATTGGCATATATGCTGGAACTGGAATTAAAAAAGTATCATGGAAATATTTCTGCGGATGAAATCGGGCTTACCGTATCCGCAAGCGGGCTTGTCCTTCCCTGCGGCGCGTCCGGCAGGTTCTTTATGAAATGAATTAGACAAAAACTGCCCTTGGTATTGTTAAAGATTTACAGTTTTTTATTAATCATTGCAAATTTTTCGTTCAGAGTGTATAGTATATCTATACGTACAAACAAAGGAGGACAGTCATGAAAAAAAATAGAAAGCTTAAAAAAGCAAACGGCAGTCACTCTAAACATTTTTTTAATAAAAAAAAGGAAGATAATAAACATTTAAAACCCTTTAACTTAAAGCTTCAGATTTTTGTAGGTTTCATTATTCCCATTATTATTGTGGTAATTGTTGGGTTTTCCTGTTATGAGCAGGCGGCAGACGGATTAATTGAAACTTATGAAAACTCTAATTTTACTTCCATTGAAATGGCTTCACAGTTAATAGATTTCGGGCTTCAGGGTATTCTCTCCAGCGCCGCTGAAATTTCAACGGATTCCAACTTCTTAAATTATACATCCAGCAATTCTACATTAAATGCCTTACAGGCAAAAAATGATATGAAAAGCACGATTTTAATGAAGCAGTTATCCAATGATTTTATAAAATACATACATTTAATACCCGACAGTGACAGCCCTGCCCTTTCCACCGTAAATATCGGCAATGTAACCTCTTCCACCATTTATGAGGATATACGGGCGGAATTGGAACCGCAGTTTTCCGCCACTTCCAATACGGATAAGTGGTGTTCCGACCACACTGTTCTTGACGAGAAATTTAAAATTTCCACAGACAATTATGCCGGTTCCGTATGCCTTCTGGGCAACTATAAAAGGACTATGATTATTCTCGATGTTGACAACGCCAAAATCCAGTCTATCCTCAGCAAAATTGCCCTTGGAGATGGAAGCGTCATCAGCTATCACACAAAGGAAGGCAAGAGCATTACCGTTGGATTGGAAGATTTTACTTTTACTGACAAAGAATATGCCCAAAATGCATTTACTTCCCAGGAATACAGTGGCAAATCCTATGTTACGGAAAACGGCAGGGAATACCTTTATATGTATAGCAGAAGCCAGATAAACAATGCAGTGATTTCCGCCCTTGTTCCAAAGTCCGTTATTACGGCACAGGCATTACGTATCCGCAGAACCGTTATTTTATCCATTATTATTGCCTCTGTGATTGTGGGAATCGTAGGATTACTGATTCTTATTGGATTACAGAAGAATCTGCGTAGAATTACCGACGGGCTGATTAAGGCTTCCCAGGGTGATTTAACTGTAAACTTCGGCATGGAAGGCAAAAGCGAATTTGCCGTTCTTGCAAGACATGTGATGGAAACTCTGGGGAATACAAAGAACCTGATTTCCAGCGTACAAAACACCACCCAGGATGTATCCACATCATCCAATAACGTAGGCAGGGTATCCGATGTCATCCATTCATCCGTGGAGGCAATCTCAGATGCCATAAACGAAATCAACGGGGGCGTCAACAATGAGGCCAATGAGGCGGAGGAATGCCTGTCAAAAATGGATTCCCTCTCCGGGAAAATCATACGTACAGGTGATAAACTTTCTGAAGTGGAGCAATTGGCAGACAATACAAAGCAGATGGTACAGGATGGCTCTAACTCCATGGAACGGTTAATTGAACAATCTTATGAAACTTCTGAGATTACGGCAACCGTAAACGAAAAAGTTGACAAGTTAATCGAACATTCCAGTCAGATTGAAGAGTTTGTTAAAAACATTAACGATATTGCAGACCAGACCACCCTGTTATCCTTAAATGCCTCCATTGAAGCCGCAAGGGCAGGAGAAATGGGACGGGGATTTACCGTAGTTGCCGAGGAGATTAAGAAATTATCTGAAAACTCCATGGAATCCGCTAAAGCAATTGAGGATTTGGTAAGCCAGATTCATGTTATGACAGACGACGCCAAAGCAGCCACTTCCAAGTCCCAGGATATTGTTAAAAACCAGCAGGAAATGGTGGCTGCTACGAAGAAGATGTTCTTAGACATGAATGAAATGATTGAACATTTACTGGAGAATATGAAACAGGTAGCCCTTGAGATAGAAAGCATGGATATTGACCGGGCGGACACATTAAACTCCATTAAGAACATTTCCGACGTTATAGAAGAAACCTTAGCCTCCACCAACCTGGTAAGCGAACGTATCAGGGAACAGGCATCTATAATGGACGGACTGACGGATGCCACCCACCAGTTAAATGATAATACTGCTGAATTAAGCAATGCAGTAAGTAAATTCCAATTATAAAGAGGAGCATTTCATGGAAAATTTTACATATTACACGCCCACTAAAGTGATTTTCGGGAAAGATACAGAAAAACAAATTGGATTACTGTTAAAAGAGCAGGGATGTAAAAAAGTGCTGCTGCACTACGGCAGTAACAGCGCCATAAGAAGCGGCCTGCTCAACCGTATTGAAGTATTGTTGTTAGAAACAGGAATCTCTTTTGTATCCTTAAACGGCGTAAAGCCCAATCCCAGGCTGTCCCTTGTACGGGAAGGGATTGAACTGTGCAAGAAATCCGGTGTTGACTTTATACTCGCCATTGGCGGGGGAAGCGTCATAGATTCTGCAAAGGCCATTGGATATGGCGTGGCAAATGAAGGGGATGTGTGGGATTTTTATGCGAGGAAACGCACACCCGCCCGCTGTCTTCCTATCGGCGCAATCCTTACCATTGCCGCGGCAGGAAGCGAAATGAGCAATTCTTCCGTCATTACCAATGAAGACGGCTGGCTGAAGCGGGGATGCAAATCCGACATCTGCCGGTGTAAATTTGCCATTATGAATCCGGAACTCACATTTACCCTGCCGGAATATCAGACCGCCTGCGGCTGCGTGGATATTATTATGCACACCATGGAACGCTATTTCAACCAGTCGGACAACATGGAGTTGACGGACGGAATCAGCGAAGCCTTAATGCGGGATGTGATGAAATATGCAAAAATTTTAAAAAGAGACCCCACCGACTACCGGGCAAGGGCAGAAGTTATGTGGGCAAGTTCCCTTTCCCACAACGGCCTTACAGGATGCGGCACAGACGGAGGAGACTGGGCAGCCCATCAGTTGGAACACGAGTTAGGGGGCATGTTTGACGTAGCCCACGGAGCCGGCCTTGCCGCCATATGGGGGAGCCTTGCACGTTATATCTACAAGAAAAATCCCCTGCGTTTCGCCGAATTTGCAGTGAGAGTACATAACATTACCCCATCCCGAGAAGATTTGTCTTCCCTTCCCTCCGAGGAAATTGATGCATTGGCTCTGGCAGGAATCAAAGCCATGGAAAATTTTTACCATTCCATTGATATGCCCACATCCCTTGGTGAGCTGGGCATCAGTGTAACAGACGCCCAAATTGAGGAATTGGCGGAAAAATGCACTTTTGGACAGACAAGAACCATCGGCATTATTAAAAAACTGAATAAACAGGATATTATCAATATTTATCAGGCTGCACGATAAAAATTCTTTTGGTTTAGAAAGGAGAAACAATATGAATATCATAAGCACAACAAAGGCACCGGGGGCTATCGGCCCATATTCCCAGGGATATGAAGTAAACGGCTTTATATTTACTTCCGGCCAGATTCCCATTGTTCCGGAAACCGGAAACATTGTTTCGGGAGGCATTGAAGAGCAGACGGAACAAAGCTGTAAAAATATAGGCGCCATTTTACAATCTGCGGGAAGCGATTTTGAAAACGTGGTGAAAACCACCTGTTTTCTTGCAAACATGGACGATTTTTCCGCATTTAATCAGGTTTATGCCAAATACTTTATCTCAAAACCCGCGCGAAGCTGCGTTGCGGTAAAAGAACTTCCCAAAGGGGTTCTCTGTGAGATTGAAGCCATCGCCATAAAGTAAAAACTTTCACAGTTAGAATCTGTACAATCGAGCAGGGGAGGGTTATCGACCCTGCTCGCTGTGCGGGCCGTGTGCTGCGTCAGCAGCTATTTTCTCTGCACGGTTCTGCACACAAAAAAATCCCCATTTTTATGGGGATTTTTTTCTTATACTGTTTTATCAACCACAAGACCCTTTAATTCTTCCATCATCAATTTCTGCTCTTCTAAAAGCTGTTTCATCTCTGACTGGATATCGGCATTAATATCGTCACCCTTTGTCATCTGCTGGGTCAGTTCTTCCACATTTTCCCTGACAGCCTCCGCCTGAGCTTCGCTTTCGGACTTGTTCTCCTTGGCAGCTTCCACGCGTTCTTCCAGTTCTTCCTTCTCTTCTTCCCGCTTCTCTGCCTCTTCTTTTGTCTCCTCTGCCTTCTCGTCAATCTTATCCTTGGCATCCTGTACAACCATGCCCATGATTTCCTTGGAAGCTGCCTGCATCAGTTCCTCTTTGGATTTCTGGGCATCTATCATGCCATGCTCCTCAAGCCGGGAAATCTGAATCTGACGTGCGCCTGCCGTCTCCCCGCTGGCTTTAAGTTTTAACTTTTCCGCCTCCTTATAATCATAATCCCTGGTTTTATACAGTTCAAGAGCCCTCTTCTGATATTCGGTAGGTTCTCCCATCATAGCCCGACGTTCCTGCTCCTCTTCTGTCAGCGGTTCAAGCCTCTGCTCCTTTAAAAGCAGTTCCAAATCCTTCTGCTCCTGGCTGCCTTCCTCCACGTTATATGATTCCTGCATCTTAGCAAGCTGCTTGTCAATATCAGCCATCTCTTTTTGATATTCATCCACCTGGGCTATATATTCTTTTGCCCTGTCTCTGGCATCCTGGATAAGCTTATCCACTTTCCGTTCCACCGCATCTGCATCCTGCACTATCTTATTTCCCTGCTTCGCATAAAGCTGGCGTTTCTGCTCAATCCGCTCCCGCATGGTCATATTATTACTGCCAAAAAGGTTCCCCGCAAACAGGGTATTTTTGTTCTGGCTCTGGTTTATGTTCCCATTCATATTGCCATTTACATTAATACTAACACTCATATTCCTTTGCCTCCTTGCAAAATTTGATTGAAATCCCTTCCTGATTATGTTATATATATCGGCATTATTTTCCCTGCCATTTACATCGTTTCACAGCAAAAAATAGGCGTTTTATGCAATATTACGTTTTTTCCCACACAGATTTCACAATCCTGTAATTAGTTTATAGAAACAGGGTTTTCCAAATAAGGTACATTAATGTAAACACCAGTCCCACATAAAACAACAGCAACCCAAAAGATAAGCTTCTGCGGATAATTGTGTTTGTTTCTATAATCTTTTCCCTCTGCATGGCAAGCTTGTGCTTATAGGAAACTTCATACGCCGGAACCGGCTTTTTTTGTACCCTGCGTTTTACACAACGTCCAAAATCCAATATTTCTCCAAGACCGTAAGTAAACACGGAGCCTTCCTCCAGCTCGTGGGGAATCTTTCTCTCTTTGTATACGGTTTTCTTTAACAGCAAGACAACACTGTCCACAGCACTGTCTAAAACCCTGCATACCGTACCGGACAAAAAAGGCAGTATCTTAAGAAGCACCGGACGGTAAATCATATTTTCCACATCAAACCATTCCGGCCAGCAATCCCTGTAAACATGGCTTCCCTCCTGATTCTCCATCAAAAATCTGCGAATAAGAAGATAGAGAATCACGCCGATTGCAATAGAAATTAATCCGCCTTTTAAGTTTTGCAAACTGAAATAGGAAACAATGTGGGCCTCTCCTGCAAAATGCATAAAACCATGGCCCATATCTGCAATCCTGTCTGTAATAAGATGGGGCAGTACTCCCAGCAAAGGAAGAATCACCGCACTTACTCCAATGGCAATCATGCCCAAAACGCCTATATATGGTTTTTTCTCATCATATTCCCTCTGAAGCACAAGGCTTTTGTTTTCTTCCACAAAAATGGCAATGTACAGCTTCGTCATATAGGCAAGGGTCATACCGCCGCTGATTAAAAATACCCATTCGGAAAATTTCAAAAATCCGGCGGCAGAACTGTTTCCCAACTCTGCCAGCATTTCCGTGCCCTCCACAATGCTTTCATGAAGAAGCGTCTTACTAATATATCCGTTAAACAGAGGAATTCCTGCAATTCCCAATACACCTGCTAAGAATGTAAACTTCAAAAAAGGTTTCTTCCTGCCGTATCCTTGAATATCATTCAGATTTAATTTATGAATATTCATCACCACCACACCAGCAATCATAAACAATACCAATTTTATTAAAGAATGATTTAACATGTGCAATAATGTGCCGCGGATTGCCAGACCGTTTTCTTCCCCCAATATACACTGCATACCGATTCCCACCAGGATAAAACCAATCTGGGACATGGAAGAACATGCAAGGGTACGTTTTAAATCTACGGAAAATACGGCAAGCATTGCCCCTCCAAACATGGTAAACAGCCCCAACACCAGCAGCAGCATTCCCCATGGCTTATCGTAAAGGAAAATATTACAGCTTACCACCAGAATCCCAAAAATACCGGACTTCGTTAAAATACCGGACAAAAGTGCGGAAGCCGGCGCCGGAGCTACCGGATGGGCCTTCGGAAGCCATATATGCAGGGGAAAAGCACCTGCCTTTGCCCCGAATCCTACAAGGGTACAAATCCCTGCAATATATAATCCTGTTTTATTTTCACAGCCTGCTGCCGCCGTCAGCAGGGATGACATTTCCAATGTCCCCAGCATCTCATACAGCATAAACAGCCCCATAAGCATTACCATACCTCCAAGGACTGCCACGGCAAGATATGTTTCCGCCGCCCGCAGGGCTCCCTTTGTCTCCTCCTGGGCTACCCACACATAGGAAGTAAAGGACATAATCTCAAAGCAAATGAAAGTGGTAAACAAATCCGAGGAAAGGAATACCCCCATCGTGGCTCCCAGCGTCATAAGCTGGAAAAGGTAATAACGGTCTGTATGTTCTTCATGTGCCATATATTCCTTGGAAAAAAGCAGGGTCATCATCCACATAAAGGCTGCCACCAGCCCATACACACATCGAAAACCTTCCAGTGTAAAATGAAGTCCCATGCCGCACACGCCGGGCACATACAAATCTCCCGTCCCAAGAACAAGGGCAGCATAAAGCATCAAAACAAACTCAGCAATTCCTGTGCCAATAGCGATTACCACGCCTTCCATCTTTGTCCTGCTTCCCAGCACATAAGCCGCTGCCGCCAGAACCATAGGAAATAATACAAGAATCAGCAATATTACATTTCCTTCCATCTGTATCTCCTTTCCTGCCCGAAACTAAAACTGTCCCTGGGCAATCCTTAAAAACAAATCTACAAAAGGCGCCGAATGTAATCCGAAAATAAACATCCCTGCAACAAAAATCACTAACGGTACAATCATCATCCAGTTTGGGTCTTTTACATCCGAAATAGATTCATAATCAAAACCTTCCCCGGGAAAATATGCCCGTATTACAATGGTGAGCATATACATGGCTGTAAGAAGCGCCGATATCAGCAGACATCCAGCCCCAAAAAAGGAAAGCACATTTTTGCTGTCGATTGCCGCAACTACAAGATTCCATTTACTGATAAACCCGCACAGCCCGGGCACACCCATTAACGCCAATGCGGAAACCGTAAATATGGCAAAAACTTTTGGCATTTTTCTTCCGAACCCGTCTAATTCATGAATATAATGCCTGTCTGTCTGATGCATAATGGCTCCTGCACAAAAGAAAGAACAGATTTTCATAAAAGCATGAAATACCATATGGCTCAATGCGGCGGCAAGGCCCAGCGGTGTCATAAGCACGGCTCCAAAGAGAATATAGGAAAGATTGCTGATGGTAGAATAAGCAAGCCTCCTTTTTAAGTGAGTCTCTTTTAACGCCATACTGCATCCGTAGACAATGGTAAACATTACCACCGCCATCAGCAGATACTGAGCAAAACTTCCCCTTAAAAACTCTGTGCCGAAACTGTAATATGTCACACGCATAATAGCAAATGCGCCGGATTTTACCACCGCTACCGCATGAAGCAGCGCCGTTACCGGAGTAGGCGCCACACCTGCCTGGGGCAGCCAGGAATTAAAAGGACAAATTGCAGCCTTTACGCCAAATCCGAAAAAGGTAAACACATACACGATAAGAAGTATATTACCCATATCCGCTATTTTTTTCGGGTCAAGCACCCCTCCCAGCACAAAATCCGTGGTGGTTCCATATATAATAATAAATATCATTCCGATAAAAGCAAATGCCGCACCGCCAATGGAATAGTACATATATTTCCGGCTGGCAAGAATGGCTTCCCTGGTAAGGGTGTGCATGACAAGGGGCACCGTAACCAGCGTCAGAAGTTCATAGAAACAATACATGGTCAGTATATTATCTGCCAACGCAATCCCCAGTGTCACGCCATAGGTAATGGTGTAAAACATAAAAAATAATTTCTCATTTTCCTCTTTTGTCATATATTCAAAAGAGTACAGGGTTGCCAAAGGCCATAAAAAGGATACAAGCCCTGCAAACACACTGCCCAGACCGTCTAATTCAAAAGCAATGGTAAGATTTCCGGTAAAGTGAAACAGCGTCACTCCCCCTGCCGGACGGTAAAACAGCAAAATCCACATCAATGCGCTGTTAATCAATACAGCCGTCTCTAAAAACACCAGCATATGTGCCCGTTTTTTCCATGGAATCCAGGGAACACAGATACCTGCTATCATGGGGAATATTACTACAAAACTTAACAACATTTCATTCATTTTCGCCATTCCCCCTTTACACAAACAACTCTGCCAAGGCAGAGAGCATATTTATCAAAACATTTGGAAACAGGCCAATCAGCAATGTAAGACCGGCAAATATCAAAAGGGGAACCCGCATAAGCAAAGGCGGCTCTTTTCCCAAAAACCTGCCGGCATCGTAACCCTCCCCCGGGAAAAACCCGTTCATGGTAATGGGAAGCAGATACCCTGCGGTAAGCAATGCACTGACAAGCAAAACCACCGGTCCCAGCCAGGAAAATACAGGGATTCCTGTTTCAAGGGCTCCCGTTGCCAGATACCATTTACTGATAAACCCACTGGTTGGCGGGATTCCGATTAATCCTAAAGATACAATGGTATAACACCACAATGTCACAGGCATCCCCTTGCCTATGCCTCTAAGCTCCTCTACCCGCTTACATCCCGTCATATAAATAATCGCCCCTGCCGTTAAGAACAGAGCAGCTTTAATAAATGCATGTGCAACCACATGGAGCAGCGAGCCTGTAAAAGCCTGACCGTCCAGAAGGGAAAGCCCGAAAAGAATATAAGAAAGCTGGCTTACCGTAGAATATGCCAACCGCTTTTTTAATACCGGTTCCCGGAATGCCAAAAGAGAACCCATAAAAACCGTAACCAATGTCAATATCATCCAGGCAGTCTGAACCCATGTCCCCCGAATAAAGTCCGGCCCAATAATCTGGTATACCAACCGGATAATTGCCAGCACGCCCCCTTTTACAATAATGCCGGAAAGCACTGCGGAAGCCGGCGCCGGTGCCGCCGGATGGGCCGTAGGAAGCCATGAATGCATGGGAAACATGCCCGCTTTTACCCCAAATCCCATTAACATCAACATGGTCACCACTAAAAACAATGTGGTATTCTGCCGTAATACGGAAGACTCTATCACACCCCCCGCCGTAAATTCCAAAGTAGTGCCGTATTTATAGACAAAATACACGCCGAACAATGCCATATAAGCCCCTGCAAAGGAGTAAAACAGGTATTTTAATCCTGCCATAACAGCCTCCCTGCTCTGGGTATGTAATACTAAAGGCATGGCCGTAAGCGTCATAAGTTCATAGAACAAATACATTGTAATTAAATTGCCGGAAAATCCCAGGCCAAGAAGCACGCCGAAAACCATAAGATAAAAACTAAAATAACGTTTTTCGTTTTTTTCATGCTTCATATATTCAAAAGAAAAAAATCCTGCCAGAATCCACACAATGGTAACCACAGATGCAAAAACGCATCCCAAAACATCCGGTTTGAAATAAATGGCGAGGGTCTTTGTCAGATAAAATGCCGCAACGCCGTTATTGATGTTTTGAATCATTGCAAAAACCGCACATATTCCGGTTATCACCAGAACGCTTCCCACATAAATAAGCAAAGGTTTTCTGTTTTTAAATTCTTTACACAGCAATAAAATAATCCCTGCCGCAATGGGGAACAGTATGGGAAGCAGTAATATCTGAGCCATAAGACATCTCCTTCTATTACGTCTGTTACCGTAATTTCACAAATAATAAATCTTTATATCAGCGCTGTAACTCCATAGGAAATCCAATCTGTAATAGGTTGGGAAATCATGCCCAGCGCCAGGTTTAAAACAATAAAGCATACCAGCGTCACCAGGTAAAGCATATTTTTCCCGGAAGAAACTGCTTCATATTTGTCATCCTTTACCGGGGTATAAATACGGATTACCGTCTTCAGGAAATAAATGGCATTCAATACGGTACTGATTGCCAGTACAATCAACGTGGGCAGCGTTTTGCCGGAAGTCTGGATAGCAGCCTGGGCAAACAACAGTTTACTGATAAAACCGGAAAAGCAGGGTATCCCCACCATGGAGAAAGCCCCCACCGTAAAGGCTGCTCCCGCCGCCTTGTTCCGGTATCCTGCCCCTGTCAGCTCCTGGAACTCCTTATGGCCTCCAGATACATCCGTAAGCCCCGATGCCGATACAAATAGCAGGGATTTTGTCGCCGCATGGGATAAAATATGGAAGATGCTTGCCACCATACCAATAGAAGTTCCAAGTCCAAAACCCATGTAAATATATCCGATTTGTGCCACGGATGAATAAGAAATCATCCTTCGGATATCATTTTCCCTGATAGCATAGAGGGAACCCATAATCATCCCTGCAAGGCCAAAGACGAAAAGCACATTAACAATCCCGCTTTCATAAAAGCGTCTAAAACCTATTACCCGGTAAATTAACTTGATTAACAGGAAAATATAACCTTTGGACACAAGGGACGAGAGCATTGCCGCGGAAGATACCGTGGAATACCCGTAGGCATCTGGAAGCCATGCATGAAAAGGAAACAACGCACTTTTAATGGCCAGTCCCACTACAATCAGCCCAATGGTAACAAGCAATGGTATCTGATAAGTACCTGCCGCCATAATTTTTGTAATACTGCTATGGATATACACCATCAAAAGATGCCCTGTCATATCATAAAGCAGACAGATTCCGATTAAAAACAGGCCGGAGCCGAGGAGGCTCATAATCATATATCGGACAGCCGCTTCAATCGTCCTTCCGTGCTCTGTTATCATAATCAGACCGCATGCCGCAATGGTATTAATCTCCACAAAAACGTAAGCCGTGAATATATCATTGGTATAAACAAGTGCCAACAAGGAACTGAGCAAAAGATTAATCATGATATAATAAAGTTTTTCTTTCTCCGGGGCAATTTCCAACCGAATTTTTTTCCTGCCGCCGTTTAATGAGAGGAGCATAATCACTGCAAAAAACAGCGCCATCCCCGCCTCTAAGGAGCCAAAGCGAATCTCATTGCCGTAAGGGGCAGGATAATGTCCCATGACATATGTATAACTGTTTTTTGTGGTATAGGTATACCAAAAGGTGAATGCCGAAAGCACTCCCACTGCAGTTACAACAAATGTATTCAGATATTTCGCCCATTTCCCATTTAATGCCGAACTGATAATTGCCGAAAACATGGCTAACAATATGGAAATACAGGGAAAATTAAGAATAATTTCCATTATAATCCTTCCTTCTTCAACCTTTTCGATACTTCATCCAAATCCAGCGTATGATACCTGCGGTATAACCGGATGGTCAAAGACAGCATCAGCGCCGTTACCGATACGGACACTACGATTCCCGTAAGCACAAGGCCGCTTGGCACAGGGTTGATATAAGTATCTGGGCTGAAATCATTATTTACAATAATCGGGGCAATATGCCCTGTAATATAACCTTTTTCCGCCAAAAACAGATACACCGCCGTATCCATAATATTTAACCCGATGATTTTCTTTATCATGTTTTTCTGCAGCAAAAGATTGGTAAAGCCAATGCCAAAAAGAACCATTGCCACTACTTCTCCATAATTCTGCGCAAGATTCTCTCCCATTATAATCCCCCTCTCCGAAACAGTGCATAAAAGGCATACATGGTACATGCCACCTCAGAACCTACAAATATATTAATAGGAAGCGTAATGCCGCCGCTTAATATTTTTCCCGGAGTTCCCAAGGGAATCAGACATTCCAGGCCGTTTGCCCCGGTGAGAAAATAGTAAGTGACAATGCATCCGTAACATATAAGGGCAGTGACTTTTACAACGGTATAAACTTTTTCATTGAAAAACCGCTCTGTCTTCTCAAACCCGAAGGCAGCCACATAAAGAATCATCCCTGCCCCAATCATAGCCCCGCCGGAAAATCCTCCTCCGGGAGATAAATGCCCGTTTAAAATCACATAAATTCCGAAAAGGAAAACCACAGGCACAAGAATGGAAGCCGCTTTCTGTAAAATCACATCATTTTTCGGCTCATACTCACGGTCATTGGAATCTGCATCAAACTTTATTTTTTCTTCATCTACCATCAGCATAATCATAACACAGCAGGTAGCAATAAACAGCACGTTTGTTTCACCGAAAGTATCAAAGGCACGGTAGGAAAGAATCATTCCCGTTACAATATTCACCGCTCCGGTGTCTTTTAACCCGTCCGTAATATAAGTTTCCGAAACAGTATTATTATCAGGATTTGCCGCGTTTCCCACTGCCGGCAGATGAGATACGGTAACAATCAGCAAAACTACAAGGATAAAACAGAAAACAATACTGAGTATTTTATAAGCCTTTTCAAAAAGACGCAGTTCCTTGTTTCCTGTCTCATCATAAACTTCCGCAAAAATCTGCTGCCTGTCCCTCATGCGCTCCTCAAGACTTTCTGCCGTCTCTGTCGGTTCTTTTTGAGGTTTCATCTCCATATTGCCCACAAACATATCTTTTTCCCCGCCAAGCCATCGGAAAAAGTGAAAAGCAAATGTTCTCTCATACTCCTTCTGGTTTCTTGTCCTGCTCATGGTCTCTCTCCTCCTCCGCATCTTCCTGCATCGCACGGATTTTTTTCAGCGTCACAAAAAACAGTACGGACGTGACTCCGGCTCCTACTGCCGCCTCCGTAATAGCCAAATCCGGGGACTCCAACAATATCCATATAATCGCCATCACAAGGCTGTATGACATATAAATCAAAATAGAATTTAATAAATTCTTTGAAAAGCTTACGGAAATAGCGCATACAACCAGAAAGCCCAGCAAAATCATATTAAATATGGTCATCTTTCTCCTCCTGTTCCTTAAGTTCCTGTTTAAGTTCCTGCTCAACTTCCTCCAGGGTAACAAAACGGAGATTATCGGTTAAATGTTCATCCGTACTGTATTCCATCCTGGAGAGCACATGGGAGCATACCGGAGATGCCAGCCAGAAAAACATTAAAACCAACAGCATTTTTGCAGTGGTTCCATTCAGTCCGTTGGCAATCATCAGTCCAATCAGGCTTAAACATAAACCTAAAGTATCTCCCGTTGCCGCAATCTGCATCCTGTTTAACACAAATCGGAAACGATACACGCCAAATACCTCTATGAGAAAAATCACCAGTCCGCCAATAAGGAAAACCATTGACAGGCAAAAGCGAATCCATTCAAGAATTTCCATGCTTCTTTTCCTCCTTTTTTTGCTTTTCAAAATATACTCCCATGTATACTTTGCTTATGACAATCACTGCCAGGAAACTTATCATGGCATAAATCAAAGCCACATCCACCAGATATCCTTCCTGCATCATGACGGCAAGGATACTGATAGCAACAATAACCATGGTTCCCATCATATTTACCGCCATAATCCTGTCAGCCACTCTCGGGCCGATTACTGCACGTATCAGACACAGCAGGAAACAAACTGCCAGAATGATTAATATTACCGTAAATACATTTTCATATGCCTGCCCGATTGCCGGTACTATATTATCCATGTTATCATCTCCTCTTTGCTGCCAGCGCTTCCATTTTCCGCAGCCGTTTTACAAACACGCTCTCGTCAATTCCCCGTACCAAATCCCGGTCCAGGGCATGTATGGTAAATTCGTCTCCTTCCAGGGCAACTGTAATTGTCCCGGGGGTTAATGTAATAGAATTTGCCAGAACTGCTTTTGCCAGGTCTGTTTTTAAATCTGTTTTAAATTTTACAACCACAGGGTCAATTTCACTGCGGTATGACAATGACAGACGGATTGCATCCACATTTGCCTTGATGATTTCCCAGAACAGTCCAATAAAATATGTAAAGATATACGGGCACAACCGGTAAAATCCCAATTCCATTTCCATGGAGTGATTTAAAAATTTACAGCAGAATAAAAATATTGCCGCTGAAATCACAATGCCAAAACAGACAATTTCCAGATTAAACTGCCCGTTTAAAATTACCCACAACAAAAATAATCCAAGAAGCATACTTTCTCTCCTTTCCCTTTTCCCGCAGATGATATGAACTACCCCATATTAATTTACACCCACTTGTATAAAGAAATCAAGTCTAATTTTGCCAGCTTCTTAATAAAACTTTTGTTACTATTCACGGCCCGGGGGGCCGCTCATAGCAACAATTCGGGGCGATATGGAAAGTTTTGCTGCGCAAAAATCGCCCCTCACTCCTGAATCATGTTCTTACGGAATGCGCAGCAAGTGCGCATTCCTAAGCCGTGAATAGTAACAAACTTTTATATATTTCCACCAAAATAAGAAGATGTGATTCTTTTAATTTGTAATGATACATATTGACAAAAAATGTATCATATAATATAATAATGTTACCAATAAGAAAGGAGATAACAATATGAATAAAGACAAATTATGGAGGTGGTAACATGGGGCAGGAAGACAAATGCCGAATACTTTTTACAAAGGCACAGGCTGAATCTATTTTGGAAAAGGTTCAGAAAAAGACAAAAGATGGCCAATACGCAATATTATGGCATCTTCCAAAAAACAAAAAACTTATAGAAGATTACCAATTCTCAGAACAAGCTGCACTGGAAATAATAAGTGCATTAAACGTAAAAGATGATTACCGATGGGCAGAACAGAGTACACACGAAGCCCACAAAGATGACATTATCAATGTATATAAAATCTGTGTTACACTACGAAGCAAAAATGATGGAAATGAATACGATGTAAATCTTTATATTAAGTTTGCATACAAAAACGATGAAGAACCAATTATATTTATAGGATTTCACGAAGATAACGTGGAAATTTAAAACTTGAATAATACTTAGTCTGCAAAAGTTCCATACCAAAAACTTTTGCAGACCTATAATCATAACATACACTATATACTTTATTTAAAGTATACGTTACTGAAGGGGGCACACAATATGGAAGAAAAAAAATCAATCAGAAAAATAAAATTAAATACAACCATAGTCCCTGACATAAATACAACGGCTTACAATACAACAACCTACTGCTATGAATGCGGACGCATGATGCCATATTCCTGCCATTTAAGGAAACGAACAAGAAATTTTCAGGGAAAAAGTTTCACCTATGACGAAGAATATGCATTATGCAGCGAATGCAATAACGAAGTTACCGTTCCCGGCATGATGGAAGCAAACGAAAAAGAATTTGCAAGAATCAGCCGGGGAGAATGTGAAATAATTACTATTGATGAAATTTACGGCATGATGGGTAAATATAATATCGGCAAACGCCCTTTGTCAAAAGTTTTGGGACTGGGGGAAATCACCATTACCCGGTATCTGGAAGGCCAGATACCCTCCGTTAAAAATTCGCGGCTTTTACTTTCTGCTTACAGGGATTATTCCGTTATGGAGCATTATCTGGAACAAAACATGGATAAAATCTCAGAAAAAACATATTTAAAAACAAAAAATGCAATCGAATGCATAAAGGAAAAAGCAACTTATCACTCAAAAATCCAGGCAGCAGCAGCATATGTCATCCATTCCAAATATGAGGTGACAGATATGAGTCTGCAGAAAATTTTATACTACATTAAAGCATTTGCAAAACTCCTGTTAAATATTAACATTTTTGAGGAACAGTGCGAAGCATGGGTACATGGCCCTGTATACGAAAAAATTTATAATCAGTATAAATCTTATGGCAGAGAAATTATTATGGAAGAAAAAGATACCAATATACAGACAAATTCTTTATTATCTGCCGAAGAAAAAAGCGTAATTGATTATGTATTGCGAAATTTTGCCATTTATAACGGAACCGTACTTCGGGAATTTACCCACAAAGAACGGCCCTGGATTGAGGCCCGGGGTAATTTGGGAGAAAATGAAAGGAGCAGGAAAATTATTACAGATGAAATGATTTTTTCTTATTTTGTACAAATGAATCATTTATACAAAATCACCACGGAGGCAGGTTTAAAACAGTATATTAATTCACTGCATGTTTTATAACTGAATATACCGCAAAGGCAGCCGCCTTATTTTTGCATCAGAATATGCTAAAATAAGGCGGCTGCCTTGAAAATTTTTCTACTGTCCGGCGGAGGCTTACAAAAATTTGTACATACTCACTTTTGATACCACAAATTCATCTCCCTGGTACACACCTTCAAGCTGTACCGTTTGTCCTGCCTCAAGGTCATTAGACGATGCCTTATCGTGGCTGCTGGTTATTCCTCCGTCATCACTGGTAACCAAAATAAATTCCGTAGATTCTGTAAAAATCCCATGGATTAATTCTTTTTCCTCCTCATCGAAAGCCTCCACCTGGCCTCCGTTTTCATCTTCCCAGGTTTCATTTTTTGAAAAAATAAAACCATTGTCTTCCACAGACTCCACCGTACCGCTAAGCTCCAACGATTCTTTCCCATCCGTGCCTTCATTAGAATTTTCCGGCTTATTCGCCGGTGCATCCTCTCTGGGGCTGATATCATATGTCTCCGTGTCATTTTTATTCTTTTCCGTCTGCTCCGCTATGGTTTCCACAGGATTTTTCCATTCCTTCTCCTGTCCGCATGCTCCTGCAAACGTCCATACAGCCACTGCCGCCCAACTAATTATAATCTTTTTTAATTTTCTTCTTTTCATTTTTTATTCCTCCATCCTCACCCGGCTTCCCGGGCTAAATTCCTTGTCTGCATCTATAATAAGCTTCTCTTCTTCGGTAAAGGGGCTTCCCTCCAAAGCCGCAAACTCCTCGTCTTTGTCAATCACTTTTACTTTACGCTTCTTTGCCACCAGTTCCGTGCCAAGAATCGTCTCCTGCTCTTCGATATAATACACAAAATCCTCATAATTCTCCGTGCGAAGCGCGGAAAGAGGCACACAGCCGCCGTAAGATTCCGTCTGCCTTACCAGGCTGAAACTGCCATTCTCCCCAATGGAACGGCCATCCGAGGAAATTTCCGCCGTAACTTTATACCCCCCGTCCTCAGTTTCCCCAACGGCAATCACCGGTATATCCGACAAAAACCTGCTGCTTCCGAAAGAAATTGACATGGCATCCCCTGCCGTCACATACTTTTTATCTTCTTTCGTAATATTTCCCGTAAAAAACAAGGTTTCTCCAATAGTACTAAGCACTATGACCCCGGATTCTGGGGTTATTCCCCCCGCCTCCACTAAAATCCTGCTCACATAAGATTCCTCCTGTGCCGTTACTGCCCCCTGGGCGTCAAGATATGACTTATAAGTGCCGCATTCCTCCTCCAACCTGCCTGCTTCCTGCTCTAATTCCAATCCCGATGACACTTCTACGGCTTCCGGTTTTTTTGCATCCTCCAAAGCCCTGCCTGCCGCCGCCATTTTTTCGCCCTGCTCCTTGTGAACGGCAGAAAGTTCTGCCTCCCTCTGGGCTCTTGCCTCTTCCAAAGACTTTTTTTCCTCTTTGTACTGGCTCTCCAAAGTACTTTCCAACTGGGCTTTGTAATCTTTGAAAGCCTGCCTGTCCTCCTCTGTGGAATTGATGTTTTGTGATGCCTCCTGAAGTTTTCTATATGTCTTATCCTCCTCCATTTTCTGTTTCTTATATTTTTTAAAGGAAGGAAAATCGTTTATGGCATCCAATGCATCCTGATATGCCTGATTCGCCCCCGCCAAATCACTGTCCGTCGCATTTTTTGTCTTGTTATAGTCCTCATTGGCGCGGTTTAGATTGATCTGGCGTTCTTTTTCCTCCGCCGCCACCCCTGCCTTATAATCGGAAAGCCTTGTTTTTGCCAAATCCAGCTCCTGCTGCTTTTCCCGATACATCTTCTCTAAACTGTCCATATCCAGGTAAAGCAGCACATCCCCCTGCCCTACCTTCTGCCCCTGGCGGACGCACACCTCTGCCACCAGCAGCCCCGGCGGAAGTGTAAAAGGCGTCTCCTGCTTTGCCTCCACAACACCTTCTCCTTCCACTTTATGGTTCAGCATTTTCGTCTGTATTACGGCTGTTTTTACCCGGGGCATCTGCTGGGCATAAATTCCTCTGGAAACAATGCCGCACACCAGCATAAAAACAAGAAATACTCCAAACCACCGTAAAGCCTTTCCCTTTTGCTTCATAATTTCGTCATTCCTTTCTGTGGCACAAACAAACTAGGAACAAAGTGGGCAAGCCCACATCATCTCTCCAACCCCTCATTCTTGAGGGGCTTGCACAATTTGTGCGCCAGATGCAGCCACGTTAGCGGCATCTACCATATGCATCTGTGTGCATCCTGCCCGGAGGGCTTTTTATATCATAGGAAAAACAATACTTTTACACTTTAAAGCAACAAGATCTTTCCTATGATATAAAAAATACACAAAAGGACAAAACATTTATGCCCTTTTGTGCATTATATTTTCTTTAAATCTTTTTTATATTTAATTTTCCCCAAAATAAGAATAACTACCATAAACCCTGTGGTTACAGAAATCATCTGCAGCAGTTTATCCATTTGAAACAAATAAAATATCCTGAACCGGTGACAAAAATTTTATCGCTGGCAAAGAAAAACAGATAAGCGTCATTGAAAACGACCTGCTGACATCTAAATATTTCACAAGAAACAGCAAACTAAGAAGGGATGCACATGAACATATCAGACAAGCAAAATATGTATCTAAGTGCAGCCCTCCGGCATATGCACGCAGCGCCATAAAAACAAGAAAAAACACAATTGTCTCCCATTCCATATGACAAAACAGGGCTATAAAAATACTGATAACCGTGTTTAAGCATATTTCCAACCCTATCTGTAAGCCATACTGGCAAATACTGCTTTTTTCCGGCGTTATTATATTCTTCAAAACCAAACGGCTCGTTAAAATATAAGATATTTTCTCCATATTCTATTTCTCATTCAGCTTTGCCAATTCTTCCGGCATCTTTGGCTGATGAAAAATATAAAAACAGATTTCCCATAAAGAAAGCCCCGCAAAAGCCATTGCAAAACTTGCTATGGCTCCGCCCATATTTTTCTCTACAAATTTTTTAATTTCTTTCACACTAGCTACCTGTCAATAGAAGAACTGGAAGCAAGCATCCTGCGCTTTATTGAACAATACAATCTTACGGCACACCCATTTAAGTGGACATATGCCGGAATACCATTAGCGATTTAATCACTGATATTTAAGCGATGCTGTACTAGAAGGAATCCTGAATAAGAATCTTGTTATTTTATCGAAAAAAGTTTTTATTCTTTACCGCTGAAACATATCTAAAAATAATCTTATCCTTGCTCCTATATCTATATTGCGTAATTTAATACTAATTTACACAATTTTTGACAATTGCCTACCCTCAAAGCAATTTCCCCATCCACTACACTCCTTATATGTGTATTTCTTAAAAATAGATATATTAACCAAATTAATTTCGTTTTTTTTCAATATATTTATTGCTTGCTCTATCAAATTTAATGTAATAGGACTATTATCGCATAATCTAGAATATAGCTCACAAGTTCCACATTCAAAAATATTTTCTAAAAATAATTTTATTTCTTTATTTGTATTTATATAAAGTCTATATAATTTGCTAAATTCACTTTTGGTAATATACTCTGCATCTTCCATGGTATCTGTTAATATGCTGTTTGGCATATATTCTGCAATTTCATACATCCAATCATCTAAATATTCGATTGTTGTATATGTCCATAATTTTTCTAATACAAATTTCCATTCTTCCTTATTACACCCAAAATGCAACAATAAATTTTCAAAAGAACATAACAAATATGCCATTCTTCCTCTTATTGAAATGTTTTCAAATTCTTCCATTTTAACTTATATTCCTTTCACTTATTTCTTAAACAAAAAGCACTTTAAGAGATGTTTTCTATCTATTCTTCTTGTTTGTACATGTTTGTATTTTAAACATACACCATAAAGTAAACGTAAAATTGACTTCTCTAATTTCGAACATAGGCCTGTATTTTCTTCATTACCCCCATTCATATCCTTTTCCGGATAAATTAACACTACTTATATACACGCCGTTCGCAAGCGTCAGTATCAAGCCACAGTTTTCATACATATCCACATTGTTTTGGAACACCTTATCCAGAAAGAAATTTCTTCCTATGTCAAACTAATACCACCTCGCAATGCTTACTGCCAAACAATATATGTTTAGTATCACATATTTTGCAACCCATCATAATTACAAATTTATTGACTAACACCATTAGCTAATATAATGTTGCAATGCTTCTAATTGCTTCTTAGCTATTTTAGCAAAAGGGGGTAATATTTTATCAATTTTCTCTAGATTATATTCGTCTTTTCTTGCCTGATTCAAGATACACTTGGCTTCTTGAGAATCAAAAAATTCCGACTCATTTGATGCATCATCTTCGTCAAATAGTTTTTCAAACAATTCTGATAATTTTATTCTACTTTCCTGAAACATAAGGTAATAATATCCTATAACCACATCCGGTTCCCAATAAAGAGTTTCTTTATTAAAAATTTCTATAGTTTTTTCATGAGCAATCGCTAATAACAATTCTTCTCTGCTTTTAGCAATCGCAACGTCATAAACCCATTCCTCTAAATTATCATTACAAATAATTAGACGATCTGCCCATGATTGCCACTGATTTGTATTCCAATATTTACTTAATACTATTGTATGTAAATAATTTACAATTGGCATTTAAGCATTCTCCTTTCACAACAATTAAGGTGTACTGGGGTGTAAACCAGGAACTCCTGGTCCATGTGCCTGTGGATCTAACGGTGAAATAGAATGATAATGGGGAGATGGCTTTTTCCGCTATGTCCACAGTTCCATTTAATGATGTTTTAAATATTATTACCAGCCACGAAATAGGCATTTCCCTTCGCTTATTGTCAAATCGTCATCATTATTGCGACATATTTCATAAGTTTATAATTTTTCCTTAAACAACAAAATATCTTTGGGATTAGACCATTTTAAACTATCAAATAATTTGACACTAATTTCTTTTTTATCAAAAATCCTGTGACGTTCCTTTATCTTTTCATCTTCTCGAATCAATAAGATATAAAATTCACTTAATTTATAAAAGCTAATTAGAAATAAAAATAATTCATTTTTCTCTAATCCTTTGTTATCACTATTTATTGCATATTCCAATTCAAATAGTACGTCACTTCTTAAATTCAATAAAACAATTTCATTTGAAATCTTTTTTCCTATTATTTCTTCAAAATATTTTACATCTTCTATCTGCTCAAAAATTATATTAGAATTTGCTAAATACTGTGGCGGAGAACACGAATAAACACTGTCACCCCACTCCACCAATTTCTCGTTTAGTTTCACTACTTCGATTTCCTTCCTCGGAATTGCTATATCTAAAACATAATCCATATTCTCTCTCCTTTAAGGTTCAAATATCGTAGGGCCTCTTCTAATCCATCCACCTTTATCCGGATTATATTCAAAAATATGTTGATGTGGATTTGTATGATGATGGTGCAGTTGTTTGCGAATTACCAAAAAGTTAATAAGCTATACTATGTGTGTCTTATAGGATTGTAATTTTGATAAACCTTTTCCCTGGCTATTCTTTTATCCTCGTCAGACACCATATTAGAAAAATCAAATTTCCCATCTTTTATCGAAAAATAATCGTGAAATATTTTTTCTTTTTCTACTAGTTTACACAAGTTTACACACCACGGATATTGCATATCCACTTCCAAAGCTTTATGACAATTCCTTTTTCCTTGAGAAATCCAAATACTTCTCTTATGCTCTAATTTCAACCATGATAAGATATTTACAACTACCACATTTAATTCATAATCACTCATTTTTATTTTTGTTAATAAAATTTTTTTATTTTTTGTTTGCGTATATTCCAATAACTTATCCACTATATTCATTATATTCCCCTATTTTTTCTCATAATTACTCCAAATATGAATCATCATATCTTCTTCATTTTCATACTGAACTGACATACCTGATTCCATCTGAAAATCTCTCTCAGCACTATATGCCGCTGTTTCACCAGACCAAGAAGAAATCGTACTCTCACTAACACCATTTAAATAATCTAAAGCATGCGTTCCTTCATGCACAACATCACTAAGCAAAGATACTGAACTATTTCTTACATATGTTTGATTTCCAATCTGTATCGCAATAGTGTCTGAAGAACACCCAAAATAACGCTCAAACAATTCATCACCTAATACATTTATCCCTATATCTTTATTTCGTAATGCATTAGCTATTTCTGTTGATTTTATAGTTACTCCATCTAATGAATCTATTATATTATCTCTGGTATAATTTTGTGTTTTGGACTCATAATTTCCCTTTTTAGCAGCACCTTTACTACTCTCATTTTTCCTTCAAACAATACTCCTGCCTTCGCTTTTCCTCCCGCATCATTTGATGGTATCCAATTTCCACTTCCTGCATTCCCTCCGCCAGTTATTATAGCTGGCATCACCTTATCTGTAAATACTGGCACTGACACCCCGAAAGATGCCCCGGTTCATCCGGTATTACCGGATACCTGTCCGTCTCCCTGGTTATTATGGTGATGCAACTGTTCCCAAACAGGTTAAATTCCTCTGCTTCCATGACAATTGCAGATATTTTTCCTCCCGGTCCCATCAGCGTGTACCTTTCTTCTTTTTTGTCTGCCATGGCACCCTCCTATATGTTATCCGAATCTCTTAAAAGCGT
>CANRJF010000003.1 GCA_947630855.1 uncultured Lachnospiraceae bacterium
GTGGCATTTCTGAATTTTAGGCGTTTTTACTGTTTGAAGTCCTGTCTTATTTCCGCAGACAGGGCAGCGTACCCATTCTGAAATCACACCCGTCATATCATTTATCCCTCGCCTCATTCCCATTTGCCCGCTGATTTTTCGGAAGTGTTTTTGTAAGGACTAAGTTATAGGCAACAGTTATGAGTATCAAAACCAAAACATGAATAATATGCTTTTCCACTGTAACCCCCGCTTTATTTGCAAAAATATTAAGAGTGTTAATAGCAGAATGGACAATAATGCAGGGCAGCAAACTTCCTCCACGATAAAATATTGTTACAAGCAAGAAGCCTACCGCAATTGCAAAGCAAATCTGGCACAAATTGTTTACCAATTCCATACCGCTGCCATTGAATAAGTTTACCAAATGTCCTATGCCAAAGGTCACACTTGAAACAATAATTGCGGATTTTATACCATCCTTCGCCATTGCCTTGAAAAGAAAACCTCTGAAAATCACTTCTTCCACAAATCCAACACAAAGCATACAGACAATATGGCAAAGCGTAGCTGATAGCGAATAATTGATAGCGACACCGTTCCAAAGATTTGCTGTTGCTAAAATCATCAACGGGACATAATAAAGGAAGTGGCGGGCGGGTATAGAAGATTTACAAAGCCCGTACCGTTTCATTAAGCCGTTCCGCTGAATAAAGGCAAAGAGGAAAATTGCCTGCAAGATACACAAAATGGCACTTGCAGAGTATTCTATCCCGATTTTTTCGTTCAGCGGATTTGCTAAAGATTGCAGAACACAATAAATCACAATCCAGACAATCGCAAATGCCGATTCGCTTTTCTCATATAATATTTTCATTTTGTTTCCTCCTGTATGGCTAAAATCGCACCTTTATAAGCTCTCTCTAAATGCACTTTTATGAGTTCTTCATCATACTCCAATGCGTTGTTTACAATGATACTGGCATAGCCGTGAACGAATAGGGCGAGTGTTAAAACAACATCCTTTGTTTGCTCCATATTCAAATCCATAGCTTCCTGCATTGCCGAAATAACAGGTTTTAATTCCTCAGAATCTATCATTTCAAGCAGACTGTTTTCGACGGCAAACCCTGATTGAAAAAGAAAGCGGAACAGATTAGGTTCTTCCACCGCAAAGCGGATATAATTCAGCCCGATTCCAAGCATAACATCTTCCTGTGGATTGACATTCATGAGATATTCCGTATGAAATCGATCTAATTTAGCATAGACCGCTCTTTTCATATCCTCGATTGTTGCAAAATGGTACATAACGGGCTGGGTGGAACAGCCAAGTTTTTGTGAAACTGTCCGTGCGTTCACATTCTCTGCACCCTCGGCTCGTGTAACTTCAAACGCTGCATCTATGACCATCTCTTTTGTGATTTTCGCTCTTGGCGGCATTGTTGCTCCTCCTTTAAATAATTTTCGTTATATAACCCGAATTATACTCATGGCATTCCGTTTTGTCAAGTACTCTGACAAGTAATTCATAAAAAATTGCAGGCAGATTTGTAACTTCTCATACATTGTATATTTGATTTTCTGACCTTTTTGGCCTATATTTAGTATAAGTTGCAGCAATTAAAAATAAAAGTACGCACTATTTTATTCCCGCGAGCAACGAGCCAAGTGACTGCTTGCAGGCATTTGGCGACTGCCGCAAGGGTCAAATACCCCGCTACTCTGCAACGTTGCTTGCAGCGGGAGAGAACGCTAAAATTCGGAAGTTAAGGGAGGCAATCATTTATGGATTTAAAGGAGTTTAAATGGATAAGAGAGCCACAATATTATAAAATTGAAAAAGACAGAATCGAAATAATTACCAAACCTTATACAGATTTATGGCAGAGAACATATTACCATTTTCAAAATGATAATGCACCTGTCCTGCAAATGGAAACTGAAGAAGAATATTTTAGTTTTGTTGTCAGGACAGAATTTGAGGAAAGCCATTGCAGATTTGACCAATGCGGCATTGTAATGTATCTGGATAGTGAAAACTGGTTGAAAGGCTCTGTTGAGTATGAAAACGATACATATCAACATTTAGGGAGTGTAGTGACAAACAACGGTTTTTCAGATTGGGCAACAACGGTTATTGATGCTTCGGTAAAATCAATGTGGTATCGGTTCAGCCGCAGGGAGGACGATTATTGTATTGAATGTTCAACAGACGGAATAACTTTTAACCAAATGCGCATTTGTCATATGCACAGAGGAAAAGGTAAAATACAGTTTGGCATTTATGCCTGTTCTCCTGAAAATTCTTCTTTTAAAGCAATATTCTCAAATATGCAGGTAATGGATTGCCAATGGAAAGCGCATGACGGACAGCAGCCGGACTAATTCAGGTTTTATGACAAGAAAAAACTTCTGCCTGTGGGGAAGTTCTTGTAAAGTCAATGGGAATAGCATATAATAAATGGAAAAAGAAAGATTGAAGGTTATATGACCACTAAAGAAGAATATAGAGATAAAGTGTATGCCTGGCATACTGCCATTGGATTGCAGGCAGTGGATGGCCTTACTACGTCAAAATATTTGCAGGACACAGCAATCGCAAATATTGAAGGTAAGATTACGATAGATGAGGCTGAAGAACTCCTAAATTCCTACTATAAAGAGAATCCAAAGGATGTAACGGAGGAACGGACGGAAGAAGCAGACAAGGTGTCTGTTCGTATTGCAAGGATGCTTTTGGAACAGGCATTTTCATTTACACTGAATGAATATATTTCCATTCACCGGAAACTGTTTTTAGGAATATACAGCCATGCAGGAAAGATTCGGGATTATGACATTACAAAGAAAGAATGGGTATTAGACGGGGCATCCGTGACGTATGGCAGTGCATCGGAGCTTCGGGCGACAATAGATTATGATTTTTCACAGGAGAAGCAGTTCAGTTACAAGGGGCTTACGATGGATGAGATTATTCATCATTTGGCATATTTTATTTCCGGATTGTGGCAGATTCACATTTTTGGGGAGGGAAATACCAGAACAACAGCAGTTTTCTTTATCAAGTATCTGCGGACACTTGGATTTGACGTAACCAATGATATTTTTGCAGAAAATGCCTGGTATTTTAGAAATTCATTGGTTCGTGCGAATTATAATGATATTAGGAACGGTGTCCATGAAACAACGGAATATTTGGAATTGTTTTTGCGGAATCTTCTTTTGGGAGAGAATAATGAGCTTCATAATCATTCCATGCATATCAGCGGAATGATTAATAATTTCAAAGTATAAAGATAATTTACATTTACTGTGAGTTGGCCTAGAATTATATAAAAAGGAAAATTCAGACAGGAGGATATACAAATGCCAGAAACATTAAAAGTATTAGAATCAAGAAGAAGCTGCCGTTCATACAAACCGGAGCTAATCGAGGAAGAAAAATTACAGGCCATTATCAAAGCCGGAACTTATGCTGCAACAGGTATGGGAAAGCAGTCACCAATTATTATTGCGGTTACAAATAAAGAGATGCGAGATAAACTCTCTTCTATGAATGCTAAGATTATGGGGCAGGGAGAAGATTTTGACCCATTCTATGGGGCGCCGGAACTTTTAATTGTCCTTGCGGATAAAAATGTGCCTACCTGTGTTTATGATGGAAGTCTTGTAATGGGTAATCTGATGAATGCCGCAGCAGACCTTGGTGTAGCTAGCTGCTGGATTCACAGAGCAAAGGAAGAGTTTGAGTCTGAGGAAGGTAAAAAGATTTTAAAGAGTCTTGGCATAGAAGGAAATTATGAGGGTATCGGTCATTTAGTCCTTGGATATGCAGCAGAAAATGTTAAGGAAGCCGCTTCAAGAAAAGATGATTACGTTTACTACATTCGGTAATGATTATGGGATTGCAACAAATTCCCGGGGTAAGAGAACTATCAGTGAAAAGAGAATTGTCTAATAAGGAATCGTATGCTATACTTCATTCATGGAAAACCATAGAGCCGGGCGGCTACCCTTCATTTCGGAGGGGCTAACCCTCCAGACGAAAGAAAGGAGGGCGTTGCTGATGATGATTACATATTCTGATTTAGTTCAGACTGGAATATTCATTATTGCCCTTATTGGATTGTGTTACACAGTTTTTAAGGGAAAACGAAAATAGCCGCCACTACTGCGAATAGTGACGGCTGACACCATGTGTTAGTTTGAAGTATTCGAGGGTTGCCGCTTCTATGGCTTTCCCTTTTTATGTCTATAATATAGCATAAATGGCAGCGGGACGCAAGAACCAAACACAAAATTTAAGGCTTATACTAGATAGAGACATTCGTTTTATCCGGAAGAATTACAATCGCCTGGAATGTACCATTTTCCTGAAAATATGTGAAATTTCCGCTGTATGCCGGCATTAGCTGTTTGATATTCTGCAGACCATAACCATGATATAAAGAGGACGCTTTCCTATCTTCCTGGCAGCAGTCTTCATTTAGCGTATTGGTGATGTGTATAATAAATTCCAGACTGTTTGTATACAGATGAACTTTAATAACGCGGGGTTTTGGGGGAATAATCTGCTGGCACTCATGAAGGCTGTTATCTAAAAGATTTCCCAATATAATACATAAATCATAGTCCTGTATGGGAATTTTAGAATTGACAACCTGAATATCTGTCTCAAAAGCAATGCCAAACTGCTCTGCCATAAGAAGATGATTGCTTACAAGGGCATCAATAACCAAATTTCCGGTATTGATTCTGTTGTAGGAGGCATCAAGCCTTAAAGAGGCAGTTCTTAAGTAATCCGTTAAAGTGTCAAACTGTTTATGCTCAATACAATCTGCGATATAAAAAAAGTGTTTTTTTACGTCATGGAGCATACTGCCTGTACTGCGATAAGTAGAAGATATCTGCTGGTATTTTTGCGTCTGAAAATCAATCTGCTGTTTTAGCATCTGTTGCTCATTTTGGAGAATCTGAAACTTCCACATATAGTTTAAAAGATAGTAATTGCTTATATTTGCAATAATCAGCCCCAGAAACGCCAGAATCCGCGTATGTGTCAGCTCATATTCCGTTATATAGGGTGAAAACAGCGGTATGGAAATAAATATGGAAAAAACAGGCATAACAAAAACCATACAGGAATATTTTAACGAAAAGCCCGGTTTTTTCTGCTGGAAAAACAGACCTGTCAATATCACCAGGAAAAACAGGATGAGAACAGAAAAAAGCAGAATGAGGGTAACAGTATTGTCATCATTATAATCAAGTTTGGATTTTGTAAGCAGAGAGAGCAGGGGGGCGGCAAGCCATTCTGCCACAGCGGCAAGCAGCATATAGGTAAAAGCAGCAAACAGCCGGTGCCTGAAAGTAGAATGGTAATAAAAGGTCAGCAGAAATGTGCCTACAAAGGTACAGAGTATTACCATGTAAGAAGTTATTCCATTATTTGTTTCAGGCAGAAGATAGGAAACGGTTTCTTTTGCGATAAAGCCGGCGAGAAAAAAGAAAAAAGGAACAGGTTTTCGTTTGGTAAATGCATTATTAAAAAACAGAAGCAGAATGATGATATCCAGCAGAAACATAAAACAGTTTATTCCGGTATATAACATGGGTATCCTCCTAACGATAATGGTGTATAGTTATCACATGCCTGGAAAAGGCTTCCCGGAGTCTTTGCTCATGGCGCCGGCTTAAAGGGACGGAATGGTTGTTGGAGAGAAGAAGTTTTCCTTTTTCAAAAAAATGGATGTGGTCGAGATTTACCAGTATTCCTCTGTATGGAGATAAAAAAGAGTAGGGGGCAAGTTCTGTTTCCCAGTAGTGTAAATATCCTTTTACCAACAGACTTTTTTCTTTTATTATAAAATGGAATATTAATGCAGCGCCTGAACCGTAAACCCGAAAAACATTCCACAACTGCCAAACTTCATTTCATAGCATTTGGGTTGTTATGGCAGAAAAGAAATGGTAAAATTTTTGGGGAGAGGTGGTCATATGCTTCACATTGCAGTCTGTGATGATGAAAAATATATGTCTGATAAAATCAGGATGATGGTGTTTGACTTTTTTTGCAGAAAAAACATGGATATTGAAATATTGCAATTTTCAAGCGGAAAAGAACTTTTGAAATATGACGGAATCATAGATATTCTGTTCCTTGATATTCAAATGAAAGACATAGACGGCATGGAAACTGCAAAAAAGATGCGCAGCCGTAAATTTAAGGGAGTGGTGATTTTCATAACCGTTCTTAAAGAAATGGTATTCCAGTCTTTTGAGGTGCAGGCATTTGATTATCTGGTAAAACCAATAGAAGCAAGCCATTTTGAAAAGACAATGGAACGCCTGTTAGTTTCCATGAAAAATGCCGGTGAGTCAAGTTTGCTTGTTCAAAAAGGATATGAAAGCAGCATTATTCTTTTTGATGATATTGTTTATTGTGAAATTATTGACAGGAAAGTATATCTGCATTTAGCATCATCTGAAATTGTCGATTTTTATGACCGGATTGAAAAGCTGGAAACAAAGCTGGACAGCAGGTTTTTCAGATGCCATAGGAGTTACTTAATCAATTTGCAGTACCTGAAAAGTTATAAAAACAAAACAGCGTATATGGCAGACGGTAAGGAAATTCCTGTGTCGCGATTGCGGAGCAAAGAGTTTTCTAATGTGATTTTGCAGTATATGAAGGAATGGAGACTGTGAGATGGAAGATTGTATTGATTTTTTTGGAAAATATGTAATGGGGAGTATTCAAATGCTTACAGGGGTTTATTTTCTTGCGAAATTTCTGCAAAAGAAAATGAAACCCTGTTTTTACCTTTTATTTGCGGTATTTTGTATTGTTATGATAAAAATGATTCCTGATGGCAGAATTATTGATTTTGTGGTATATATCCTGCTGCTTACGGCGATTGGAATTTTTGTCTGTCATACAGATTGGAAGTCTGTTATTTTATATGCAGCATTGACGGTTGAGATTATGCAGCTTTGCTTTGGGATTGTCAATTCGTTATTATGTATTTTGTATCCGTTTATGTTTTCGTTTAATCAGAAGATTGCGGGCATTGCAATTATGTTGTCAGGAAATATGGCGTCATTGCTGTTGGCAGTGTTTTGCTATCGTATGGTATACCGGTATTTTCTCCATTCTGAGACAATCAGGAAACAATATGTGCTTATGATTTTAACGCCGATACTGATGCTTTTTTTGATGGATGAATATATTAATTCTACCGTTTATAGGAATGTAAATAGCATGAACGGCAGTGGAATTATAATATATACCAACCATTATCAGATGTTTGCGCTTCAGTTTTTGGGAATAGCAAGCCTGTTTTGTATTTTGTATGCCTATAAAAAACTGCTGCAGAATTTCCGCCTGAGCAAAGAGTTGTCACTCTTAGAGCAGGAGGAACATTCATTAAACCGGTATGTAGAGGAAGCAAAGGCACGTTATGATGAAACAAGGTCTTTCCGTCATGATATTAAAAATCATATTACAGTGGTACGGGAACTTTTACAGAAAGGCAAATCAGAGCAGGCGTTAAATTATATTGCGGATATGGAGGATATAACAGAGGAATTATCTTTTCCGTGCACCACAAATAATCCGGTGGTGGATATTCTGGTGGGAAATAAACTGGGGATAGCAAAAAGTATGGGAATTGATGTCTGCTGTTTGCTTCGTCTGCCGTCGTCATGTTTTGTGCGTGATATTGATTTTGGCATCATTTTATCCAATGCTTTGGATAATGCAATCCATGCCTGTCAAAAAATGAATAATGATGCAGAGAAATATATTCGTGTGACGGGGCGCATACAGGGAGATTTTGTTTTTTTGGAAATTGAGAACAGTTTTTCAGGGAAAGGGAGCATTGTAAAAGGGACAGGTTTGTCAAATATAAATGCAGTAGCCGAAAAATATCATGGTGCCATGAATATAATGACACAGGGGACATCCTTTGTTCTTTGCGTACTTATGATAGGAATATGATACCCCGCTGCTTGCGGCGGGGTATTTGACAGCAATCTTATTTTATCAATTCTTTCCATCGGGTATCATCCTTTAGAAAACTATAAGTTTTTTCATCACGAAAGCACTTTAATAGATTTTCTTTTAATTCTGATAAAAATTCTTCTCTTGTTTCTTTAAAATCCAGATGTTCATATAAGGGTGATTTTTTGAAATCGGTAATGGTTTCGATTCCTGCTAACATTTGCTGCATTGTTTCAATGACAGTGTCTGCATCTTTTTCTTCCGTTGCTAACTCTAGGACACAGGAAATATTGTGGTAATCTCCCATATCAAATATGTCTGCCAGTTTTTGCTGCTTATCTACAAGCATATGGGCTTTTTTCAGATTATTATCCTGCATGGCAAGCATATAGAGATTATGAAATACGGTGCTAATCATTTGGTAGTCTGAAAACAACAGTTCTTCGTATGCCTTATATGCATCCTTTATGCGCCCGGTTTTGCTGTAAATGTCTGCCTGTTTTCTTTTACGCTCGGGATTTTGCACAGAAAAATAGGAAAGGTATTCTTCTGCTTTATTGTATTGTTCTTTCCGGGAGTAAAATCCAAACAGGGAATCTGCCGCACGATTTCTTGTCATCTCATTTTCACTTTCCAGGGCGCGGGTATAGCAATGGATAATGTAATCATCATATTTTTCTGAATCAGGAACTTCAACTGTCAAACGGCGGGCGTCTAATACGTTTGCCAATTGTAATAGCAATTCTTCACAGTTAGGATACTGCTCTGTAATCTTTTTGCTCCACTGAAATGCTTCTTCATAAGTTCTGTTTTTTAGCTGTTCATCCGCTTTGTAAATGAAATTGTTTATTTGTTCCGTAGTAAGTTCATCATGAAAGGATAACAATGTGTCAAGACTAATTCCTAAAAGTCTGGCTATGGGTGCTAACAATAAGATGTCCGGCATAGAATTTCCACTCTCCCATTTATTCACGGCGGGAGCTGTTACGCCAAGACGGCTTGCCATTTCTTCCTGTGTCATATTTTGTTCTTTTCTATATTTTCTTATTATTTTACCTATTTGCATTAAGAGAACCTCCTGCTTTCATTTTTAGCATTGGCCTTTGCTATGTCATTAATCATATCAGACACCTTGCATATTTCCAAGTGAGCAGATGTTAATTATTGGTGTAAAAAATTAACGAGTGTTCATGTGGTTGTATTTTGTAATGTTTGAGTTAAAAAGGTAAAGACATTGTCTTGATTTCGTCTTTCATACAAGGTAATATATAGTTGAAATGGGAAAGGAGTGTTATTATGGCGCATTTGCGTAGAGGTGTAGAAGCTCTCAATGCCGGAAAGGGTGTGGAACACGATATTATTGAGGTAGATGAATGAAAAAGATATGTTTTTTTACACATCCGGTTTTACTTGTTGAAACTGAGCAGATGGCAATCTATATATCCATAGTTCTACGAAATGACATTGTATTTCTACCACAGGCTGCGTAAATGTGAAGAGAGCTATATGGAATGTACTTGAGGTTTTTGATATAGTTTACGTATCAAAACAAGGAGGACAGAACATGATGAATTTTTCAGAAAAACTATTAACATTACGAAAGGCTAATGACCTGACACAAGAGCAGCTTGCCGAGAAACTGGATGTTTCAAGACAGTCTGTTTCAAAGTGGGAAAGCGGGCAGGCAACTCCTGAATTGGAAAAAATAGTAACATTAAGTGCAATTTTTAATGTTACAACGGATTATCTGCTAAAGTCATCGGACATAGATGATTTATCAGTGAAAACGGAAATGCTTGAAAAACAGCAGCAGATTATGCTTATCCGGGAACAGAAACAGCAGCAGATTTGGGGCTGTGTCATGTATTCGATTGCAGTATATTTGATATTTTTTGCATTATATTTCATTGGACATTTTCATTTTTGGAAGTGGGTTGCAAATCCTTCAGTGTTTTTGGCTGGACTTTTTATTGCTACTGCCATTGTAATTTTGATATGCGTAAAGAAACTTAGTAAAAACAATATGATTCTTTGATAGATTATTTACTGCCGGGAATAAGTAACTTTGAAAAGGCAGGTGCAGATTATACCCGTGAGCCAAATATGTATGCTCTGGAGTATATTTTATCCTGAGAGAAGAATGAGGGGGAAAATATGTTTAGATATGTTCATACGAATATTATTGCCAAAGACTGTGGCAGGCTGATAGATTTTTACAAAGAAGTTTTCCATTGTAAAAGCATAGGAGAAACAAGAGATTTGCGCGGGGAATGGCTTGACAGACTGACGGGAATTTCTGATGCCCACATAGTAGGAGAACATCTTTGTCTGCCAGGATATCAGGAAGATCATCCTACACTTGAAATTTTTTCTTATGACACAATGGAAAACGCTTCCATTGGACTGAACAGGTGTGGGCTTGCTCATCTTGCATTTGAGGTAGATGATGTAGAAAAGACTTTGCAGCTTTTACTTCAAAAGGGCGGCAGCCAGATTGGAGAAGTGGTTAGAACACAATATGAAGATGGCAGGGAAGCCGTCTTTGTATATGCTGCGGATTGTGAGGGGAATATTGTTGAATTACAAAGCTGGTCATAGGATATAGCCCATTAGCAGATTTGCAGATGAAAAGGATAATGCCAGGAATACATTTGAAGTTATTATGTAAAATGTCTATTAAAAATGAAAGCAGGGAAGGCGTCAGAATATGACAAATAAAAACATACTTCGCATTGCGATGGAGCAATCTGCGTTAGACCTTAATTGCAAGGCAACGGATTTTTGTTCTGATAAGCATGTTATCGTTAGGTCTGGTGTGAGGGCAGGTGCACGAAAGTATTACAAAGAACCGATTGCCTGTAATCTGGTTTCCTATGGCAATAACATAGTTGCATCGGTACGGGATGTATATAAGGAAGTAGTCGAAGAATATATAAGAAAGTTTGAATTTTACCATTGTTTTGAAACGCCTAACATGCATTGGCTGGATGAGAGGTTGTCAGAAAAAGGACAAAAAATATGTTTCATGGCAGAATACTATTTGCCGGACGTTGAAAAGTTATATGCCCTGCCCTGTAATTATGAGCTTAAAATCCTGGAACAGTCAGATTTTAAAGATTTGTATCAACCGGAATGGAGCAATGCCCTGTGTGAAGAGAGAAAGGAATTGGACATTCTCGGTGTTGGAGCATACGTGCAGGGAAAACTCATTGGACTGGCAGGCTGTTCAGCCGATTGTGATACCATGTGGCAGATTGGTGTGGATGTGCTGCCAGAGTATCGTAGAAATGGAATTGCGGCTGCGCTTACCAGCCGCTTAGCATTGGAAATTATGAAAAGAGATAAAGTACCTTTTTATTGTTCTGCATGGTCTAATATCAGGTCCGTTCGGAATGCAATTAAAAGCGGTTTTATTCCTGCATGGGTGGAAATGACGGCAAAGCCCCGGAATATTGTGGATGAAATGAACCGATAAGAAAGAAGGGATTTTATGACGGTACTGATATGCGGATATTGACGGAGGTTAGAAATGCTTGGTATATATTTTAGCGGAACAGGAAATTCCAGATATGCTTTAGAGTACTTTTTAAACAAATACAATCATTCAGCGAAGATTTTTGCAATAGACGATGAATGTGTAGTCGACGAGATAAAAAATCATGAGGAAATTGTTTTTTCCTATGCCGTACAGTTTAGTAACATTCCCAAAATGTTAAAGGATTTTGTTGATAAAAACCAGAATTTATGGCAAGGGAAAAAGGTTTTTATCATTGCAACAATGGGATTGTTTAGCGGAGACGGAGCAGGAATTTTAGCAAGACAATTGAAAAAGTACGGCTCAAAAATTGTAGGTGGACTGCATTTAAAAATGCCGGATAGCATAGCGGATGAAAAGGCTCTGAAACGTCCTTTGGAGAAGAACAAAGAGCTTGTCAGAGCAGCAGAAAAGAAAATAGAACATGCAGTTAGTTGTATGAATAATGGAAAACCGCCCCAGGAAGGAATTGGATTCTGGTATCATTTGGCGGGATTATTTGGGCAGCGCCTTTATTTTTACAATAAGACAAAAGAATATACTAATAAAGTGAAAATTGATACAGCTAAATGTATCGGTTGCGGCAAATGTGTGGGATTATGTCCTATGAAAAATTTGAACCTTAAAGATGGTAAGGCACAGGCGGACAGCAGATGTACAATGTGTTATCGCTGTATTAATATCTGCCCTAATCAGGCGATTACCTTATTGGGCAAAAGTGTGATAGAGCAGGGAACAATAGAAAAGTATCGTGAAAATTATGGTAAATCAGATTACATATTATCAGCAAAAAAATGATATTGCATGCATTGTGTATAAGAATTCCACATTGTCTTATCCTGTGCATACACATGCGAAACACATTACATTTGGATATCTGACAGATGGGGAGCTTCGTGTTATCTGCGGTGCAAGGGAATGCCTTTATCATGCAGGCGAAAGTTTTTGCATTATGCCTGATATTTTGCATACAGTAGAGGCATTAAATGGTGTAACTTATTCAATGATAAGTGTGTGCATACCCATGGATAAAATCGTTAGTTCCAAAGATGAGCAAAACTATTCCAATACATTGAAGAAAATGATTATAAATGTACCGGAAAATAGATTTTCAATTGAAGATATGGCACAAAATATTGGCGTGAGTCCATATCATATGATTCGTCAGTTTAAAAATGTCTGCGGATTAACGCCCCATCAATTCCAGATACAGTGCAGGGTACGGAAAGCGCAGAAATTATTAGAAGAAGGAGAAAGCGTGACCGAAGCGGCTTATGCCACAGGCTTTTGTGACCAAAGCCACTTGGACCGCTGCTTTCGTAAAATAGTCAGATTAACGCCAAGTGCTTATCAACAGGCTGTAAAGAAATTAGTTTAGCAATATGCTGCGCTAACATAATGCCGGAAAGAATTTGGCAAACAGGTAAAGGCCGTCTTCGCCGGCATTTACTTCGTGTGGAATACCTGCCGGCATAATGGAAATCGTTCCGATTTCATAAGAAATTGCAGTGCCATGATTGATGCAGACGCCGGAACCGGCAATAACTTCATGGGTTTCTAACTGTGTTTCATGGACATGATTTTGGATGCTCTTATTGGGGGCTATACGGACAAGATGGTAGCTGAATTGTCCGTCAGTGTCTTTTGATGTAACTATGTGCTTAAGTTCTACGCCCTCAAAGGTTGGGTGTTTAGACCAGGGAATGTCTGCAAATTCTGCCGTGGTTGTCGGCAGTTTCAGATAACCGTTGTTAAATGCTTCAAATAAATTGTTGCTCATAAAAAATGCCTCCTTCAAATTTGATAAGTATATGATAAGGGAATGGTGGAGATTGGACTTGGATAAAATTGCTGTTTTTGTAAAAAAATGGTGAAATGGTTGGGGAAGTGTGATACAATAATTGACGGATAATAAAGAATTATCCGTTAGTTTTGGATGGCAGATAATGAAATTTAAAGTCAATATTTTCTTTCATAGTGGCATCCATCTATTTTATTTTAATTTAATACTGGATAAATCATAATATTTCTTTACGGCTTTATTTCTCCAGTCCTTTTTATTACCTGTAATATCGTCAAAGTAAAGCAATGGGGGCCGGACGCTGTAAGGTGAAACTACTACGTCTTTTCCAGTACTGTTCATTAGAATTTCTGCTCTCTCATAGGCTTCATTAGAATAAATTTTTGCCTGTCCGTCTGCCAATAATCCCACAGAATAGAAAATACCAGCTTCATTTCCCGATGTAAGTACCATGCCTATAAACAGACAGCACACTGTACAAATCCAGCCTTTTGAAAGCCCTATGTCTTCTTTATTCTTATTTACAGGAATTAGTTTTTCCTGTACCCAGCCGCATAAGTAAAAAACATTTATAAAAGTTAATAAAATAAAGGTAAAGTATACAATATTAAGCAATCTTCCTGCACCAAAATTTCCCATAGCATAAAGTGGTGGACAAAACATTGCGCAGACTCCGCCTATGGAAAACAGCAAAACCAGAAGGGGACATGGAAATTTATACCCGGATGTTTTACGAAACTTTTTTATTGTATCATATATTACGGGAAGAAGTATCACAATACACACAATCAATGCAATTCCAATCCAGGAATTGATATAATCCAATCCTGTCAATAAAGATGCCTTTACAGACTGAAATACGGTATATCCATTTTCAAATTTGCTCTGCCGTATTGCTGTTCCCGGTGATGTAACATTAAAAATAAATCCTCCCACTGTAACAATAAGAACCAATATATTCCATCTGTATTTTTTGGCTATTTTTATCGAAAATCCTAAAACACAAAGCAGGAATAAATATAAAATGGCCATAAAGGCTGTCACATGATTTCCGCCAGCGATTATAAAACCGGTCACGCATCCGCCTGTAATCCGAAAGAGCTTATTTTTAAATTGATTTGCATGTCCTATGGATACGGTAATACATATCAGAATTTCAAGCAGGGAAAAAAAGAACACATAATTTACGGCTCCATTATACCAGTAAAGACCTTCTACGAATGAGGGCATCCATTGTATCATAAGAAAACTCAGTGTACATCCTGCCGCTGCTCCTGCCAGTTTGCTGCCATTTAGCACGTTGTGAATCATATAAACAGAAAACAAGATGTTCCCCATAAAAATAATAGATAACATCAAAATTCCTGTTAATGCGTAATAGCTTTCGCCAAAAATGCCTGGCTGTAATGCCAATAAAAATGCAGATGTATACAGCCCCTGCCATGTGTGCCAGTATTCTGCTGATGTCTCTAGCGCAGTCTTTATCACAGACAGAAGAGAACCATTTTCCTTCCAGTCATGATACGTTTTTATGGCATATGAAAAATCATCCGCCGAAGGATGGTTGTATGTAGATAATATAAGCAAAGGCAGTATAGACAACACAGTTACCAGAATAATACACCACAGATATATTTTTATCTCTTTTTTCATTAGCAATTCTCCTTCCTAAAAAATAAATAATTCTTTATTATTCTTTAGAAAGCAGTCATACATAGAATAACCACCCCTGGAACTTTGAACGGTAGAGGGGTGGATTTTTTATCACATTATTGGTCAGAATCATAGAAGGCTGTATTCCCCAATGCTTGCATTGCTGCAAATCAATTATATTTTAAAATCCTTCCTTGGATGCTTTGCTATCAATATATCCCTCTGCTTGGCCACCGCAACATGGGTATATATTTCTGTTATATTAATAGAACTGTGCCCCAGCATTTCCTGGATATAGCGGATATCTACATCCGCTTCAAGCAGGCAGGTTGCAAATGTATGCCGGAACATATGCGGTGTAATATGCATTTCAATTGATGCCAGAGAAGTGTATTTATTAATCATTCTGCGGACTGCCTGGTCAGATAAAGAAGTACCATTCTGATTCACAAAGAAGTGATGGCTTTGTTTAATTTCCATATTAAAATCAGCCTGGTATTCTTTTAAAATACGAATAACAGATTCATTTCCAATCTGAATGCGCCGTTCCTTATCCCCTTTTCCATATATGAGTATTGTTCCGTCGTTGAGGTTTATATCCCAGGAATGCAGTGAGCAAAGTTCGGATATGCGCATTCCTGTCGCAAACAAAAGTTCTGAAACTGCAGCATCCCGCAGGGCATTTCTTCTTTGGTAATTGGTTTTGCCATTTTTCCGTTGTGTATAAATGGTGGATAAAAAGGTTTCAACAATTTCTAAGGGTATCGTTTTAGGCAGTTTAACCGGTTCCCGGAAATGCAACTGCATGTGATTAAAAGGATTTTTTTCAATTAGGTTTTTGTACTCTAAAAAATGGAAAAATGCTTTTAATGACGCAATTTTTCGTTTTACCGTTTTAGGCTTATAATTTTTATGTAACCTGGCAATATGTGCTTCCATTATTGCAGAATTGATTTCCGCTATGTCAGCCTCGCATATTTGTTCTGTAAATTGCCTTAAATCAATGCGGTATGCTTTTAGAGTTTTTTCATCTAAGCATTTTTGCGAACTGCAATATTCCAAATAGTTACTGATAAGTGTGTGTAAGTTATTCATTGTGTAATCTCCTTGTTCTATTTTTTTTAAAACGTTAAAAGTATATCGCATACAAAAGTATGAAAAAAGAACTTACATGACAGTTCTGCGCACTTGCGGCTCAGAACATACACGCGCCATGCTGCTTGCAGCATGTGCGCATCCTATACTTGTGCCTTTTTTCATGAAACATTTATGTTAAGGATGATATGGGCACAAGTTTGAGAATTGAAAGAAATTATTTTAACATGTATAATTAAAACATGACAAACAGTTGACGTGTTTTACACTGTATAATGAAAATTGTTAAAGGAGCAGTCATGAAAATAGACAGGCAGATTGGAATTTTATCAGTGCTGTTACAAAAAGATGCTGTTACAGCGCCATATCTTGCGGATTTATTTGAAGTTTCCAGGAGAACCATTAACAGGGATATTGAAGATTTGTGCAGGGCAGGAATCCCCATTATGACCAGGCAGGGAGTGAATGGGGGCATCTCAATTATAGAGAACTATAAATTGGATAAAACGCTGTTTACAAATGCGGAAATGCAGGATATTCTTGCGGGACTTCGCAGTCTGGATAGCGTGAATCATACAAATCGTTATGGAAAGCTGATGGAAAAGCTGTCGGCAGGGTCTTCGGATTTTATGGTTGGCAACCAATCGGTGCTGATTGATTTATCTTCCTGGAATAAGGATTCCCTTGCTCCTAAAATTGAATCCATACGCACTGCCATTGATACATGCAGAGAACTGGAATTTGTTTATTATTCTCCAAAGGCTGAGTCGGTACGCCGTATAGAACCATATTACCTGATTTTTCGATGGACAAACTGGTATGTGTGGGGATGGTGTAAAAAAAGAGAAGATTTTCGCATGTTTAAGCTGAATCGCATGGAAAATGTAAAAATTACGGAACGGGAGTTTATGAAGAGACAGGTGCCAATACCGGATTTAAGCAATGAAAGAATATTTCCCGGGGGGATAAAAGTAAAAGCCCTGTTTGAACCGGAATGTAAATGGAGATTAGTAGAGGAATTTGGAAGCGGAAGTTTTAAAGAGCAGGAAGATGGCAGGCTTCTATTTCAGGCGGATTATACAGACAAGGAAAATCTGGTTACATGGCTTTTGACTTTTCGGGAAAAAGCAGAATTATTAGAGCCAAAAGAGATTCGCGCTGAGATAAAAGAGAGTGTTGAGAAGATGAAAAGAAAATATGAAAACTTATCACAAGAAGGGAGAAATTGAAATGCGGTATACGTGGTTGGATGAATACTTATTAAACAAAGTCGGGGTTACGAAAGACTTGCAGACGGATTGGAACTGGATTCGTTATAAGATTGAAGAGAAGATGTTTGCAGCAGTCTGTCTTGGAGAAAATAATGAACCATACTACATAACTTTGAAATTGGAGCCGGCTGAGGGGGATTTTTTCCGTCAGCAATATAAGGACATTATTCCAGGATATTATATGAACAAAACACATTGGAATTCCATTCAGCCGGATGGGGAAGTGCCGGATGATGTTTTAAAAGACCTGTTAGATAAATCCTATCAGCTTGTGCTTGGAGGATTTAGCAAGAAGAAGCAGCAGGAAATTCTGGAAAATTCAATTTTGGCAGAGGAAATAAGCTGCTGCGGTACAGAATGTACGAAATGCAGTTTCTATGGTAATCCATGTAAGGGATGCAATGCAAGCCTTGGAAAAGTGTTTCATGCACCCGAAGGAGGGGCATGTGCGATTTACGAATGTTCTGTAAATCAAAAGAAGTATAAAACCTGTAAAACATGTGAAAGTCTCCCATGCGAAATCTGGAGAAAGACAAAAGACCCATCTATGTCAGACGAGGAATTTGAAAAGAGTATACAGGAGCGGATAGAGCAATTAAGAAAGTGACTTCAGATTGATATTTGACGGTAAAGCAGAGTTCAAAACAAAGCATAGGGGATGAAGGTGACCGATATATGGAACTTGTAAAATTAACACATGACAATATTGAAACGGAACATATTTGCTGTGCCATTGCAAAGAACAATGATGTGCAGGTTATGTCCAAGAAACAGTGGTTACGGGAACGATTAGAGGAAGGATTGGTTTTCTTAAAATGTAATGTCAGGGGGAAATGTTTTATTGAGTACATACCTGCAGAATATGCATGGACACCCATTGAAGCAGAGGGATATATGTATATTGACTGCCTGTGGGTATCCGGGCAGTTTAAGGGAAAGGGCTACTCAAACCTGTTGTTAGAGGAATGTATAAAAGACAGCAGAGAGAAAGAAAAAAAGGGGCTTGTGACGCTGTCTTCCAAAAAGAAAATGGGTTTTTTGTCGGACCAAAAATATTTAAAGTATAAGGGTTTTGAAACGGCTGATACAGCGAGCCCTTATTTTGAACTTATGTATCTTCCGTTTTCTGAGAACGCAAAGAAACCTTGTTTTAAACCCCATTTGAAACAATCAGGACAGAAGAATGCACAACAGGGATTTACCTTGTATTATACAAGCCAATGTCCTTTTACGGCAAAGTATGTTCCAATTCTTTTAAATATAGCTGAAAATAAAAATATTAAGTTTCAATCAATTCATATTGTTTCAAAAGAACAGGCACAAAATGCCCCCACACCTTTTACAACGTTTAGTTTGTATTATAATGGCAGGTTTTTAACTCATGAGATATTATCAGAGAAAAAATTTCAAAAAATAGTAACCGATATGGGATTGTAAATTTTAAAATTAGGAGGAAACAATGGCGTTCGATTATAAAAAAGAATACAAAGAATTTTATATGCCCAAGAATAAACCGGGCATCGTGGAAGTACCGCCTATGAACTATATTGCTGTTCGCGGGAAAGGAAATCCAAATGAGGAGGACAGTGAGTATAAGGCGTCTATTGGATTGCTTTACGCAATTGCATTTACCATTAAAATGAGTAAAAAAGGGAATCATCAAATCCAGGGATATTTTGATTATGTGGTTCCGCCACTGGAAGGATTCTGGTGGCAAAAAGATGTAAAAGAAATCGATTATACCCGTAAGGAAGATTTTCATTTTATTTCTATTATCCGTCTGCCGGATTTTGTGACAAGAGAAGATTTTGATTGGGCGGCAGCGGAAGCCGCAAAGAAAAAGAAAACAGATTTCTCGAAGGTAGAATTTTTCCCTTATGAGGAAGGATTATGTGTGCAATGTATGCATATCGGGCCTTATGATGATGAGCCGGCGACAATTGAAATGATGCATGAATTTATGACGGCAGAGGGTTATGAGCTGGATATTACGGATACCAGGTTTCATCATGAAATTTATCTGAGTGATGCCAGGAGGGTGGCGCCGGAAAGGTTGAAGACGGTAATCAGACATCCCATAAAAAAGCAAGTGTGATAATTAAAAAAATCGGCAGACAATAGAAAAATTAAGTCTATTGTTTTGCCGATTTAAATAATTTACAAATCTATACCAACTGAATATTTTCCCTTTACTATGAATAAAAGCTGGGATATAATGATATCAAATAAGACATACAGTTTCCCGGAAATCAAAATGGGAGGGTGCAAATGGAATACAACAAAAAAATTAGGCGAAAATTTAATATAACGGGACAGTGCAATCCCAAATTTCATTATATGGTCATGTTGGAGGAACGTCTTCACGAAATCAGGGAACGGTACGTGGAACAGGGCAGTTATTTTGTTATAAACAGAGGGAGGCAGTATGGAAAAACCACAACACTTCGTGCCCTGGAAGAATATCTGACGGAAGAATATCTTGTTATTTCCATGGATTTTCAGGAGATTTCCACAGAAGAATACAAAGATGAATTTATGTTTGCTGCGGCATTTATGAGAAAGTTTACGGAAGCTCTTGAGGAGGGGGAAGCCTCTGAAGAAGAGAAAAGACCTCTTATCAATTTTTTAAAGAAAGCAGAACACAACCAACTGAGTGACATGTTCCATGTGCTGGGCAATATATGCAAAATGTCAGTAAAACCGGTTGTCCTGATGATTGATGAAGTAGACAACGCAAGCAACAATCAGGTATTCATTGATTTTCTGGCACAACTGCGGGCCAGATATTTAAAGAGGGATAAGATTCCCACATTTCATTCGGTAATCCTTGCAGGTGTGTATAACATCAAAAACTTAAAGCTAAAATTACGTCCGGAATCAGAGCATCAGTACAACAGTCCCTGGAATATTGCAGCGGATTATGACATTAAAATGAATTTTTCATCCGGTCAGATTGCATCCATGCTGGAAGAATATGAAACGGACTACCATACAGGAATGAATATACAGGAAATTGCCGAACAAATCTACCAGTATACATCTGGTTATCCTGTGCTTGTATCTTCTATCTGCAAATATATGGATGAAAAAATTACCGGCAGTGACAACTTTGAAAATCGTCAGCAGGTATGGACAAAAAGAGGTGTGGAGGAGGCTGTAAAAAGAATATTAGTCGAAAGCACTCCCCTGTTTGAAAGCATGGTGCGCCACCTTGACAGCTATCCTGAGATGAAAAAAATGTTTCAGACCATTCTTTTTCAGGGCAGCGAGTTTACGTATAATCCATATGCAAAGGAAATCAGTCTGGCGTGTATGTTTGGGTATGCGGTGAATAAAGATGGAAAGGTGCAGATTGCAAACCGCATTTTTGAGACATGCCTTTATAATTATTTTTATTCCGAAGAGGAACTTTCAAATGCAATGGTGCGTATGGCAAAGCGTGATAAAAGTTACTTTATCCATGATGACCGGCTTGACATGGATACTGTCATGGAGAAATTTGTGGAGTATTTTCACGATATTTATGGACAGAATGATGCCCGGTTTGTTGAGGATAACGGGAGAAAACTTTTTCTGCTTTATTTAAGGCCCATTATCAATGGCGCCGGGAATTATTATGTGGAAGCCCGGACCAGGAATGAGAGACGCACGGACATTATAGTTGATTATCGTGGAGAGCAGTTTATTATTGAATTGAAAATCTGGCATGGAAATGAGTACAATGAAAAGGGGAAAAAGCAGCTTGCAGACTATCTTGACTGCTATCATAAAGATAAAGGATATCTGCTTAGTTTTAATTTTAACAAATCAAAAGAAATCGGCGTAAAGGAAATAAGAATCGGAAATAAGACGATTGTGGAGGCAGTGGTGTAAAAAATAATGAGCAGAATTCTAATTATTGAAGACGATAAGACAATTAACGGATTGTTGAAAAGCATTATCGAAAAAAGCGGATATACCGTAGACAGCGCATACAGCGGCACGGAAGGATTTGCTAAGAGTTTACAGAAAGATTACAGCCTGATTCTGTTAGATTTAATGCTGCCGGAAAAATCCGGTGAGGACATTATCAAAGAATTACGCAGGGTAAATACCACACCTGTTATCATATTGTCTGCCAAAGGCGAACCTCATAACAGGGTAGAACTGCTTCGGCTTGGTGCAGACGACTATATAACCAAGCCTTTTGATATTGACGAGGTGCTTTTGCGGATTCAGGCGGTACTCCGCAGAACCACCCAGGAAGAAATTAAAGAGATTGTTTTCCATGAGCTTGTTATAAAAACGGATTCAAAACGTGTTTTTGTAAATGACAGGGAGCTTGTCTGCACTGCAACGGAATATGCCATACTGGAACTTATGATGAAAAACCCTGACAGGATATTTTCAAAACGCACACTTTATGAAGTAGTAATGGGAGAGGACTATCTTCAGGAGGATAACACCATGAATGTCCATATAAGCAATCTCCGCCGGAAAATTGCAAAGTACACAGATAAAAAATATATTGAGACTGTGTATGGCATGGGATACCGGCTTATTAAGTAAGATAAGTGAATCTTTAGATTTTCTTTAAGTTTCGTGAAGAATCATCTTAACATCACCCTGTAATATTGTGATTGGAGGTGGTTGAAAAATGGAAAATGTAATATTGCAGACAAAAAATATTAAAAAATCCTATCGTCACTTTAAGGCGCTGGATGATGTTTCCATTATTTTAGAAACAGGACATATTTATGGCTTTATAGGCGAAAATGGAGCGGGTAAGACGACTCTGATGCGCATATTAACAGGATTATCCTTTCCTGCGTTTGGAACGTATTCTCTTTTTGGGGAGAGTGACCCCGGAAAAATACAGAACGTCCGGCGGCGCATTGGAAGCATTATAGAAAAACCGGCTTTGTATTCCGAATTTTCGGCTTACCGCAATCTTGAACTGCAGCGAATGCTGTTGGGAAACCCTGATAAGACTGTATGTGATGAACTTTTGAAGTTATTAGATTTGTATGATGTGCGGAACAAAAAAGTCAAAGAATTTTCTATGGGCATGAAACAGCGGCTGGGTATCGCACTGGCTCTTGTGGGAAAACCGGAATTGCTGATTCTTGACGAGCCTGTCAATGGACTTGACCCCAAAAATATTTCTGTACTCCGTATGCTGTTAAAAAAATTAAATGAGGAACATGGAATTACCATGCTTATTTCAAGCCACATTTTAAGTGAGCTTTATCTGTTGGCAACGGATTATATTATTATTCACAAAGGAAAGGTTATAGAGAGCCTTTCTCATGACCAGTTGGAAGCAAACTGTGAGAAATATGTTAAAATTCAGACAAATAGTCTGCCACAATGTGTTACGGTCATTGAAAAGGAATTAAATGTTTTAGATTATAAGGTAATAGATGATAAAACTTTGCATGTATATGCATTTACGGAAGAACCATGGCGGATTTCACAGGCATTTACGAAAAACAGCATTGCAGTCAGTGAATTATCCGTATGCGGTCAGAGTCTTGAAGAATATTTTCTTTCTATAACGGGAGGTAAGAGTGATGTTTAATTTATTGAAGGTGGAGTTTTTTAAATTAAAGAAATTTCGGATTGGCACTCTTATCCTGCTTCTCATGATTGGCGTGGGACTTGCCTACGGTTATAAGTTGTGCGACAGTATAGATAATATGGCTTCCGTTTTTTCCTATGCTGTCAGCGATACTTCATTTGTGTTTCTTATATCCCTTGTTATGGCGATTCTGATAGGAAAGGATTTTTCTAACCGCACCATAGGCAATGAAATAAAGCTGGGTTATGGCCGTTTTCATATTCTGCTTTCCAGAATGATTGTGGCAGGCATTTCTGCGGTTTTGCTCCATGGGGCATATATTCTATCTGCTGAACTTGGATTTGCGGCAATGAGGGGATTTGATGCCAGCGTATTTTGTGTTGAAAATGCTTTATGGCTGATTGTGGTATGGATGCAGTTGCTGGCAGTCATAAGCGGAGTGGTCCTGATTTCTTTTTTGACAGGGAAAATGTCAGAAGCTGTCGCCCTGTCAACTTTGTACGCTTTTATATGCTGCAATATCCTGCGGAACTTTTTAAGCAGTAAGATTTTTACTTTGTCATGCTTTTGTTTCGTGCAGGATAATCATACAGAAACTTTAGTCTTTGCCGCAATCATCGCATTTGTAACCATGACGGTGTTTTTGCTGATTGCCGCATTCAAATTTGACAGAGCGGAAATAAAATAGAACGGGAGGCAGACAGCGGTGGAAACTTTTATTATCTTAATACTTTTTGCCGCTGTAATGTTTTTTGCGGGAAAATACTATGTGGTAAAGAAACAGTTAAAATCTATTTTCAGGCAGCTTAGCAGAGAACAAACCAGGCTGGTGACGGTTGAGCTTGTGGATCATGACATGGAAATGGCTGTTTTGAAAATTAATGAACTGCTTGATAGGATACAGCAGACAATTATTAAAAGCAACGCCGCTTCCGCAGCGTTAAAATCTTCCATAGCGGATATTTCCCATGATATGAAAACGCCCCTGACATCTGTAATCGGTTATCTGCAGTTGGCTAAGAAAGAATGTGAGGATGAGAAAATTGAAGAAATCATAGATATCTGTCTGGAAAGAACACATTATTGCAATACGCTGATAAATGATTTTTTTCAGTTGTCGGTGGTTGAATCCCGGGAGTGCATTCCGCAGTTGGAAAACGTAGACGTTGTGGGAATAATTTGCGAACAGATACTTGCAAACTATCCTGTTTTTCAGGGACAACATATTATTCCCCATTTTGAAGATTCTGATAAGATAATTACTGCTTCCGCAGAGCCTAATATGCTAAACAGGGTTATTCAAAATCTGATTTCAAACGGCATTAAATATACAAGCGGAGATATTTTCTTTCATGCCTGTCAGGAAAATGGGCGTGTAATCATAACGGTATCAAATCCCATAAATTCTTATGTGGATGTAACACATATATTTGACAGATTTTACACTCAGGATAAAGCAAGAAGCAAAGGCAGCGGTATCGGACTTTATCTGTGCAGGCAATTCATTGAATCTATGGGCGGAAATATCACCGCGGAAACGGACGGTGACATTTTGTATATAAAAGTACAGCTTAATTCAATTTCTTTTTAATTTTAGTAATGACAATTGTTGCAAAAGCCAAAATCTACGGTTATAATATATCTGGTTATACATATATTTGGAAACTTTCAAGTGGAGGCACGGCCATGAGTAACATTGACAGAAAAGAAAAAGGAATGGGATTAGAATTAGATGATCAAACTCTTCAAATGGTACAGGCAATAGCTGACAGTATGCCGGGAGGCTTTTTTATTTATTATGCGGATAATGATGAAGAACTTATTTATTATAATAATTCCATGCTTCGGATTTTTGGATGTGAAACCAGGGAGGAATTTAAAGAACTGACCCATAACAGTTTTAAAGGAATTGTCCATCCTGATGACCTGGATGCGGTTGAGAATAGTATTAAGGAGCAGATTCAAAACAGCGAATATGATTTGGATTATGTGGAATACAAAATAATCAGAAAAGACGGTACGGTGCGCTGGGTGGAAGATTACGGCCATTTTGCCCATACCACGATGTATGGAAATATTTTTTATGTATTTATAGAGGATGCCACGGAACGCTTGAAAAAAAGGCTTATGGAACTTGAAGAGATAAATGAAGAGTTAAAGGATGCCTATTCCAGGGAACATCAGTATCAAAGGGCGATTCTCCACAATTCCGTTTCATTTTTTGAAGTTAATCTATCTCAGGATGAATTTTTGACTTCCGCTTCCCAGGTGGTAGACGGGCGTGTTGTGGATGTATTTGAGTTTATGGGGCTTTCTCCTGTTACCAAATATTCTGCATATATTGAAAAGTGCGCAGAGCAGGTGAACGAAGGAGAAAGGGCGGCGTACAGGCAGTTTTTTGATATTGACCGGTTAATCCGCTGTTTCCATAAGGGAGAATTAGAGCAGGATTATGAAGTCTGGGCAGCGGATTCTTTTGGACGGCGCAGATTAGGCCGTTATGTGGTTTTGCTGGGAAGACAGGAATACAGCGGGGATATTATTGCCCTTTCTGTATGTACGGATATGACAGACCAGATTGAACGGCAGAACCTTCTTCAGATTGCCTTAAGGCAGGCACAGTCAGCAAACATAGCAAGAAGCACATTTCTTATGAATATGTCCCATGACATTCGCACACCGTTAAATGCAATTGTAGGGTATACGGATTTATTGAAAGGCAACTGTGACAATAACAAAATTGTTGATTATGTCAATAAGATAAAAAATTCCAGCAACCAGCTTTTGTCAATTGTAAAAGAGTCCATGGAAGTGACATGGGTGGAATCAGGGAAGGCAGTTTTAACAGAAATGAATTGCAATATCTATGATATTATCCGTGAAATAATCGGGGATGTGGAACTGATGATGGACAAAAAAGACCTGGATTTTCATGTGAAATGTGATGGTATCAGACATAAGTATATTTATGTGGATGCCATTCGTTTGAAAGAAATTTTAAACCAGCTTTTGGACAATTCCGCAAAATATACGAACCCCGGCGGATACATATGTTTAACCGTGAAGGAAGAGGAGGACGCCCCGGAGGGGTACGGTCAGTTTATCTTTGCGGTGGAAGATAACGGAATCGGAATAGAAGATGATTTTAAAGAGAATTTGTTTCAGGCATTTACCAGAGAAAAAAGTACCACAATGAGCAAAGTGCTTGGCACGGGCCTTGGATTAACCGTTGTAAAAACTTTTGTAGACATGATGGAGGGGACAATCCAGGTGGAGAGTAAAGTTGGGGAAGGCAGTGTATTTACGATAAAAATCCTGTTTAAACTCGGTGAGAGGAATGAGGATGAAAATTCCGCAAAAAGAAAGATATTAGACCGTTCATCCCTGATAGGAAAAAGGATTCTGCTGGTTGAGGACAATGAACTGAATGCAGAAATAGCACAGGAACTGTTAGCGCAATTCGGGTTTATTATTGAGGGGGCGGAAAATGGACTGGTAGCTTTGGAAAAAGTGAAAAAATCTTCTCCCGGATATTATAATGCCATTCTGATGGATATTCAGATGCCGGTTATGGACGGTTATGAGGCCACACGGCAGATAAGAAAACTGGATAATTCCGAATTAGCCAATATTCCTATTGTGGCCCTTTCCGCAAATGCTTTTTCCGAAGACCAGCAAAAATCTATTGAATGTGGAATGGATGCGCATTTTCCCAAGCCAATAGAAATTGAGAATCTTGTTGATTTATTGTGCAGGGTACTTGCAAAAGTATTATAAACCAGAGGGAAACAGATATGGCATACGAAAAATTGTTAAACGAAATATATGCAGCAGTTTCCTTAAAATATTTATGGCCGGACTACAAACCCTCCTTTATAAAAAGCGAATCCCCGGACTGGATAAACAACACTATGGATATGGGATTGGAAGTCAGCCAGGCCCTTCTGCCGGATGACGGACAGATGGAAAGTTTTATTGAAAAATACTTAGGCTGCCGGAAAGAAGAACTGCCTCCTGCCGCTTTTGAGCGTTACGGCGAGAGGCTGCATTTTTACAACGGCAGATTTTGGGCGATTCTGCCTGATAACACTTTGCATCAGGATTACCTTTCCAAGGCAAAATACAGGTTTGACCGGAAACTGGAAAAGCTGAATTCCCATTACCAGCGCAGGCGTTACAATGGTCTTTATCTGTTTCTGCATCCCACAGATGAAAATGACATTGATGCAGGATGTCTTTATGAATACATGGGCCACAGGCAGGAGGGAGCAGCTATGGGATTTCACTGGGTATTTTTAAATTGTGCCAAGGTGATTTATGTCTGTAACTACATAAAAAATACCATAGAACCCATTATGCTGCCCCAGAATGCGGAGAATTTCCTGAATACACAGGCAGAGTATTTAAGGTACTGCGGAGAGTGGGAGAACGGAGTGTCCTTAGAGGATGTATGTAATTATATTGAGTGAAATTAAGGAGGCGGAGTTAATCATTCCGCCTCCTTAAAAATAATGATATTTTTTTCGATTCCCTATTAAAAATGCAAGGGAGATAATCACTGCAAATACTTCCGCTACCGTAATAGACCACCAGATACCGTTTAGTCCTAAAAATACAGGCAGAATTAAAACGGAAAGCATCTGAAATACCAGCGTCCGAAGAAACGAGATTGCCGCCGATACGCCGCCGTTGTTTAATGCCGTAAAAAATGAAGATGTAAAAATATTGATGCCGGAAAAGAGGAAGGCAAAGGAGAATAGCTTAAATGCATGGGTTGTCATTTCAAAAAGCCGTGCGTCATAACCTACAAATATTTTTGATAAGGGGGCTGCTAAACACCAGGCAAGAAGCATCATAATCATCCCTGCCCCCAACATAATAAAATAACTTTTTTGCAGCATATTTTTTAATTCCGGCAAATTATTCGCGCCGTAATTGTAACCGATTACAGGAGCAGTGCCAATGGTATATCCGATAAAAACGGAAATAAAAATAAACTGAATGTACATCAATGTGCCGTATGCAGCCACGCCGTTTTCCCCGGCAAACCGAAGAAGCTGAAAATTATAGAGTATGCTTACAAGGGAAGATGAAATATTGGTCATAAGCTCGGAGGAGCCATTGATGCAGGCTTTGATTAAAATTTTACCTTCCATTCCCGATTTTGTCAGCCGCAGCAGGCTGCCGTTAGGCCGGATAAAATAAATTAAAGGCAGTATTCCACCAATACACTGGCTGATGCCCGTTGCCATTGCCGCTCCGGCAACACCCCATTTGAAAACAGCAATAAACAATGCGTCTAAGGTCATATTGGTAAGACCCGCCGCAACGGTTGCGGCAAGGCCCAGTTTGGGTTTTTGGGCTGTGGTTAAAAAGGTTTGAAATACATTTTGCAGCATAAAAGCAATGTTAAAGAAAAAAATAACCCTTCCATAAACTACACAGTCTTTTATCATGGCATCTGTTGCCCCTAACAGATAAGAGATGGGACGCATAAGTACAATGCCTAAGGTGGAGAGGATAAGGCCTAAGATAACGGTGAGTTTTACCATCATGGTAAAATATTGGTTGGCTTTTTCCCTTTTGCCTTCTCCTAAGGTTTTTGCCACTAATGCACTTCCTCCTGTACCCACCATAAAGCCTACGCCCCCTAAAATCATAATAAAGGGCATGACAAGGTTTATGGCGGCAAAGGGTATTTTTCCCACAAAATTTGACACAAAAAGACCGTCCACCACCCCGTAAATAGAGGTAAACACCATCATAATAATGGGGGAAAGGCAAAAACGGAACAGTTTTCTGTAAGTAAAATGGTCGGATAATTGTATAGGTTTATTTTTCATTCAATTCCTCTCTGTTATTCAGCGTGTCCATATGGATGTTTAGAAGTTGAGTATATTTTCGGAATAAGGATATAAATGCTGTCTGTTCCTGAGCGGACAGGCCGGATAATGCCTTTTGCTCTAATAAAATTACCCTGTCCACTGTTTCTTCGGCAAGGGAAATTCCTTTTTTTGTAAGCCGGATTTGTTTGCTTCTGTGGTCGTTTACGCTTAAAAGTTCAATGTAACCGTCACTTTCCATTTTTTTCAGGGAGGAATTTATGGTTTGCTTCGGCTGGTATAAAGTATTACAGAGTTCCCTTTGGGTGGGCATTTCCCCGTTATCCCTTAAAGCATATAAAATCCAGAATGCGCAATCCGGCAAGCCTAAAGTTTTGGCGGCATTCCGGTATATTTCATCGCTCTCTTTAATGATACTGTTTAACTCTGACAGGCAGTTTTTTGCATTGTCCATGAGAAGACCTCCTTAAAAAATCCGATTTCGGACAAAACTATTATAGTCCGAAATCGGATTGCTGTCAATAGACAGAATAATATTTTCTGTATGCTGCTTTGGCTTAAGATTGTGAGTTTGCGGGCAGCTCTTTAATTAAATAACGGATTGGATTTGAAAAAAGATTAATGTATTTGAAATTTTATCATTCTTTCCTGTTCCAGGTAAAAAAGGATTGCACAAATTTACATAGAATCATATAATGTTAGATAACTGCAAGAGTGAACTTGCAAATTAAAGTGAAAAACAGGAGGCGTTTAGTAATGACAAGAGAAGAAGCGTGGAATCTGCTTACAGAATACAATCAGGACGAGTTTCATTTACAGCATGGGCAGATTGTGGAGCAGACTATGATGTATTTTGCGGAAAAGTTAGGATATGGAGAGGAAAAGGAATTCTGGGGAATAGTAGGGCTTTTGCATGACCTTGATTTTGAGCAGTTCCCGGAGGAGCACTGTATTAAGAGCCAGGAGATTATGAGGGAGCGGGGCATTGATGAAAGGATAATCCGTGCCACTGCCTGTCATGGATATGGTATTACGGTAGATATTAAACCGGAGCATGAAATGGAAAAAGTTCTTTATGCAGTGGATGAACTGACAGGGCTGATTGGAGCCGTTGTATTGATGCGTCCCTCTAAGAGCGTGCAGGATTTGGAGTTAAAGTCTGTGAAAAAGAAATTCAAATCAAAAGGATTTGCGGCAGGCTGTGACAGGGAAGTAATACAGCGTGGGGCAGATATGCTGGGCTGGACGCTGGATGAATTAATACAGCAGACATTAGATGCTTTAAAAACATTTCAGGATTAGTGGAAGGCAGGTGTAGAAAAAATAACACCCCTTCCACATATAATTCAAATTATTTAATATATTTATCAAAGAACTTATATGCAACGATACATAGCCATATAGGCAATGCAAACAGTATTATGCCAATAATAATACCTAATACCAAATGATTAACTGAAAATAAGTCGGACTGCACAAAGGTTCTTAATCCAAAAACAGAATTAACGAGAAAAAATATTCCCGTTATTAACCCGGGGGACACTTTTTTATCTTTTATTGTATAGAAAAAATGGTCGCCAAAATTGATAACACCCCATATCAAGACGGCCACTCCAAAGCAGGCAAGGTTTTTGCTTACCAAAAACAGGAAGGATGACAACAAAACCATGGGATAATAGATAAATAAATTGTTTGCCATCCAGTGTCCATGTGTCATATGGTAAGGCAGCCATTTGTGTTCATACATCCATTTTGGGAAATCGCCAATAGCCTCCTCAAATAGATGAAACGGCAGATATACAACCAAGTTTAAAATAACAAAATTAAGTAAATTCATTTTATTCCCTCTCTTTTTCTGCTAACTGTTGTTCAAAATTTTCTTCCCATTTTTCCAATGTTTCCAAAAGCATACGTTGTTGTTCCAATATTGTCTGCCCAAACAGAGGAATTTCTTTGTGTTTGGATATTTGTTCTGAAATTTGTGCTTTTGTGGTCTGAATGCTATTTTTAATATTAGCAATACATTCCGCCGCAGAACTGTCATCAAGCAGTGCTAAATTCACTATGACGGCATTAAAATCCAAAAAGACTCTGGTTTCAGCTATTGAAAATTTTTTCATTAATTCCCGAAAAACTTTTTTTCCTTCTGCCGTTATGGTGTAGACTGTCTTTTCGGGCATATTTCCGCTTTTGACGGTTTCGCTTACAACATATCCCTTTGCTTCATACTGCACAACTTTTTTGTAAACGGTGAATGAGCCGATTTTTACCCATCTTGATAAATTCCGGGCTTCAATCTGTTTTTGCAAATCATAAGCACTTTTAGGACTTTGACAAAGAGAGCCTATGATTATTAAGTCAATAGTTGACATATTTATCCCTCCTCTTATATTGTATTATCTAATACTGTATTATACAGTAATATGTACATTTGTCAAGCCAAAATTAATAATATTCATGCTGTTTTGCAAAAAAATCATGATTGTTTCAAAGATTTAAATATGGTAAAATGGTAACTGTTCAAAATATGAAATTCCCGGGGGTTTTAAATGCCGGGATTTAACTGAATATTTTACCTACGGTATTTCATTGGCAAATTCCAATGGAAACCAGACCGGCTTGGCAAGATATGAAAATATAACTACCAGGAGGAAGCAAGAATGATTACGATGGAACATGTATGCAAATCGTACAAGATTGCAAAAAGAAATGCAGGATTTGGTGAGGCCTGTAAATCACTTTTTCACCGGAAGTATGAAGAAATTCAGGCGCTTAACGATGTGACCTTTTCTATCTTAGAGGGAGAAATGGTAGGCTACATCGGGCCTAACGGAGCGGGGAAAAGCTCTACAATCAAAATTCTAAGCGGCATATTGACACCGGATAAGGGTACTGTTTTTGTGGACGGCAGAATTCCTTATAAAAACAGGATTGCCCATGTCAGAGAGATTGGTGTTGTCTTTGGACAGCGTTCCCAGTTGTGGTGGGATGTGCCCGTCATAGATTCCTTTGAACTTTTAAAGGATATCTATTCCATTCCCGATTCTATGTACCGGACAAATTTAGAAGAACTGACAGAACGTCTTCAATTGCAGGAATTGCTGCGTTCCCCTGCCAGGCAGTTGTCTTTGGGACAGCGTATGCGATGTGAGATTGGGGCGTCTCTTTTACACAGTCCTAAGATTCTGTTTCTGGATGAGCCTACCATTGGGCTGGATGCTGTTTCTAAATTATCTGTCAGGGATTTTATCAAACAACAAAATAAGCTACATAAGACGACGGTGATTCTTACCACCCATGATATGCAGGATATTGAGGCTTTGACCAGAAGGATTATACACATTGGAAAAGGGCGGATTCTTATGGACGGAACGTTAGAGGATATCAGACAAGGCGGGGAAAATATGGATGAAACCATAGCGGAACTTTACCGTAGTTATGATATTTATACTTAGTTACACTTAATATTTGCCGTAGGCAAATGTTTAGTGCAACTGCATATACCGCGATGAAAAATTGGAAACGGCAATTAATTTCGTTCGCGGGTATAAACAACGCATATGGAGGTGTATGATGAAAAAATATCTTTCTTTTTTTCGGCTGCGCTTTATTATGGGGCTTCAATACCGGGCGGCTGCGCTGGCGGGAATTATTACTCAGTTTGCCTGGGGATTTTTAGAAATCATGGTGTTTCGCGCGTTTTACCAGACAAACCCTTATGACTTTCCCATGGATTTTTCGGCGGCTGTGTCTTATATCTGGATGCAGCAGGCATTTCTTGCTTTTTTTGCAACATGGCAGATGGAAACGGAGATATTTGATTCTATCCGTGACGGAAATATTGCTTATGAACTTTGCAGGCCCATCGGCATATATCACATGTGGTTTTCCAGAAACATGGCACAACGGATGTCCCGCGGGGCACTGCGGTGCTTTCCCATTCTTATTGTGGCGGTGTTTCTGCCCAGGCCTTTTAGGTTAGAGCCGCCGGCCAGTTTTGGGCATTTTGTTCTGTTTCTTGTAACTTTGTTTTTAGGGCTGGCGGTAACGGTGGCAAGCTGTATGCTGGTTTATGCCGTAACCTTTTTTATTATTTCACCCTTAGGAGTGCGGATGGTTTTTACATCGGCAGCAGACTTTTTATCGGGGGCGGTGATACCTTTGCCGTTTCTTCCGGCAAAGATACAGTATGTTATAGAACTTCTGCCCTTTGCATCCATGCAGAATGTACCCCTGCGGGTTTACAGCGGAAGCATGAGTATGGGAGAAATGGAAAAAGCCGTTTTTTTACAGATATTCTGGCTGATTTTTTTGGTATTTCTGGGACAGATTTTATTTAAGATTGCAGAAAGGCGTGTTGCGGTACAAGGAGGGTAAAGATGGCTGACAGGATAAAGAAATCGGTGGGTTTATATATACATTATGTGTCCATTCATGTGAGAAGCGTTATGGAGTACAAAACATCTTTCTGGCTTACGGTGATGGGACAGTTTTTTATGTCATTTAATGTTTTTTTGGGAATTTTCTTCTTGTTTCAAAGATTTCATCAGGTAGAGGGATTTACCTATCAGGAAGTGCTGTTGTGCTATGGCATTGTATTAATGGAGTTTTCTCTGGCGGAAATGTATGCCAGGGGTTTTGGAGAATTTCCGGGAATGGTGAGAAGGGGAGAGTTTGACCGTGTTCTGGTAAGGCCCAGAAGCGCAGTCTTGCAGGTGTTGGGAAGTAAGTTTGAATTATCCAGGATTGGGCGGATGTTTCAGGCTGTTGTGATGTTTTTCTACGGAGTCTTTAAAAGCGGCGTGGAGTGGAATTTTTTGAAAATACTGACGGTTCTTTTTATGCTTCTTGGGGGAATGGCGGTATTTACCGGCCTGTTTTGGATTTTGGCGTCTTTAAGTTTTTTTACCTTAGAGGGGCTGGAATTTATGAATGTGTTTACTCATGGGGCCAGTGAATACGGCAAGTATCCCATTGGGATTTATGGGAATAAAATACTTTTGTTTACAACTTTTGTGATTCCTTACGCCCTGGTGCAGTATTATCCCCTGTTATATCTTTTGGGAAGGCGTACCCATTGGATTTATATGGCGGCGCCTCTGCTGGCATTGCTGTTTTTGGTGCCCTGCGGCGTTTTATGGCGGTTTGGGGTGAAGCATTATACTTCCAGCGGGTCGTAGATAAGAATAAATTGTCAATCCTCTAACAATCGTTTTAATAATTGTTTTCTGTTATTGATAAACATTTCCGTCACCTGGTAACTGTCCGTTTCCTCATAACTGCAGGGATGCACCTGCCCGTTGTCAAAGGTGAGGATTGTGGCTCCCGGTATTCCCAGCAGAATAGGAGAGTGGGTTACAATAAAAAATTGGGAATTCTGCATGGCACATCCATAGATTTCCATAAGCAGTGTCAATTGCCGTTGGGGGGAAAGGGCGGCTTCCGGTTCGTCTAAAAAATATAAGCCTTCCGGTTTTAATTGTTTTTGGGCAATGTTGAGAAAGCTTTCCCCGTGGGATTTTTCGTGAAACCGCTGGGATGGGTGGTTTTTATCTGCATATTCCATTTCTTTTGTGGCAACGTTGTAAAAACTTTCCGCACGAAGAAAATAGCCCCACCCCGGCATACGAAATCCTTTTGTAATTCGTAGGGCGTCATATAATTCGGAGTGGGAATCATAGGTGGAAAAATTGTAGTTTTTGGAACCTCCTTCCGGGTTAAAGCCGGAAGCGATGGCCATTGCCTCTAACAGGGTGGATTTTCCGCTGCCGTTTTCCCCTACAAAAAAGGTGATGGGATTGGGAAATTCCAGGTAATTTAAACCGCTGATAGAGGGGATGTTCCGCAAATAGCTGTGGGGCTCTATGTTGCTCCAGTTAATGGATATATTTTGGATAAATTGGTAGTTCATGTGTTCTCCTTTGAAGTTTGCAATTTGCCGTGGGGAGGTTGGTTAATCTTTTTCTATTTTATTATACTCATTTTTTCTCCCTTCTCAACGTCAACTTTAGGAATTTATACTTTTAAGGAAAAAACTTGATAATTTCTAAAAACAGAGTTATACTATTATCGACATATAACGGAAACGGAGGCGCATTATGGCAAGACCAAGCAGATGCAGAAGGATATGCCAGGAACCCCAATATTTGAATTTTGGCCCCATGGAGGAGTCAAAAGTACAGCAGGTATGTCTTACTTTGGATGAATATGAGGTAATCCGACTGGTGGATTATAAGAAAATGACCCATGAGCAGTGCGCCCGTTCTATGGATATTTCCAGAACAACCGTAACAGAAGTCTATGAAAGCGCACGGTTTAAGATAGCAGACTGTCTGGTGAATGGAAGAAGCCTGCGGATTGAAGGCGGTAATTACCGGCTTTGCCAGGGGGAAGCATCTTACTGCTGTGGGAAAAAATGCTTTAAGAAAAAGAATTTTGTGAACAATGAAAAGAAAGATGGAGGGAAAAATCAAATGGTAGTAGCAGTGACTTATGAAAACGGCAATGTATTCCAGCATTTTGGACATACGGAGGAATTTAAGATTTATGAGATTAAGGACAATGAGATTAAGGATTCTAAAGTTGTAGGCACAGAAGGCAGCGGTCACGGAGCCCTGGCAGGTTTTCTTGCAGAGCACAATGTGGATACTTTAATTTGCGGAGGCATCGGCGGCGGGGCAAGAAATGCATTGGAGGCGGCTGGCATTGCTCTTTACGGCGGCGTGGAAGGCAATACGGATGAGGCAGTAAAGGCTTTACTGGCAGGAAATTTAGCGTATAATCCCAATGTTTCCTGCAACCATCATCACAATGGCGAACATTCCTGCAAAGAGCATCATTGCGGAGAAGAAAAACATGGCTGTGAGGGAAATGCGTAAGTTGTAATTGTATAATTTTAAAAACATGTTGAATAGTTTTAGAGGTTATGCTAATATGTAAAATCATATGCCAGGAGGGAGTAATCGGCACATTTTATATGTGTAGTAATTATCGACACAATGGTGATAACACCCGGTATTACTATAAACGGTGAGACTCATGGGCAGCATCAGGCTGCCTGTGGGTCTTTTTATCATAGGAAAGGCTTCCTGTTTTGGGTGAGAATAAACATACGAGGAGAAATGACATGGGAATAGTGGAATTATTTATTTTAGCAGTGGGTTTATCTATGGATGCTTTTGCAGTGTCTGTCTGTAAGGGGTTATCTCTGGGAAAGATAAGGTTAAAGCATATGTGCATTGCCGGTGTATGGTTTGGGGGATTTCAGGCGCTAATGCCTTTGATTGGTTATATTCTGGGCAGTTTTTTTGCAGATATGATTACAAAATATGCCCACTGGATTGCATTTTTTCTGTTGCTTTATCTTGGGGGAAACATGATAAAAGAAGCTTTTGAGAAAGAAGAGGCCCCGGATGCCTCCATGGATGGGAAAAATATGTTTTTGCTGGCAGTGGCAACAAGCATTGATGCGCTGGCAGTGGGAGTTACATTTGCATTTTTAAAAGTATCCATTATCCCGGCAGTGTCTTTTATCGGAGTGGTAACATTTGTCTGTTCTGCTGTGGGGGTGAAGATTGGCAGCATTTTCGGTTCAAAATACCAGGCAAAGGCACAGATTTGCGGAGGTATAATTTTGATTTTAATTGGATTTAAAGTGCTGTTATCCGCAGTCTGAGGGATTATTGTCATTTCCGAAACAGGATTTGTTTTTAAACACACTTGTAAATCTCTTCAACGGCATACAGCGGGAGATTGAGCAGCCAGTCTTCCTTTTTATAGTCTGCCATTGAAGTGCGGACGGAAATTTCAGGATTAAATTTATCACGATAGGTTTTCAGGCTTTTTGCTTTCAGATTGACTTCCGCCTTAACCTCCATAGGCACGATTTGTTCGCCCGTATCAACAACAAAGTCTATTTCGCAGGAACCGCGGTCATTGGTATAATAGTAAATACCTAAGTCATCAATGGTTTTAAGCTGCTGACATACATATTGCTCGGTCAGAGCACCCTTAAATTCAGTAAACAAATCGTTGCCGTCAAGCAATGTACGCTGTCGCAGACCGGTCATACAGCCTAAAAGTCCCACATCAACGATAAAAAGCTTAAAGACTTTTAAATCCTCATAGGCTTTCAGCGGGATTTTCGCCGTACTTACACGGCTGACCTTGTGGACAAGTCCGCAGTCGCAGAGCCACATAATTGCAGCTTCGTATTCTTTTGCCCGTGCGCCTTCACGTACAAGGCCGTAGATAAACTTTTTGTTTTCCTTTGCAAGCTGAGAGGGGATGCTGTTCCATACCATACGGATTTTTGGAACGATGGTGATGGGAGCATGTTTGGAAAAATCCTGTTCATAAGCCGCCAGTATATGTTTTTGAATGGCACGAACTTTGTTGAAATCCTTTTCATCGGCAAAACTCTGCACCGCCTCCGGCATACCGCCCACAAAGTAATATTGTTTCAGCGCATCAATATAGGTCTGTTTAAAAGAAGCGGCCATTTGATAATCTTGTTTATCAAGGAGTCTGGCAAAGCGTTCACCGGCTGTTGCCATCAAAAATTCTTTAAAGGATAAGGGATAAAGGCTCATAAAATCCACCTTTCCCACAGGAAATGATGTGCCCTCGTGCAGAGCAATCCCCAAAAGTGAACCGGCGCAGACAATATGATACTGGGGAGCATTTTCATAAAAATATTTAAGTGATGAAAGCGCTCTCGGCACTTCCTGCACTTCATCAAATATCAGCAGCGTATTATCCGCATCAATTTTTTTGCCGATATACAGCTCAATACCCATAATCAGGCGGTCAGTGTTCAGGTCGGCGGCGAATAACTCAGCCATTCTTGAATTGGAATCGAAATTGATATATGCGGTATCAGTGTAAGCTTTATTGCCAAATTCTTTCATCAGCCAGGTCTTTCCCACCTGCCTTGCCCCCTCAATAATCAAGGGCTTACGGTGTCTGCTGTTTTTCCATTTGTAAAGCTCTTCTATTGCAATTCGGTACATAGTTTCTCCCCCATTCAATTTTTCATGTATAGAATAGCGTATAAACACAAAAAATGCAACGATAATTGCAGAACAATTACATTTTTTACAGGGAATATATTATAATTTATGAAATAACAGCTTGTGGTTAGACCGTGAACTGAAATATTTACTTCTCAAATTAAGCCCAGCTCACATTTTCAGATATAGCATTATATGGAAGAACGTGCTACAATAAAATAAGAATTTTTATGGAGGAACGTTATGATTAAGAATATTATTTTTGACATGGGAAATGTCTTATTGGATTATAATCCCAACGTGATATTGGACAAGGTGTGCGGCAGTGAAGAGGAAAAAAGGATAATCAAAAAAGAATTATTTGAAGGCCCGGAGTGGCTCATGGGGGACAGGGGAGAAATCACGAATGCAGAACGGTATGAGCTGGTAAAAAAACGTGTCCCGGAAAAATTACATGAAAAATTAAAGATGTGCGTGGAGCAATGGGACATTTGCATGGTGAAGGTAGAAGGAGCAGAGGAATTTATTCGGTATGTAAAGGAAAAAGGATATGGGTTGTATATTTTGTCCAATGCCTCCGTAGAGTTTTATCAGTATTTCCCCAGGCAGTTTGAACAGGATTTTTTTGATGGAATTGTGGTTTCAGCCAGAGCCAAATTATTAAAACCTGATTTAAAAATATACAAATATCTTTTAGAAACCTATGCTTTAGAAGCAGAGGAATGTTTTTTCCTGGATGACAGAGAAGAAAATGTAGTAGGGGCAAAAAAGGCAGGAATGAAGGGATATTTGTTCCAAAATGATTTTGATAAAATTAAAAGCAAATTAGATAATTTAAAATGAGTCAGACGTGAATGGAAATATGCACAGTAATGAAAAGATAATGGATTTTATGATGCTGGACAAATGGCCGCGTTTGTTTTATTATAAAGATAGTAACTAAAAAATAATGTTGGGAAACCGGCATGTGCAGTCAGTGAAGGCACAGAATGTCTGTGTTATGGAGGGTAAATATGAAGAGCAGAAGAATATCTTTTGAGACAGATATTGAGAAATATGAGATTGGAAAGGGTATGGAGGATGGTTTTGAGTTGTTATCCGAGGTAGTGACAACAGGCTGGATTGTTACGGATTTCCTTGTGAAGATTGAACGGGAGGACGGTTCCATTGTATGCCCTTATATTACACACCGCAGGGGAAGGACATTTATCGGTGTGGGAGATTACATTATTCAGGATTCAGACGGAACAAAGCATGTTTGTGGGGAACATAAGATTTGGAACCGGTATGAAAAGCCGGAAAATTTTCAGGAATAGACAACAAAGCACTGGATATAAACCATATCCGGTGCTTTGTTCTGTTACAGGATTAGCCTGCATAAATGGTTATTTTGAATCCTATGAGTCGGGAGATGTATTTTTTTTCTCCTGCTCTTCTTTTTCTAAGGCTTCCAGTCCAAGCCGTATAAGTTCCACCGTTGCCTGTGAACGTGTTTGATAGCGATATTCATAACGGAAATCTTCTATTTTCTGAAACAGTTCATCATCCACGGAAACGGTATACCTGGGTCTATTTGTAGACATGCGCATCACCTCATTTGTGATTATACCGAAGTAGGGCAAGGATGTAAAGAAAACAAACGACTTAAATTAAAGTTCCGAATTAACAAAAACTACCTGTAAAATAAAGTAGTGCAAATTGTATTCTTCACAAAGTGTATTTGCGGATTATTGTTTTTAAATTATAATGCAAATATTTATTTTTTTATTGACATTGGTTCACTGAACCATTATAATAAGCAATATGGTGATTCACTGAACCAACAAAAACAATGGGCGAGGAGGAGATGCTATGGCTGCGAAACTGAAACGTTACTCAATTTCTGTTCCTATTGTCATGAAAGCAGAACTGGATTCATTGAAGTCCAACCGTTACGAAAAGATGACAGTGAACGGAATGCTCTGTGATTTAATCCTTCGGGGATTAGATTCCGTGGAGCGGCAGAATGAGAGCAATAAATGCGAAGTAGGTATGTAGGGCTGTATGCCATAAGATAGCCAGGGTACTCTAAATCCCAGGATAACAGGAGGAAAACGAGTATGACAGAACTCAAAATGAAATTGAAACCAGGTCTTGTAAAACGTGGACTGGCAGTTGCTCTTGCAATCGTGCTGGGCGTCAGCATGATTCCTGACACATTTGCGTCGGCGTCAGGGAAAAATGTTGAAGCAAGTACGCGCGGAGAGTCTAACACAGACCCAAGTGGAAAAACTGACCCAAACCCAAGTGGAAAAACTGACCCAAACCCAAGTGGAAAAACTGACCCAAACCCGACGAACAATGATGACAACAACACAAACACAAATACGTCAGATACGAACAAACCGGGAACTACCCAGACAACAACAACTGAGACTCCTAAGAATGTGGCAGTTACCGGCGTGGTTGTAACCTATGATGGTGCAAATGTAAAAGGTACAGTTACTATTAAGAAGGGAACAAAGTACAAGTTTAAGGCAGAAATTACCCCGGACAATGCAACGGATAAGACAGTAACATGGTCTACATCCAATGATAAGATTGCAACCGTTACAGCCGATGGCGTTGTAAAGGGCAAAAAAGCCGGAAAAGCTACCATAACTGCAAAAGCAGGAGATAAAACAGCCAGCTTTAAGGTTAAAGTCCAGACAAAGAAAGTAACCCTTAAAAATGTAAAGATGAGCAAGAAAAAGATTAAGTTAAAGAAAGGGGAAACTGCAGAACTTACGGCAACTAAAAATCCGGTGACAGCTTCAGGAAAGATTAAATGGAGTACTTCCAATAAGAAAGTAGTTACCGTAAAGAATGGTAAACTTAAGGCAAAAAAACCCGGAAAAGCTACCATTACAGCAAAAGTAGGCAATAAAAAAGCTACATGTAAAGTTACAGTAAAGAAATAATGTGTGAAAATTGTCAGGCTGCCTGTATGTTTGGCAGCCTGGCCAATAAAAATACATATCAGGTATGCATAATTAGAAAAAGCATGAAAAGAGAAATTGGTTTTAATGATTCACCCGTGGATTTAATGGCATATGGCGCCGCATATATTTATCTGGTGCTGATGCTCCTTGTTTTTCCATTATATCATTATGACGGTTTTAACGGATTAAACGAAAAGAAAATTGTTTTTTTTATCGCAGTGACAGGAATATTCGGAATAATATGCCTGTTCCCTTTCATCAGGAATTTATACTTTTGTCATCATGAAATATTGAAGAAAAAATGGCTGTCCGCAGATATAGCTGCTTTATGTTTTTTGGGAAGCATTTGTTTATCAGGAGTTGTTTCCATGGACAGGCAGGAAATGTTTTCTCCGACAGTAGGGAAGCGTATAGGTTTTTTTGTGATGTTTTTATGTATCATTGCATATTTTTGCGTACAAAGTTATGCGAAATGGGATGCCATATTGTTCTGGTGTTATCTGTTGGGAAGCGGGGGTATATATCTTTGGGGAATTTTATTAAACTGTAAAGTAAATTTATTCCATATACGGGAAACGTTCTATTTGAAAGAAGAAATGGCGATTTATGTCAGCCCCATTGGAAATATTAATTATAATGCCGCTTTTCTTGCATTGGCATTGCCGGCAGCAATGGCGATGTATTTGATATGTAAAGAGCAGTTTACAAAAAATGTTTTAACCATATACCTTTTCCTTGGATTTTTGGATATGGTTCTTTTGCGCTCGGACAGTATTTATCCTGCAATGGCGGCGGTATTTTGTGTATTATTTTACTTTGCCCTGGGAGGTAAGGAATATTTTAGGCGTTTCTGCCAGATGACCTGTTTATTGTTTTTTGCAGGAATAGCCACATTTCTTTTATATAGATGGATTCCGGGCAGAATGTATACAATGGAAGGAATTGGATGTTTATTTTTAGAACCATCTATATTAAGCATTGAAGTTATTATAATACTTATTTGCTGCCTGGCGGGAAGAAATTATTCCCCAAAAAAAGAAATATGCCATACATTACAGAAAATATGGTTGTTATTGGTTATTGCGGCAGTTATATTGTTTGTTATATTTTTACTATGTATCAATATGTTTTTTCAGGAAAAGACCGTAGGGGCTTTCTGGGAGCCATTTGTTTTAACAGATACTTTCGGACATGGAAGAGGTTATATCTGGCGGCGCATTCCAAAAGTTTATATGGATTTTCCATGGAAAAATAAGCTGTTTGGGTGTGGTTTGAATTGTTTTAATATGGCGGTGGCACCGTATTACAGGGAAGAGATGTTAAGTATTGACGGCACTGTTTTTTATGGAGCCCATAATGAATTCCTTAATCTCTTAATGGAGACAGGGATTGTGGGAACAGTAAGTTATTTTGGCATAATATTTGGGACATTTGCCCATGCCGTAAAAGGCCTGGCTAAAAATCCTATGAATATTGCTGTTATAGCTACCATCTGTTCTTATCTGATTCAGGGGCTTGTAAATGATATTACGATTTTTACACTTTCATTGTTTTTTATTTTTTTAGGATGTGTCAACTCACCACACAGTGTTTTAGAAGAATAAATATGATAAATAATCCTATGATTTGAAAATAAATTAGCCAGACAGAAGAAATTGTTTTTCTCATTGGGCCGGTGATTGTCACCGGCTTTTCCCATGTCGTAAAACCGGAACAATATATAAATATGAGATGATCAGAGCAATTGATAGATGGAAAAGAATGTTGTAATGTGTCAGAAATTGTGGTATATTTCCACTATGGGAAACCATAGAGCAAAAGGCGGCTTTACCCTTCTTTGATGGAGTGATTTCTGAAATCCTCCAAACGAAAAGAAAGGAGGGTGATAAGATGAATGTTACATACCCTGATTTATTTCAGTTTTGTATATTTGTTGTTGCTCTTGTGGGATTATGCTATACAATCTTCAAGGGCAAAGGAAAATAGCCGCTGCTACTCCCAATAGCAACGGCTGACCTCATAAGAGGTTATGTACTGTTTATCGGAGGGTAGAGCCGTTTCTATGGCTTTCCCTTTTGCTATGTTCAATATAGCATATCTTTTGGAGGTTTGCAAGAAGATTCTTTCTTCAATTATTATTGAATTTTGCTTCAATGCATATTATTATGAATTGAGAAAGGAAGTGATAGCATGGCTACGGTAAGCCTTCAATTTGATGATGAAATGAAAAAACGACTTGATGAGATGTGCGATGAAATGGGAATGAACCTTACCACCTTTTTTATGATTTATGCAAAAAAAGCCCTGCGTGATCGGAGAATACCCTTTGAAATAACAGCCTCTATGGATTCTTTTTACTCTGATTCCAATATGGAATATTTGCGTCAAGCTGACAATCAGGTCCAAAACGGGCAAGTTGTGATAAAAACCATAGAGGAATTGGAGAGGGAAAACCAGAACCACTAAAAGGCATTCATAAGGGAAAATGGAGCAGGCGAATCAATGATAAAGACAGGCTTGTCTACGAAGTCAATGAAGATGGCATTACTGTAAAACAGTGCAGGGGACATTATGATGACAAGTAATATTTATGGCAGACGTACAGGTCTATCTTAGATGTGCATCTGCCGTTTTCATGATATCTGGCAGCGTATTTCAAAATTCTATATGTTTTTTTCTGGAAAAATAGGTTGTTTGGATATGGTTTGAATTTTCATTGGGCCGGTGATTGTCACCGGCTTTTACCATGTCGTAAAATCGGAAACATGTATTTTGTGTTGATTGTGGTTCACTGAACCAACTATAATAAATTATATATCTTTAAAAAAGATAATATTTATCACAAAGAGAAGGGCGAAAAAAGCATGAAGTATTAAAAAACGTGCCTGGAAGGGCAGGCTTGTGCCCTGCTTTTTTAATGGAAATAAAAAATTTTCCATTTACTGCAACCTTTTTTCAAAAACCGCACTCTATATAAACAGAACCCTAAATATAAAGGAGACGGGGGAAGGGAGGCGATACGAAATGGAGCAGATGGAAAATTTAGATGTAGAGATAAAAGAGGAATTAGAAGATATCTAAAATGTGCTGCAAATGCAGGAATTATTCCTGGAAAGGAATGAGGAGAAAGAGTCAGTAAGAAGAAGCATAAAGATTGTCCGCAAAATGATACATAAATTATTAGTGTATGTATTTGGTAATTACAAACAACTAATTGTTGAAAAAAAGTTCCTGTGGATGTATAATAGCTATACTACTAGCAGTAGCAAAAAAATACTAAGAGGTGATGGTTATGAAAAAGGGAAAAGGATTTTTATTATTAGCAATGCTGCTTTTTATTATGTCGTGTATGCTTCTGCCGGAAACGACAGCGGCAGAGCAGGTTAGACCGGAGGCAGAAAAAGCAGAAGAAACAAAAGAAGAATCAGACGGGCAGTCGCAGCAGACGGCGGGAGAAACCGAAGAAGAACAGACGGACTTAATAACAGTGGAGGCAGAAATCCAGGGTGCATACCAGTTTGGTGATATGCCTTCTTCGGCAGAGAACGAGATTGCCTTTTTTTCTATGGATCAGCCGGATGAAGAAAAAGAAGAGGCAGCAAAGGAGTTTATTTATCGGTCGTTGATGAAGGGGGAGAAAGGTGTTGATATTTCCGATTATGACATACCGGTCAGCAGGTTAAATGGCATGCTTGCCAGCCTTTTAAATGAGCATGCGGATCTTTATTTTGTTAGTCAAAGATATTCATATAGTTGTGTTGATATCGACAGTAGTGTAGACAGTAGTGTATATATACTGATATTTACTTTCGTGGAGACTGATGGTGAGGCGTTTTACAAGGAAACCAGGGCAGCTCTTTCGGTTGTGAAAGAAGGCATGAGCGATTTGCAGAAAGTAATAGCGCTGCATGACTATCTGGCGATAAATTGTGAATATGATAAGGAAAATTATGATAATCATACTATTCCGGACGAGTCTTATTCGGCATATGGCGTGCTGGTCAATCATACAGGCGTGTGCAATGGATACGCGCTAGCATACGGTTATTTGCTGGAACAGGTGGGGATTAGAAGCTTTAAGGTCAGAAGCGCTGCAATGAATCATGCCTGGAATCTGGTTGAACTGGACGGTTCCTATTATCATGTGGATGTGACATGGGATGATCCCACATGGGATCTTGTTGGCAGGGCCAGACATCAATATATGCTAAAAAGTGATAATGCCCTTGCTGGCCATTACGATTGGGAAGTTTCGGGTGAGGGTTATTCTGCTGCCAATACAAAATATGACAATGTGTTTTGGAATGATGTAGATTCCCCCTTGGTATTGGACGGAGAGCAGTGGAACGATTGTTATTATATTATATTTGACAGTAGGAGCAAAACTGGAAAAATAAAAAAGACCTCTTTATCAACTCTGTCGGATGCAGGAACTGAGATTGCCGATATCGGCAGGTGGGAAAACAAAAATTGGTATTGGGGGAAGGCTTATTCCGGGCTTTCCCTGTATCAGAATCGTTTGTATTATAATGATACTTCTTCTATATGCAGTATCGCAAAAGACGGGACGGATAAACGAGTGGAATTTGAGGCGGATACCACCAGCGGCTATATATATGGAAGTGCCTTTTGCCAGGGGAAAGTGTGCTATTCTCTGCATACGACGCCGAATTTCACAGGAAAGGAAACGGTTTTAACGGCGGATATTGCCATTAAAGAGGAAGAGCCAACTGAGTTTCCGGTTAAAAAGGTTCTCTTAAGTGAGGATGAACTGGTGCTGTTAGAAGGAGAAACGGCAGTGTTGCAGGCTTCTCTTGCTCCGGCTTATACAACAGTAACAGATTCCGATATTTCATGGGAAAGCAGCAACCCTTCTGTTGCCACAGTACAAAATGGCACAGTAACTGCTGTTTCGGCAGGGCAGTGTACGATTACGGCAACAGCAGGAGGGAAGCAGGGAACTTGTGAACTTAAAGTCTATGCTGGTCATCATCAGGGTGATATTGCGTCAGGCCGTGATGGAAGAATTGTCTGGAGAATTGATGCAAACGGAACGCTGATACTGGAAGGAACGGGAGATTTCCAGGAAAAAAGAACTGAAAGGCCTTGGAGTTGGGATTATAAGGAAAAAATCAAAGCTGCCAAAATCAATGTATCAAAGATAACAGATGTTTCTTATTTATTATATGGATGTTCAAATTTGGAGAGTATTGAAATTAGCGGATTCGATACAAGCAGAGTAACAGATATGTCGTTTATGTTTACCGGGTGCAGCAGCCTGTCAGATTTGGATTTGAGCGGTCTTGATACTGTCAATGTAACAAATATGTCGAGTATGTTTAGTGGATGTAGCAGCTTGACGAATTTGGATGTCAGTGGATTTGACACAAGCAGAGTAACAGATATGTCGTTTATGTTTAGTGGATGTAGCAGTTTGACAAACTTGGATCTTAGTAGTTTTGATACAAGCAGCTTGGTGTATACGTATAATATGTTTTATTTTTCTTTTAATTTGAAGAATTTGGATCTTAGCAGATTTGATACAAGCAACGTAATAGATATGGAGTATATGTCACGTATGCTTGTTGGTTGTTTAGATCTTGAGGAAGTTAGGTTTCCAGCCAATCTTGCGAAGGCTATTGCTCTCCCGCAACAGGAAGGCAATCATTGGGAGGATGAAAATGGGGAAATCAGAAGCGAAGCTGTAAAGGGATTACCGTCTGCAATGACATATTACAGCGTAGCAGATGGGGAGCAAAATCCGTCAGGCGGTGGTAATGAAGGACAAAATCCGTCAGGTGATGGTAATGAAGGACAAGCACCGTCAGAAGGCAGCGAAACGCCCAACCCATCGGGGGGTGGAGAAGGACAAAGCCCATCTGAAGGGAACGGGGAACAGGATTCTTCTAATCCGAATCAGGGCAACACTGATCAAAAACCAGATACGTCCACTACGCCAACTGAAACGTCAGGAAGTGATTCTGTGACAAGCGTGAATTTGAATAAAACAAGCGTAACACTTCTGAGAGGAAAAACAATTTTATTGACAGCAGCCGTTGAACCGAACAATGCAATAGACAAAACTGTGAAATGGTCAACTTCTGATAATAAGGTTGCAACCGTTACAAATAATGGCAACGTCGAAGCAATTGGTATGGGGGAAGCGACTATCACTGCGCAGGCAGGCGGCAAGACAGCAACATGCAAGGTGACAGTACCTGAAGTAAAGCTGACAGCCACATCTGCTCCATTGCAAGTGAAAAGTTCTACAACAGCAATTAAAGTTGACGAGAAGTATCCTTTCAACGATAAAGTGAAATCCTGGGAATCTTCCAACAAAAAGGTGGCTGCGGTTAATAAAAACGGTAAGATTACTGCGAAGAAAAAAGGAACAGCTAAAATTACAGTTACTATGGAGAGTGGCGCTACGGCAACATGTAAGATTACAGTCCAGACCAAGAAAGTAACCACTAAGAAGCTTAAGATGAGCCAGAAGAAGATTATTTTAAATAAAGGCAAGAGCCAGAAACTTGAAGTAACCAGAAATCCAATCACTGCAACAGAGAAGATTACCTGGAGCAGCAGTAAGCAGTCAGTAGTTACCGTTAACAAAAACGGCAAAGTAAAAGCAAAGAAAAAAGGAACGGCTACAATCACTGCCAAGACATCAAATGGCAAAAAGGCTACCTGTAAGATTACTGTAAAATAGCCGCCACTATTTGATAGCAACTGCTGACTTCATAAGGGGATAAGTTGTATTTTACGGAGGGTAGAGCCGCTTCTGTGGCTTTGCCCTTTTGTTATGTTCAATATAGCATATCTTTTGAAGGCTTGTAGGAAGATTTTTTCCTCAATTATTATTGCATTTTGATTTCATTCATATTATCATCAATTGAAAAAGGAAGCAGACATGTCATAATTATATGAATAGCGGTTTATGAACTAATTTGAAGGGAGGGAAAAACATGGCTGCAAGTCTGAAACGCTATTCTGTTTACGTGTCTGATGCTATGAAAGAAGAATTGGATACTTTAAAATCAACTCAATATGCAAAAGCAACAGCAAACAGTATGCTCTGCGATTTAATTCTTTTGGGTTTAAATTCCGTGGAACACAAGGACAGTGTTAGAGAAGATGGAAAGTGAGTTTATAGTGGTGGGCTTGCCACCACTTGTAAAAACAGCGCTGTCTTTGCTTACTGGCGTGTAGTAATCCTGTGAGCAGAAATTCATCCAGACTAATATGTAGGAGGTAAAAGCATGTTCATTGCAGATTTGCACTGCGACACATTGTCGGCATTGTACACAAAGGAGAGACAGGGGGAAGCCGTAAGCCTGATGAAAAATGACCTTCGGCTTGATATCCAAAAAATGAACAAAGGAAAGTATCTTTTACAGAATTTTGCAGTATATGTGGACTGGGGGGAGGAAGAAAACCCCTATGCATGCGCCAAAGAACAGATACGTCTGTTTATGGAACAGATGAAGCAGCATGGCGGCAGCATTGGTCAGGCACGCACATTCCGGGAGATGGAGGAAAACCGAAAAGCAGGACGGATAACGGCTGTGCTTACATTGGAGGAAGGGGAAATCTGCCAGGGAAGCCTGGAAAAACTAAAAGAACTGTATGATGCAGGGGCACGGATGATGACCCTGACCTGGAATTATGAAAATACTTATGGTTCACCGGCGGTCTTAGACGAGAGAAAAATATGCGCAAGAGAACACAAAGGATTGACAGAAACAGGTATTGCCTTTCTGGAAAGGATGGAGCAGTTAGGCATGATTGTAGATGTTTCCCACCTTTCGGACGAAGGTATTGCGGATGTGCTTAAAATTACGAAAAAACCCATTGCAGCCAGCCATTCCAATGCCAGAAGCCTTTGTCCTCACCCAAGAAATTTAACGGATGGGCAGATTTGCAGTATAGCGGAGCGGGGCGGCATTATCGGTGTCAATTATTATGGAAAATTTCTTGCAGATAAGCAGGAGAAGGGTGTATATTTCAGCAAAATAGAAGATATTGTAAGGCATATTTCCTACATCGCAGACTTAGGGGGAATAAGCTGCGTGGGGCTTGGCTCTGATTTTGACGGCACAAACGATAATCCGGATTTAAAAGATGCATCATATATGGAATATCTTGCCTGTGCATTGAAAAAACAGGGATTTAAAAGCAGTGAAATAGAAGCAGTCTGCTATAAAAATGTGTGGAATTTTTATAAAGAAATGTTATAATCCTGATTTTTTGCATATACATAAAGAAAACGCAAGGAAACCGGATGAGAATCGGTATTGTAAATAAGCCGTCGGTTTTTCTTTATGAAAAAGATGGCAAAACTCCCACGGACCAGTTATTTATGGGTTGGGCAGTAGGCATTTTGGGGGAATTTGGAAAGTATTATCAGATAGTAACCCATTATGGTTATCCTGGGTTCATTAAAAAAGAAAATGTGAAAATCACGGTGGAAGAAAAAATACAGCAAAGAGACGGCTTGGGAGAAGTATGGATTGTGTCGGCCCCTTTTGCAGATGTGCTTTTGGAACCTAAAGTACAGGGGGAGAGGCTTGTTACACTGGAAAAGGGAAGTTTTGTAGAATGTTTGGAAATGCCGGAGAGGGAAGAAAAAACAGGCGGCGGGGAACATGGTTTTGTAAAAATCCGTATGGCATCAGGAGCGGCAGGCTATGTACCCTGTATTGCACTTACCAGGCGTTTGGATAATGACAGATATCTTTATTCCCACAGACAGCGGAATTATTTTTGTAATCAGGGAAGTTTTTGTGAGCAGGAATTTCGGGATAAAGCGGCTGCCTATGCCTGGAGTTATCTTGGCACACCCTATCGCTGGGCAGGGAAGAGCGGACAGGGGATAGATTGTTCCGGGATGGTTTTTATGTGCTATCTTTTCTGCGGATGTTTAATTTACCGGGATGCAAAAATCCATCCGGGGTATTCCGTAAAAAGCATTTCGTATGATAAGGCAAAAAAAGGGGATTTGCTGTATTTCCCGGGGCATATCGCAATGTATATCGGGGAAGGCAGGTATATTCATGCTACGGGGAATGCAGACAGTTTTTCCTGTGTGATAAATAGTCTTCGGGAGGAAGATAATTTGTATCGGGAGGATTTGTCAAAAAGTCTGTATGCCATAGGAAGCATTTTTAAATAATTGTTTAGAATCTGCCTTCCCTTCCTGTTTTTTAGTTTCCCTTACTGCTTAAGGGATTGCTTCTCTCCGTAAAAAAAGGATTGTTATCCGGTGCCGGTTTGTCCCTGTCGGAATAAAAACCCTGCTGTTTTACAGCAGCCGCAGAACCACTGTCAACATTTTTGTTAGTTATACGGTTTTTAATATCTGCCTGTTTTGCCTGATGCACATCTCTTGTGACAGAATTTAAATTCACATCTTTATTTTTTCCCATGGAGGCTCCTTTCTTGTTTTTATACCTGTGAGCCAAATGATTTGCCAACAGGTATCCTCCGTTTCAATGAGAATAGCAAATCATTTGGCAAATGTGTATGCTCTGAAGTATAGTATACAGTTTGTGTAATTATGGGGGAAATTATTCATCTGCGGGCAGGATGTGCAAAGTGAATAAAAAAAACAGTTGACAAATATATCCAGCCCTACTATACTTTGATTGTCAAATAATTTGACAGTCAAAGTATTTGTCTGTCAAACATAATAAAATGGTTAAGAGGAAAAGGAGAAAATCACATGTTAGAAAAATTGAAAGCAATCATTGCAGAGCAGTTAAACGTTGGGGAAGACGAGGTAAAGGCAGAAAGCAACTTCAAAGACGATTTGGGAGCAGATTCTCTGGATTTGTTTGAGCTTGTTATGAGCCTGGAAGAGGAGTACGGTGTTGAGATTCCCTCTGAGGACTTAGAGAAGATTTTAACTGTAAATGATGTTATAGAGTATTTAAAAACTAAAGGCGTAGAGGCATAGTCATTATGAAAACCAGAATTACAGAATTACTTGGAATCAAGTATCCCATTATTCAGGGGGGAATGGCATGGGTGGCAGAGTACCATCTGGCAGCGGCTGTTTCCAATGCCGGAGGGCTTGGAATCATCGGAGCAGCCAGTGCTCCTCCTGAGGTAGTAAGGGAACAGGTACAAAAGGTAAAAGAACTAACGGACAAGCCTTTCGGCGTAAATGTTATGCTGATGAATCCCAATGCCCCGGAAGTGGCACAGGTTGTCGTGGAAGAAGGGGTAAAAGTTGTAACTACCGGCGCCGGAAATCCGGGTAAGTTTATTGATATGTGGAAAGAAGCAGGAATTAAGGTGATTCCGGTAGTAGCCAGCGTGGCAATGGCAAAGATGATGGAGCGTGGCGGTGCCGATGCCGTTGTGGCAGAGGGAACGGAATCCGGCGGACATATCGGAAGTGCAACTACCATGACTCTGGTTCCCCAGGTTGTGGATGCAGTGGATATTCCCGTTATCGCAGCAGGGGGCATTGGTGACGGAAGAGGTTTTGCCGCAGCTATGATGCTGGGAGCAGAAGGCGTTCAGATGGGAACCCGCTTTGTGGTTGCAAAAGAATCCATTGTACATTCCAATTACAAAGAAAGTATTATAAAGGCAAAAGATATTGATTCCGTTGTGACGGGAAGAAGTACCGGGCATCCAATCCGTGTACTGCGCAACAAGATGACCAGGGAATATTTAAAGATGGAAGAGGAAGGCGTGGAGTTAGAAGAGTTGGAGCGTCTTACATTAGGTTCCCTGCGGAAAGCGGTTATGGAAGGTGACGTGGTCAACGGAAGCCTGATGGCAGGCCAGATTGCAGGATTGATAAGCAAAGAACAGACCTGCAGGGAAATGATAGAAGAAATTATGGAGCAGGCAGATAATTTGCTGCAAAAAAACAGGTAAAAGGGCAACTGAAAAACTAATTGAAAAAGTAACTGAACTGAACAGATATGAAAAAGATAGGAGATATTGGCATGGGTAAGCTGGTATTTATGTTTCCCGGACAGGGAGCACAGTATGTAGGAATGGGCAAGGAATTTTATGATGCCATTCCTGCATGTAAAAAAGTGTATGAGCTGGCATCAGAAGCCTCCGGTTTGGATATTCCCCAATTATGTTTTGAGGAAAATGACCGGATTAACATTACGGAGTACACGCAGATTGCAATGCTTGCAACAGAGGCAGCTATTTTAACCGCATTAAAGGAAGAGGGAATCACACCGGACGTTGCTGCCGGATTAAGCCTGGGAGAATACGGGGCATTAATTGCTGCAGGTGTTATGGATATGAAAGACGCGTTTTCCGTTGTAAGGAAAAGGGGAATTTATATGCAGGAGGCTGTTCCTACGGGGGGAGCAATGAGCGCCGTTTTAGGGCTTGAGGCAGATATTATTGAAGGAGTCTGCCAGAAGACGGAGGGCATTGTGTCCATTGCAAATTATAACTGTCCGGGACAGATTGTGATTACCGGTGAAAAATCTGCTGTGAACGCGGCAGGAGAGACATTAAAGGCAGCCGGGGCAAAACGTGTGGTACCGCTTAAGGTCAGCGGGCCTTTCCACTCTGACATGATGTCCGGTGCCGGAGAAAAGCTGGGTGAAGCATTAAAAGATGTAAAAATTGCAGACAGTTTCCTGCCGTACCTTGCCAATGTCACCGGGGATTATGTAACAGATGCAGACCAGGTAAAGCCTTTATTACAGCAGCAGGTAGCTTCTTCCGTGCGCTGGCAGCAGACCGTAGAACGCCTGATTGCAGACGGGGCGGACGCATTTTTGGAAATCGGGCCGGGAAAAACATTAACCGGATTTATGCGTAAAATTAACAGGGATGTAAAAGTAGATAATATTGATAAGCTGGAGGATTTTGAAAAATATGTTGGAAAATAAAATTGCCCTGGTTACCGGCGCAAGCCGGGGAATAGGAAAAGAGATTGCCCTTTCCCTTGCAAAAGAAGGCGCTGCGGTAATTTTAAATTACAATGGCTCCAAAGAAAAAGCCGAACAGGCGGCGGAGGAAATCAAAGCTGCCGGAGGAAATGCGGAAATATATCAGTGCAATGTTTCCGATTTTGATGCCTGCGGCGCTATGATTTCGGAGTTAATTAAAAAATATGGCAGAATTGATATTCTGGTAAACAATGCGGGGATTACCAGGGATGGCCTTTTAATGAAAATGTCCGAAGAAGATTTTGACGCAGTAGTAAATACCAATCTGAAAGGGGCATTTAATACAATTCGCCATATGTCCAGATATTTCTTAAAACAAAGAAGCGGAAAGATTATTAATATATCTTCCGTTTCCGGCATTTTAGGAAATGCGGGACAGGCAAATTACAGTGCAAGCAAAGCAGGCGTCATTGGTCTTACCAAAAGCGTGGCAAGAGAGCTTGCAAGCAGGGGAATTAATGTAAATGCCATTGCCCCGGGATTCGTGGCAACAGATATGACAGATGCCATGACAGATGATGCAAAGGCGGCCATGACAGATGCAATTCCTTTGAAACGTATTGGCACTACAAAGGATATTGCAAACATGGCAGTATTTTTAGCGTCAGATTTGTCGGATTATATTACAGGGCAGGTTTTTGCTGTGGATGGCGGAATGAGTATGTAGGATATCGGAGGAATAAGAAATGAGCAAGAGAGTAGTTGTTACAGGCATGGGCGCTATCACCCCCATTGGGCTTTCCATTGGAGAATTCTGGCAGTCCGTAAAAGAAGGCAGGATTGGATTTGCGCCTATTACACGTTTTGATACCACAGATTATAAATGCCATATTGCTGCTGAAGTCAAAGGTTTTGTGGGTAAAGATTATATGGATTTTAAGACGGCAAAGAGAATGGATTTGTTTGGCCAGTTTGCAGTGGCGGCTGCAAAGGAAGCTATGGAGGATTCCGGCATTGAAATGGAAAAGGAAGATCCGTATCGGGCAGGAGTTTCTGTTGGTTCCGGTGTGGGGGGGCTTTTGACCCTGGAAAATGAACATATTAAGTTGTTGAATAAAGGCCCAAACCGTGTAAATCCTTTAATGGTGCCTATGATGATTACCAACATGGCGGCAGGCAATATTTCCATCCAGTTTGGATTAAAGGGAAAGAGCCTTAATGTGGTAACTGCATGTACTACGGGAACAAATTCCATTGGAGAGGCATTCCGTACCATTCAGTACGGAGATGCGGACATAATGGTTGCAGGCGGCGCTGAGAGCAGTGTAACGCCGGTGGGAATTGCAGGTTTTGCCGCTCTTACGGCTCTTTCTACCGTAAATGACCCGGAGAAATGCTCTCTTCCTTTTGACAAAAACAGAAGCGGTTTTGTCATGGGAGAAGGAGCCGCAATTGTTGTGTTGGAGGAGTTAGAGCACGCAAAGGCAAGGGGTGCAAAGATTTACGCAGAAATAACAGGTTATGGCTGTTCTTCCGACGCATATCACATCACTTCTCCCCAGGAGGACGGCGCAGGAGCGGCAAGGGCAATGTTAAATGCCGTGGAAGACGGAGGAATAAAGCCCGAAGATATTTACTATATCAATGCCCATGGAACGGGAACCCATCACAATGACTTGTTTGAGACAAGGGCAATTAAACTTGCTTTTGGTGAACATGCAAAAAGTATTAAGATTAATTCAACCAAATCTATGGTAGGACATCTTTTAGGGGCGGCAGGGGCCATTGAGTTTGTCACCTGTGTAAAAGAACTGGAAGAAGGATATTTACACCGGACGGTGGGATATACAACGCCGGATGAGGAGATAGATTTGGATTACTGCAGGGAGCCTGTAACCGGCGATTTCAAATATGCATTAAGCAATTCGCTGGGATTTGGCGGTCACAATTCAACTCTTTTAATCAGAAAATATGAGGGATAAACAATGTCATTATATAACACAAAACAAATTATGGAAATTATTCCACACAGACAGCCGTTTTTGTTAATAGATACCATTGAGGAAGTGGAAGACGGAAAAAGGGCGGTAGGAAGAAAGTGCGTCAGCTACAATGAGCCTTATTTTGCGGGACATTTCCCCAATGAACCGGTAATGCCGGGAGTATTGATTATTGAAGCCATGGCACAGGTGGGAGCGGTGGCAATTTTAAGCAAACCGGAGAATAAAGGCAAAACCGCATATTTTGCCGGCATTAATAATGCCAAATTCAAAAATAAAGTACTGCCCGGTGACGTGCTGGATTTGGAACTTGAGATTATCAAGGAAAAAGGCCCTATCGGAGTGGGCAGGGGAACTGCAAAAGTAAATGGGAAAGTTGCAGCATCCGCGGAACTTACATTTGCAATCGGAGGCGTAGATTAAAGATGGCATCATTATTTAAAAAGAAAATCGAACAGCCGGCAAAAGAAAAATCAGATGTAATGGTGTGTCCGGCATGTAAAAGGGAACTTATAAAATCCCAGGTAAAAGAAAACAAGTATGTCTGCTACGAGTGCGGAAATTATTTTCGGGTGCGCACTTCAAAGCGCATCAGGATGGTGGCGGATGCAAAGAGTTTTTCTCCCTGGTTTGAGGATTTTGAGACAAAGAATCCCCTGGATTTCCCGGAATATGAGGAAAAAATCGCAGCGGCCCAGGAGAAGACGAACCTCCACGAAGGCGTTACCGTGGGAGAGGCAAAAATATACGGGGTAGATGTGGTGTTAGGTGTTTGTGATGCCAGATTTTTAATGGGCAGCATGGGACATGTGGTGGGAGAGAAGATTGCTTCCGCCGTAGAACTTGCCACAGAAAAACGTCTTCCGGTTATCTTATTCTGCTGCTCCGGCGGGGCAAGAATGCAGGAGGGAATTATTTCTTTGATGCAGATGGCAAAAACCTCCGCAGCCTTAAAAAAACATTCTGATGCAGGTCTTTTGTATATTCCTGTGCTTACAGACCCCACAACCGGAGGGGTTACTGCCAGCTTTGCCATGCTGGGGGATATTATTCTGGCAGAGCCCGGGGCATTGATTGGTTTTGCAGGCCCCCGTGTTATTGAGCAGACCATAGGCCAGAAACTTCCTGAAGGGTTCCAGAGGGCAGAGTTTCAGTTGCAGCATGGTTTTGTGGATGCCATTGTAGAGAGAAAAGATTTAAAGAAAACATTGTATAAGATATTAAAGATGCATGAGAAGCGGGAAGGGTTTGCCAATTTTGCCCCTGCCACGGACTTTACTTTTGCTCCCAGCGAGCTGATGAAAGAGCGCATGGCAAAAAGTAGAAGTTTAAGCGCCTGGGAGAAAGTTAAGGCGGCAAGGAAGACGGACAGGCCCGCATCTGTGGATTATATAGATAAGATTTTTGACGATTTCCTTGAACTTCACGGGGACCGGTATTTCCGGGATGACCCGGCAGTTGTAGGCGGAATCGCATATCTGGACGGCCAGCCGGTAACGGTAATCGGTGTACACAAAGGGAAGGATATGAAAGACTGTATGCTTCACAATTACGGTATGCCTTCACCGGAGGGGTATCGTAAAGCACTGCGCCTTATGAAGCAGGCGGAAAAATTTGGAAGGCCCATTATCACTTTTGTAAATACATCAGGGGCATTCTGCGGCATGGAAGCAGAAGAAGGGGGACAAGGGGAAGCCATTGCCAGAAACCTTTATGAAATGTCGGCAGTAAAAGTTCCCATTCTCTGTCTTATGATTGGAGAAGGGGGAAGCGGCGGCGCATTGGCGTTGGCGGTAGGCAATGAAGTGTGGATGATGGAAAATGCCACTTACTCCGTTTTGTCACCGGAAGGTTTTGCTTCTATCCTCTGGAAAGACGGAAGACGTGCAAAAGAAGCGGCAGAAGTTATGAAAATTACCGCCCAGGATTTGCACCATTTAAATGTAGTTGAGAAAATTATCCCGGAATACGGCGGGGCAGACGATAAAGCACTGCAGGATATATCTATGTTTATGAAGTTCCATATGAGAGAGTTTTTGGAGAAATATAAGGGAAAATCCGGTGAAGAGATAGCGGAGGAACGGTATAAACGGTTCAGGAGTTTTTAGGGATAGGAGAAAGAGATGAAAACCAGAATATGCGGTACCGGCAGTCTGCTTCCTGAGCAGACTGTAACCAATGATGATTTAAGTAAGATTATGGATACTTCCGATGAGTGGATTAAAACCCGCACGGGAATCAGGGCAAGGCATCTTGCCACAAAAGAAACTTTAACGGGCCTTGCGGTGGAGGCTTCAAAGCAGGCAATGGATGAAGCCGGAATTTTACCGGAACAGATAGATATGATTCTGGCAGCCACTTTGTCTGCGGATAATATATTTCCCAGCCTTTCCTGTGAATTACAGAGGGAATTGGGGGCGGTAAATGCTACGGCATTTGACATCAATGCCGCCTGCTCAGGTTTTCTTTTTGCGCTGCATACGGCAGATGCATATATAAAAACCGGACGTTATAAGACGATTCTGGTAGTGGGGGGCGAAATCCTCTCTAAAATGCTGGACTGGAACGACCGCAGTACATGTGTGCTGTTTGGGGACGGAGCAGGGGCAGTGATTGTAAAGGCAGACGAGGAATGCGGGATTTTAGGGATATCCCAGGGTTCAGACGGGGCCCTGGGGGAGGCCCTTTTATGTGAAAACAGGCAGATCAACAATCCTTTTGCCAGCAATCCTGTTGAATTGTCCTACACAAAGATGAACGGCCAGGCGGTATATAAGTTTGCAGTGCGCACAGTGCCAAAAACCATTCATGAGGCGTTAAAGGAAGCAGGCCTTACAGTGGAAGATATTCAGTTATTTGTGCTGCATCAGGCAAATATCCGTATTATTGAATCCGTTGCAAAACGGTTGAAAGTACCTATGGATAAATTTCCCACAAACTTACAGGATTGCGGGAATATTTCGGCAGGAAGCGTGCCTATACTGCTGGATGAAATAAACCGGAAGGGAATGCTCCATAAAGGGGATAAAATAGTCCTTGCAGGTTTTGGCGGCGGCCTTACCTGGGGGGCGGCAGTTTTAAGCTGGTAGAAAATGATGGAGGAAAATATGGAGGCAGTGAAGTTGTCTGATGCCGACGGAGTTTTAAACGAATTACTGGTAAAACTTTTTAAAGATATTGTGGAGATTGAGGAGAAATATCTGATTACAAAGGAATTCAGGGATATCAGTGTCAATGATATGCATGTTATAGAAGCTGTGGGAATAGAAGAGCCAAAAAGCATGTCAACGGTTGCCAAACTGCTAAATGTTACCACGGGAACTCTTTCCAAAGCAATGGACGGGCTGGTGGAGAAAAAATACGTTTCCAAGGTCCGGGGCAGGAAGGATAAGCGTGTAGTATTTGCGTCTTTAACTGAAAAGGGAAAAAAAGCATACCGGCATCATGAAAGTTTTCACCGTAAGATGATAGAAAACGCCAAACGGGGGCTGAATGAGCAGGAGACAACCGTGTTAATATATTCCCTTGCAAAATTAAATGATTATTTCCATGAGATTTATGAGCAGCCTTAAAGGCTGCTCTTTAAATTTTCTAGTACAAAATTACTAAAAATATTGAAATAAAAGATTGAAAATGGTATTATAGGAAGTGGATTAATAATGAAAACATATATAAATGTAGTTCCTTGTATATAAAAATATATGGTTTAAATAATAAACTTTAAGGAGGCAGAACATGACAATAATGATATGGCTGGTCATAATGATTGTTTGCTTGCTGATTGAGGCGATTACCGTTGGACTGGCGACCATATGGTTTGCGGCGGGGGCCCTGGCAGCCATCATTGTCTGTGCCCTTGGCATGGGGGCTTTGGGGCAGTGGCTGGTTTTCTTTGCTGTATCCATGGTGCTGCTGATATTTACAAGACCGTTGGCGGTAAAGTATATTAATGCCAAAAAAGTTACCACCAACTATGAGGATGCCATAGGAAGGACGGTTCAGATAACGGAACAGGTTGACAATATAAAAGGGACGGGTACAGCCGTTTTAAATGGCCAGGAGTGGACTGCCAGAAGCTGGCAGGAGGATAAAGTTCTGGAAAAAGATACACTGGCAAAGGTATTGGAAGTGACAGGAGTGAGGCTTATCGTGGCTCCGGTAGAGCAGGATGCAGGAGAATAAAATACGAATAATACATTGGATAAGTGTTGAAAGGAGAATACGGTGGCGAATATAAACAATAACGCAAACAGAAAAAAGAAAGGCCTGCAACTGGTGGGAAAACTGATGCTGGTTGTGGCAATTCCTTTGGTATTGATTGTATTTCTTGGTTGTCTCATAGGCGTTTCTGAGATTAATAATGTAGGGGAAGCCTTGATTAAGAATGAACTTCAGACTGCTTCCTATGCATTCAGGACGCAGATGGACATACTTTCTAAGGAAGATTTTGTTTATCAGGACGGAGTGCTTTACAAGGGTGACGTAAATATAACGGAAAATGAAAAATTTTTGGAGAGTTTTCATGAAGAGACAGGTGTGGAGGTTACCATTATCTTAGAGGATAACCGTTGTGCTACTACCATGGTAGATGCACAAGGCAATAATATGAAGGATCAGAAGATTTCTGCGGATGTGTATGAAAAGCTTCAGCAGGGAGAAATTGTCTACATACCTTCCTTGAAAATCGGCAACAGGGAATATTCCGTATATTATGTACCTATGACAAATTCTAAAGGGGAGATTTACGGAAGTATTTTTACCGGTTACAGCAAAGCGTCTTTGCTGCAAATGACCAGGGAAGCGATTTTTAAACTGGTAGGGGCTATGTGTGCCATTGCAATTATCTGTGTTGTTGTGGTAATGGTTGTTGTCCGTTCCATCGGAAAAATATTAGGGCAGACAATTAATCATATGGAAAATGTAGCGGATGGTTCATTAAATGTGGCAGTACGCACAAACCTTATGTCCAGAGGGGATGAATTAGGAGCGGTTGCCCGTGCCATGCAGAATCTTATTGGCAGCTTAAAGGAGATTATCCAGAATATTATCACCACATCTTCGGAACTGGATGGATTTTCCAATGAATTTCAAAGTTCATTTGAAAATATTCGTAATTCTATTGACAATGTAAATCAGGCAGTAAACGAAATCGCAAACGGGGCAACCCAGCAGGCAGGGGATGTGCAGCATGCAAATACGGCTGTGATAGAGATGGGAGAGGCCATTGACGCCACATCCCAGAATGTTTCTTCTTTGTCCGAAAGTGCCCAGAAGATGAGTGATTACAACAAGGCAGCCAATGCCAATCTGGAAGAACTTCTTGAGATTAGCCAGAGAACAAATTCTTCCGTGGATGAAGTACAGCATCAGACTAACGAGACAAACCATTCCGCACTGGAGATTCAGGAGGCAACGAACCTGATTGCCGATATTGCAAACCAGACCAATCTGTTGTCCTTAAATGCCAGCATTGAGGCGGCAAGGGCAGGAGAACAGGGCAAAGGTTTTGCGGTTGTGGCAACAGAAATCCGTAATCTGGCAGACCAGAGCCGGGAATCCGCAGAAAAGATTTCCAGTGTAGTGAATATATTAATCAGCAATTCCAACCGCAGCGTTGCCACCATGGGCAATGTCATGGAAATTATTAAAGAGCAGAACCAGAAACTGCAGGATACTTTAAATATGTTCCATGAGTTAAATAATGAAATCACCATAGTAAGAGGCGCCATCGACAATATTACAGGCAGGGTAGAGGGCCTGGGCACTCTGAAAGCAAATGTACTGGATGTGCTGGAAGGTCTTTCGGCTATTTCCGAACAATATGCCGCAAGCACGGAGGAGACATCTGCGTCCATGATAGAGTTAAATGAAGTGGTAAACCGGTGTTCTTCGGAGACAGAAGATTTGATAACTTTATCAGGAGAATTAAAAGACAGTACCACAAGATTTACGCTGGATACTGTTAAGGAAGCAGTACAGAATACAATTGAATTGGATGAAGACGGCAAGAAAGAGGAAACTGAAGAACAAAATCCGTAAAAATCAGAATAATAAACAGTGTACGTGAAAAAAGAGGGATTCCGTGATTGGGGATTCCTCTTTCCTAAGTGAGGAATGTATAATAAGATAAGAAAAAAATAAGTTACTTTTAAGAATTTATTCATGGAAAAGACACAAGCATTCGTTATAAGTAGTTTAGCGGATGAAAATTGATTTGAGGGCAGAGTGTATGGATACAAAAGGGCAGCCTGGAGGAGGGCATTACAACGATGCCAGGTATTGGCAGATTGGTTTCTTTTCATTGAATAATGCGGCGACAAACTTATACCTGGCGTTAATGGGGTATATTTCTTATTATGCAAATTCTATTGCAGGGTTTAGCGTGATGCTGGTTTCTTGTATTCTAACGGGAATGAATATATTTGATGCCGTTACAGACCCCATAGTGGGTTTTTTGCTGGACCGCTCGAAAGGGAGATTTGGGAAATTCCGTCCTTTTATGCTGGCGGGAAATGTGATTATGGCGATTAGTGCCGTACTTTTGCATTTTACTACCCATGAAGTAAATAAATATGTTAGGATTCCGTATTTTGTGATAATATATGGGCTGTTTGTGGTGGGTTTTACATTTCAGACGGTGGTGGCAAAATCGGGGCAGACGATTCTTACGGATAATCCAAAACAAAGGCCCGTGTCCACATATTTTGATTCCATGTTTGTTATGGCGGCATATGGGGGTACGGCGGTTTTTGTGGCAAATTATCTTGTGCCTAAATATGGAGGGTTTACAAGTAAAGGTTTGTTTCAGGAATATGTAATATGGGTGGTGGCGGTATCCTTTATTTGCACGGTTTTGGCAATGATTGGAATTGCATCCAAGGATAAAGACAGCATGATAAGAAGGCAGAGCAACGTGCAGAAAGTCAGGATACGGGATTACTGGGAGATAATACGCCATAATAAGCCTATACGCGTGCTGATTGTGGCGGCGTGCACCAATAAATTTGCAGCCACGGTATATTCCCATACTACTGTGGGAGTTATGCTTTTTGGCATTCTTATGAATAATTATGCCATAGCGGGTCTGATTGGCATTGTGACGGCGCTGCCCACCATGATTGTAGTGAGCCTGGGAATACGTGTGGCACAAAAAATGGGACAGAAACGGGCGCTTGTATGGTTTACCACCTTTGGCATTATTTTTCAGTTGATTATGACGGTCATACTAATGCAGGAAAATATTACTACGGTAAGTTTTAATCCCCGGCGCATAAACAGTATTACATTCTGGTTTGTTTTAGTTTATATATTGCTGAACGGATGCAAATCCATAACAAATAATATGGTAGTTCCTATGATAGCGGATTGTTCTGATTATGAGAGATACCGCAGCGGGAAATTTGTGCCGGGATTGATGGGGGCTTTGTTTTCTTTTGTAGACAAAGCATTTGCCGCCCTGGGAACAGCATTTGTGGGGGTTGTGATGCTGGTCATGGGTTACAACCACCGGTTTCCTCAGATTGGGGATGAACTGACTTTGGAGTTAAAGTGGACAACATTGTTTTTATACTGCGGTATACCCATTATTGGCTGGGTATGCTCTGTAAGTTCCATGAAATTTTATGAATTGGATAAAAAGAAAATGTTTGAGGTAACAAAACATTTAAGGAGGAAACGATGAAAATTGTTTTTCTGGATGCAAAATCCATCGGTGATGACTTGGATTTGTCAGGATACGACGAACTTGGAAAAGTGGTAAAATATGACTTTTCTACCGATGATGAGATTCCGGGGAGGGTAGAGGATGCGGAGGTAGTAGTCACCAATAAAGCAAATATCAATGAGGCAACGGTAGGCGGCGCACACAAACTGAAAGTAGTATGTGTCACGGCTACGGGAACAAATAACCTGGATAAGAAGTACCTGGAAGAGAGAGGGATTATCTGGCATAATGTGGCAGGCTACTCCACGGAATCCGTGGCGCAGCATACATTTGCCATGTTGTTTTTTCTGCTGGAAAAGCTGCGGTACTATGATGATTATGTGAAAGACGAACGGTACGTGAATGATAAGATTTTCACCCATTTTGAGAAGCAGTTTTTCCAGATAGCAGGAAAGACCTGGGGGATTGTGGGGCTTGGCAATATCGGAAAGCGGGTGGCGGACATTGCCAGGGCATTTGGCTGCCGCATAATATATTATTCCACCTCCGGTAAAAATCATAATAAAGAGTATGAGGAAGTGGATTTTGATACCCTGCTTAAGCAGTCAGATATTTTGTCGGTACACGCTCCCTTAAATGAACACACGGAAGGATTAATGGATAGGGATGCATTTAGAAGAATGAAATCATCTGCAATTTTTATCAACGTGGGAAGAGGGCCTATTGTAAATGAGGGGGATTTGGCGGAGGCCCTTAAGAAAGGTGAGATTGCAGGGGCAGGTCTTGATGTGCTGTCCGCGGAGCCTATGAGCAGGGATAATCCCTTAAGGCAGATTAAGGACAGTGACAGGCTTTTGATAACTCCCCATATTGCCTGGGCAAGCGTGGAGGCAAGAAAGAAACTTATGGATACTGTGTTGGAGCAGATTCGCACATCCATAAGCCAGTAGGGAGGATGTAATACTTCTGCACATAAAAATGCCGGAAGAGGTCTATCATCTCTTCCGGTATGCATGTTAGATTTTCTGGCTGGTAAGGCTGCTGTGGTAGTCCTGATTTCCAAGATGGTTTACCAGGGCGTTTAGGGCTGCCCTTTTTTCCCGGGGGGTACGTTCTCTTTGGAAAAAGTAAGCTATATCCCTTAAAATACGGTAATAATCGTTCTGGGCAGTATAGAAGCGGTCCATAAAACTTTCACAGGAGGTTAAGGAAGGCTTCCAGGGGTTTGTCCAGGGATGATGTTCCAAATTCAGAGGATCTTCATGGTATATAATGGTGTCGCTGGACAGCATAGGGGATAAAAAGGCATATCCGGGAAAAACAGACTCGATTCGGCGCACCAGTATTTTTTTGTATCCGCTGGAATCGTACAAAAGTTTACAGCATGTCTGTGTGGAATGAATGGAGGCTTTAATCATTGCCCTGTTTATGCTTAGAGTGGGGAATGCCTTTTTATATGCGTAAGTCAGCATGGTGGAAATAACTGCCAGTTGTTCTTTGGATATATGGATGCATTCTGCAGTGTGAAATTCGCTGGGAAGCCTTTTGTGAAATTCCCACAGCAGAGTAGTATCAATATCTGTTTCTAAGGCAATGTGGCGTCCTAAATATTCTTTTTTCCTGGGATGGAATCCTGCCCTGGCATAGACATAAGGATGGCAGGCACAGTCTAGTAAGTAATGCCCCATAAATCCAAAGACATAGGTTTGTGCGATTTTTTCCTGATTTGGGTCATGGAAGATTTCAGGGCTTTTTAATAACTGGCGTAAAAATTCCTGAGTATTCGTTGTGTGTATTAAAGAACCGGGAACCGTCTCTTTTTTCAGAAGGAACAAGGGGTTATAGAAAAAAATATCCGGCCCCTGAAGTCCTAAGGCGAAAACCCTGTGGTATTTCTGGATTGTCTGTTTTAGGTCACAGGGACGCAGCTTCTGATAAGTCTGCTGTCCAAATAGATAGTGCGTGGTAAAACCGGGCATAGAAAAACCTCCTGCAAAATTAATGGCTTATTGCGATAATTATAACATATTTTTTACAAAAAGTAACTTTTATAATGATGTAAATAGGAAGATACAATGAAGATTAAAATAGATATTACCAAAAAAAAATTTATATATACAGGAATTGTAGTTTTTATTTCTGTTGTATCACATTTTCTCGCTGGAATATCTCTGTTTAACATGTGCATGTTTCCCGTTTTATATTTTGGGATAATAATTTTGGAGATTGATTTGGACGAGAAATGGAATTGGTGTGTTGCAGTGCCGGTTTTTGCGGCAGGAAGCTTTTTTACGGCGTGGGTGATACAGTACCTTCTTCTCGTAGAGGATTTGCGGGAAAGAATTACGGATGAAAAATTTTTCTTAAACGTTTTGTGCTGCCTGTTTTGTTACATGTTTGTGGAAACCATTGTAAATCATGTGGGGCTGGCATGTACCATTACACATATTACGCTGCTCTGCTTCGGGTATGTGAATTATTTTGTTTATTTATTCCGGGGGAATGAACTTATTTTTGGTGATGTAAAATCTGCTTTAACAGGGCTTAGTGTGGCATCAAATTACCGGTTTTCCTTAAATGCCCAGGGGATGAATGCTATTTTGGTTACAATCCTGTGGGTGGCAGGGGTTTTAAAACTTTCTATTAAATTTCAAAAACAGTGGCTGGCCCGGGGGCTCTCCGCTTCTGTGGCAGTGTTGTCTTTTGTGTATATAGGAACACAGTCCGTAAATACAGTGACGGAAACCTGGGAGCAAAAGGGGACATACCGTAATGGATATTTGTTAAATTTTGCTTTAAGTATTAGGGATTCCTTTGTAGATAAGCCGGAAAACTACTCTCCTGAAGTGGTGGAAGATTTGGAAGGGCAGTATGCATCCAAAGAGGAAGCCCCGCCGGAGCAAAAAAAACCTGCCATTATTGTTATTATGGATGAGTCTTTTGCAGATTTACAGGAATTAGGAACCCTTAATACCAATAAAGAAGTAATGCCTTTTATTAGTTCCCTTACGGAAAATACTATTTACGGGAAGGCAATTTCCTCCGTATATGGGGCTAAAACCCCTAATTCCGAGTGGGAGTTTATGACAGGGAACAGTATGGCGTGGCTGCCGTCCGGTTCCGTTCCTTATCAGCAGTACCTGGAAGAGGATAACGCATATTCTATTGTAGATACTTTAAAAAACCAGGGTTATACCTGTGTGGCAATGCATCCCTACTATGATACAGGATGGAGCAGGAATATTGTGTATCCCAAGCTGGGGTTTGATGAAATGTATTTTCTGGATGATTTTGACCAGACGGAGCTGATGCGTGAGTATGTATCCGATGAAACCATGTTTGACAGGGTGATACAGCGGTATGAGGAGGGGAAAGGGAAGGAAAATCTTTTTGTTATGGGGATTACCATGCAGAATCATGGGGGATATGCGGATACTTACAGGAATTTTGTAACGGATGTGCGCAGTACCAATATTCTTTATCCTGATTTGAACCAGTATCTTACCCTGGTACATCAGACGGATTTGGCGGTGGAAAAGCTGATTGGGTATTTTGAAAAAGAGGAGGAACCGGTGGTTGTATGTTTTTTCGGAGACCATCAGCCAAGTTTAAATTCCGGTATGTACCGTCTGCTCAATGGAAAAGGCCTTTCCGGGTTGACTTTGGAGGAGCTGGAAGCCCTTTTTGAAGTGCCCTTCTTTATCTGGACGAATTATGACAGCGAAAGCCGGTATGTGGAGCATACCAGTTTAAATTTCCTTTCCACCCTGCTTTTGCAGCGGGCGGGTATAGAACTTCCGCCGTATCAAAAGTTTCTTTCGGATTTAATGGAGGAAATTCCTGCCATGAATGCCAGGGCATTTTATTCCGGCGCGGTGGAGCGTTATATTCATTATGAAGATGCTTATGGGGAAGATGCGCAATGGCTGGAAAAATATCAGATTTTGCAGTATAATGGATTATTCGGAGAGAATGAAAAAAGTGAAGTGTTTTTCGGGAGGTAATTTATGGATAAAAAAGTAAGAGTAATTATGGGAGCGGTGTTAGCAGTTTTTGCAGTAATCCTGGCAGTGTATGCTTATTCTGCCAAAGGCGAAGGCGGCGGTGAAATAAGCGGTGTATATGAGAATGAGCTGTCTGCCACAGGGGAAGATGATGAAAATGTGATTTATCGCATGGCGTTTGATAAGGGAACGATGACGTATGTACTGGAAGCGGAAGGGCAGGGAACGGTACGCACTTTTGATTCCGGCACATTTGCCTATGAAGACGGGGGAGCAGTACACACATTTTCTGAGACGGATGATGTTTTTTCCCTGCGGTATATTATGGATGGGGAATATATTCTGGCAGATGGTTATTTCTATGAGCTCGAAGCGGGAAATCTCTCTTCCGGCGATACCTTTGAGGCGGTATATACGTTAAAAGCCGGGGAGGCGGGCCAGTATTCTGTAACATTTTATGAGGACGGCACTTTTGAAGAAAGTACAATAGAAGGAGAAACGACAAAGGGGACATATGAAAGGGACGGCGATTTGATTTATTGCCGGGATGAGGATGGAAAGCCTGTGGAGAACTTTTATATTTATGGGGAAAGGTTATCCAATGCTTTTTATAAGAAGGTGAAGTGAAATATAGTTTGACATGCACAGGCAACTGTGATATTGTTATTCTGTAAAAAGTGTGAAAAACTTGTGTCCTTTTTCATGGTCATTTGTGCCGAACACGGCATGGGCACAAGAAATCTTCAGGGCAGGGTGCAATTCCCTACCGGCGGTAAAGCCCGCGAGCCGTAAGGCATGATTTGGTGAGATTCCAAAGCCGACAGTACAGTCTGGATGAAAGAAGATGTTTTGGTTGATAACAGGCAGGATATATTTGCTGCCGGTAATCAAAATGAACTTATGCGGATAATGTAAAGCCCTGAAATATTATATTTCAGGGCTTTCCTATAATAGAAAGAGAGTTTTTGGGAGGAAGAATATGACACCGGAAGACTATATGAGAATTGCCATAGAGGAAGCAAAAAAGGGAGAGGGATGGGTGAATCCCAATCCCATGGTGGGGGCAGTGATTGTAAAAAACGATAAAATCCTAAATAAAGACTATCATCATAAATGCGGGGAATTTCATGCGGAGCGCAATGCCATACTAAACTGTAAAGAAGATATGCGGGGGGCAGAAATCTATGTTACCCTGGAACCCTGCTGTCATTATGGAAAGACGCCGCCATGCACGGAAATCATTATAGAAAGCGGCATCCGAAAGGTTTATGTAGGTTCTATGGACAGCAATCCTTTAGTGGCAGGGAAAGGGGTGGAAATGCTTCGTGCCCATGGAATCGAAGTGGTTACAGGCATACTGGAAGAGGAATGCAGGGAGATGAACCGGGTATTTTTCCATTATATCTCTGCAAAAACCCCCTATGTTGTTATGAAATATGCCATGACGGCGGATGGCAAGATAGCCACGGTGACAGGGGCATCCAAGTGGATTACCGGAGAGCAGGCAAGGGAGCATGTACAGAAAAGCCGCCACAGGTATATGGGAATCATGGCAGGAGTAGGCACTGTGCTTGCAGATAATCCAAGGCTCACCTGCAGGCTGGAACATGGCAGGAATCCGGTGAGGATTATCTGTGATACCCATCTTAGGACGCCAATGACGGCAGAGGTGGTAAAAACGGCAAAGGAAATACGCACTATACTTGCCACATGCGTAACGGACAAAGAGCAAATCAGCCCCTATGAACAGGCAGGATGCCAGGTGGTTTCTTTAGGAGAGTATAAGGGTCATGTAGATTTGCGGGAATTAATGAAGCGGCTGGGAAAAATGGAAATCGACAGTATTTTACTGGAAGGGGGCGGATGCTTAAATGCCAGCGCATTGCAGCAGGGCATTGTCCAGAAGGTAGAAAGTTATATCGCCCCTAAACTTTTCGGAGGAGCACAGGCAAAAACAGCAGTGACAGGCGAAGGGGTAGAAAATCCGGCGGATGCGTATATGTTGAAAAATCCTAAAACAAGCCAGATTGGACAGGATATTCTCATAGAGTGGGAGGTGGAAAATTGTTTACGGGAATCGTAGAAGAAAAAGGGACATTGGTACGGCTGCAATCAGGAAGCGGCCTTGGAAAAATACAGATAAAGGCAGAGAAAGTATTACAGGGGACGAAAATCGGAGACAGCATAGCGGTAAACGGCGTGTGCCTTACGGTGGTGGAACTTAAGGGCAATGGATTTACGGCGGATGTGATGCCGGAAACTTTAAAGCGCAGCAATTTGGGAGAATTATCCCCAGGCAGCAGTGTAAATTTAGAACGCGCCATGCCGGCAGAGGGAAGATTCGGAGGGCATATTGTATCCGGCCATATAGACGGGACAGGAAAGATTACAAAAGTCTGGCGGGAGCAAAATGCCGTCTGGTATACAATAGATGCGCCAAAAGAACTGATGCGGTATATTGTGGAGAAGGGTTCCATTGCCATTGACGGCACATCCCTGACAGTGGCAGATACAACAAAGGACAGTTTTTCCGTATCAATTATTCCCCATACTTTGGGGGAAACTATTTTGGGAGAAAAAAAACCGGGAGATAAGGTGAACCTTGAAAATGATATTATCGGTAAGTATGTGGAACAGCTTATGCAGCCAAAAGAAACGGAAAGCAGAGAAAGGGGTTTGACAAAGGATTTCCTTTTTCAGGCAGGATTTTAATTAAGAGTAAATTTAACATTAGGAGGAATAGTGATGTTTCAGTACAATAGTGTTGAGGAAGCAGTGGAGGAGCTTCGTAATGGAAAAGTGATTCTTGTAACAGATGACGAGGACAGGGAAAATGAGGGAGACCTTATTTGTGCGGCAGAATTTGCCACTACGGAAAATGTGAATTTTATGGCAATGCATGGAAAAGGCTTAATCTGTATGCCTATGGGGGAAAAGCTGGTGAAAAAGCTGATGCTGCCCCAGATGGTAACGGAGAATACGGATAACCATGAAACAGCGTTTACCGTATCAATTGATGCAATGGAGACCACTACGGGAATCTCTGCGGAGGAGAGAGGGTTTACCGCAAGGAAATGTGTGGATGATAATGCAAGGCCGGAGGATTTTAGAAGGCCCGGGCATATGTTTCCCCTGCTTGCAAAAAAGAATGGTGTGTTAGAGCGCAACGGCCATACAGAGGCGACCATAGATTTAATGCGCATAGCAGGATTAAAGGAGTGCGGTCTGTGCTGTGAGATTATGCGGGATGACGGCACTATGATGCGTACCCGGGAATTACAGGAATTAGCCCAAAAGTTTAATCTAAAGATGATTACTATACATGCACTGCAGGAATACCGTAAAATCCATGAGAAGTTAGTCGAATGTGTGGCAAAAGTAAAAATGCCTACCAAGTATGGCACGTTTATTGCATACGGCTATGTCAACAAATTAAACGGAGAACATCATGTGGCGCTTGTAAAAGGCAATGTGGGAGACGGGGAGAATCTTTTGTGCCGTGTTCATTCCGAATGCCTTACGGGGGATACTTTCGGTTCTCTGCGATGTGACTGCGGAGAGCAGCTTGCCTGCGCCTTAAAGCAGATTGAGGCAGAAGAAAGAGGTATTTTGCTGTATCTGAGGCAGGAAGGAAGAGGCATTGGACTTATCAACAAATTAAGGGCATATGAGCTTCAGGAGCAGGGTATGGATACGGTGGAAGCCAATCTGGCGCTGGGTTTTGATGAAGATTTAAGGGAATATTATATCGGCGCCCAGATTTTAAGGGATTTAGGCGCAAAAAGCCTGCGGCTTCTCACCAACAATCCTCAGAAGATTGAGGGGCTGTCCGAATTTGGATTAAGTATTGTAAAACGTGTGCCTATTCAGATGGAGCTGACGCCTTTTGATGCCTATTATATGAAGACCAAGCAGAAAAAAATGGGGCATATGCTGAATTATAAATAAAAATTAAAAATATAATAAATAAAGGAGAACTTATTATGAATACGTTTGAAGGAAATGTTGTAGCGGCAAATGTGAAAATCGGAATTGTAGTGGCAAGGTTTAACGACTTTATTACGTCCAAATTGTTAGGGGGAGCCATTGACGGGCTGCAGCGTCATAATGTGCCCGACGATAATATTGATGTGGCATGGGTTCCGGGAGCGTTTGAAATTCCCCTGATTGCATCAAAAATGGCAAAGAGCGGCAAATATGACGGGGTTATCTGCTTAGGGGCAGTTATCCGGGGAGCCACATCCCACTACGATTATGTGTGCAACGAAGTGTCTAAGGGAATTGCGGCAGTATCATTAAATGCGGACATACCGGTTATGTTTGGAGTATTAACCACAGACAATATTGAGCAGGCAATCGAACGGGCAGGAAGCAAAGCAGGAAATAAGGGATTTGAATGTGCAACAGGGGTAATTGAAATGATTAACCTTATCCGGGAAATAGAGAAATAATTATATTTAAATTCAATTTATAGAAAACAGGTGATGATTATGGAGAAACCGGTATTGGTAGTTATGGCAGCAGGTATGGGAAGCCGTTATGGGGGATTAAAACAGATGGACCCTATGGATGATTACGGGCATGTGATTTTGGATTTTTCCGTATATGATGCTATGCTTGCAGGATTTGAAAAAGTTATATTTATAATTAAAAAAGAAAATGAAGCCTTATTCAGACAGCGTGTAGGCGACCGCATGAGTAAGAAAATCCAGGTGGAATACGCTTATCAGACATTGGATAGCCTGCCGGAAGGATTCACACTGCCAGAGGGCAGGGAGAAGCCTTTTGGAACAGGTCATGCCGTTTTATGCTGCAAGGAGAAGATTCACGGGCCTTTTGCCGTGATTAATGCAGACGATTTCTACGGCAGAGGAGCCTTTGGAATGGTTTATGATTACTTAAAAGGAATAAAAGAAGGCGGCCGCCAATATGTTATGGCTGGCTATTTGCTGAAAAACACGCTTACGGAAAACGGCCATGTGTCCCGGGGCGTGTGCCAGGTAGACAGTGAGGGAAAATTAGAGAATATTGTGGAGAGAACACGTATAGAAGGTCATGGCAGCAAGATAGAATATACGGAGGATGAGGGAAAAACCTGGAGGGAACTTCCGGGGGATACGGTAGTTTCCATGAATATGTGGGGATTTGGCGTTACCATGATGGAGGAATTAAGCAAACGATTCCCCGTATTTTTACAGGAAAATTTGGAGAAAAATCCGTTAAAATGTGAATTTTTCCTTCCTTTTGTAGTGCAGGAACTTATGGTGGAGGGCAAGGCAGAAGTTAAGGTTTTAAAATCCAAAGACAGGTGGTACGGCGTCACCTATAAAGAAGATAAAGCCGGGGTAATGCAGGCAATCGCAGATTTTAAGAAAAAAGGGATTTATCCGGAACAGTTGTGGGAAAAATAAAAGCGTATAGGGTGATTTTATGGATAAAGAACATATTTTATGTCATTTTCAATTGAGATATCCGGCAGTATCCGTGGAAGCTTACGGGAATGGACATATTAATCAGACATACCTTGTGAAAACAAATGGAGAGGAAGATTATATTTTACAGCGTGTTAATGGGACGGTTTTTCCCCAGCCGGATAAACTTATGGAGAATGTTATTAAAACAACATTATTTTTAAAAGAAAAGATAGAGAAAACAGGGGGAAATCCCAGACGAGAGACTTTGACCATTATTCCTGTAAAAGATGGCAAAAGTTATTTCAGGGATGAAGAAGGACAATACTGGAGAGTCTATCTGTATATTGAGGACGCTATTGTTTTAAATGCAGTGGAGCGGTTAGAGGATTTTTATGAAAGCGGCATTGCATTCGGGCGTTTCCAGGCAATGTTAAGTGATTTCCCGGCAGATACATTATATGAGGTGATACCCGATTTTCATAATACAAAAAAAAGATATGATTTATTTGAAAAGGCGGTAGAACTGGACATTGCAGGAAGAAAAGAAGAAGTTAAAAAAGAAATTGATTTTATAAGAGAACGCAGGGAGGAAACTTCCATACTTTATGACATGTTAGAACGGGGAGAAATGCCTCTTCGTGTCACTCACAATGATACAAAGCTAAATAACGTTATGCTGGATGGGAAAACCCATAAGGCTCTTTGCGTCATTGATTTGGATACGGTAATGCCGGGTCTGTCCGTTCATGATTTTGGAGATGCTATCCGGTTTGGCGCCAATACTGCTGCGGAGGATGAACCGGATATTAGTAAAGTATCTTTATCCTTAGAACATTATGAAGCTTACCGTAAAGGTTTTTTAGAGGGCTGCGGGGGAAGACTGACAGAAACAGAAATCCGTATGATGCCTATGGGAGCAAAGATGATGACTCTGGAATGTGGAATGCGGTTTTTAACAGATTACCTTCAGGGAGATACTTACTTTAAGGTGGCAAGGGAGAAACATAACCTGGACAGATGCCGCTGCCAGCTTGCTTTAGTGGCTGATATGGAGAGAAAATTATTTTGAGTTTATAAGACGTGCATATTTTTCTAATTCTTACAGATACTAACAAAACAAAAGAAAGATGTTTAAAATATTCTGTTTTTAAGACAATGGAAGAACATGGAGGAATTAGAAAATGAAGGCGACAGGAATTGTGCGAAGAATAGACGACTTGGGAAGAGTGGTTGTGCCAAAGGAAATCCGCAGGACATTAAGGATTCGTGAAGGGGACCCGTTGGAGATTTTTACGGACCGTCAGGGAGAGATAATTTTGAAAAAATATTCCCCTATCGGAGAACTTTCCCAGTTTGCAGGCCAATATGCCGAAAGTCTTGCCCAGACTACCGGAAATCTGGTTTGTATTACGGACAGGGATCATGTGGTGGCAGTGGCAGGCAATGGCAAAAAGGAATTTGACGGCAAGCCAATCAGTAAGCAGATGGAAAACATTATTGAAAACCGGGAAGACCGGGTGGCAAGCAAAGAGGATGATGCTTTCGTGAAAGTGACATTAGACGATGCCGGAGAATTTCATTCACAGGCGATTGCAACAATTATTTGTGAGGGAGATGCCATAGGCGCAGTTGTGCTGTACAATAAAGATGATAAATGGGAGATGGGAGATACGGAGCGGAAACTTGCGGTTACGGCAGCCGGCTTTTTGGGAAAACAGATGGAACAGTAAAAAATCCAAAAACCAGACATATATTTTTAACCAAGCAGGGGAAAGGAATCCTCTGCTTTTTCTTTGGATGAAATTATCTTGTATAATAAGGCTAAAAAGTGTAAAATAGATTTTATACAGAAAATAAGCATAAAGGAGAACTATGGCGCGAAAGAAGAAAAAGAAAAAATACCGCTTGTTCTGGTTTTTTGTGTGGATGCAGTTTTTACTTATGATATTGGTAGTAGGCGGCTTAGGCTACTACTATTATGGAGGGTATGGAAAGCAGATAACCAGCATGAAAGACGAGGCGCTGTTGTTTGTCAGGGCGTCAACGGAAGATACATTCCGTTCTTCCCAGACCAGCGTGGTATATGATAAAAACGGAGATACGATTACAACCTTAAAAGGGGAAAAGGATGTTTACTATTTAAATTATGAGCAGATTCCCGTGGATGTGTGTGCTGCCATTGTCAGCATAGAGGATAAGAAGTTTTACCAACATAACGGAGTGGATTATAAAGCCATCTTAAGGGCAGTAAAGGCAATGATTCAAAACGGGGAAGTGACCCAGGGAGGAAGTACGATTACCCAGCAGCTTGCCCGGAAGATTTTCTTAAATCAGGATAAAACTTGGCAGAGAAAAGTTGAAGAAATGTTTATTGCCACAGAGTTAGAAAAAAAATATAATAAAAACAAAATATTGGAATTTTATTTAAACAATATTTATTTTGGGAATGGATACTATGGAATCCAGGCAGCCAGCAGGGGATATTTTAATACCGAGGTCTCTATGCTCAGCCTGTCTCAGATAGCATTTTTATGTGCCATACCCAATAATCCTACATTATATGATCCTTTAACAAACATGGAAAACACCCTTGGAAGAAGGGACCGCATATTAAAGCAGATGTATGAGGACGGGAAGATTACGGAAAGCGCCATGTATTTGGCAAAGGCGGAGGATATTCAACTGAACCGTCCCGCAACGGAAAAAAATAATTATGTGGAAACTTATACTTATTATTGTGCCATCCGGCTTTTGATGGAACATGAGGGATTTGCATTCCGCACGGAATTTAATTCGGATGAAGATAAAAGTGCATATCAGCAGTATTATAATAATATGTATGAACAGTGCCAAAAACAGTTGTACACTGCCGGATACAGAATATATACTTCCATTGATATGCAGGCGCAGGCACAGCTTCAGGCGGCTATTGATGAAAAACTGGCAGGATTTACGGACACAAACGAAGAAGGAGTTTACAAGCTGCAAAGCGCCGGGGTGCGCATTGATAACGAAACGGGCTATGTAAGCGCGATTGTGGGGGGAAGAAGCCAGGATTTTGACGGCTATACTTTAAACAGGGCTTACCAAAGCTACCGCCAGCCGGGAAGCGCCATAAAACCTTTGATTGTATATACTCCAATTTTGGAGCGGGGATATACGCCGGATTCTATTGTGGTGGACCAGCCCATCGAGGAGGGGCCTTCCAATGCAGACGGCGCTTATAGCGGGGAAATGTCATTGCGCACTGCTTTGGCAAAATCAAAAAATTCCGTGGCATGGCAGCTTTTTGAGGAAGTTACCCCCAAGGCGGGGCTTGCCTATTTAAAATCCATGAATTTTTCCAGAATTTCACCTGAAGATGAGCGTCTTACATCGGCTTTAGGCGGGCTTACCAACGGGGTTTCTCCTGTGGAGATGGCGTCTGCCTATGCAACCCTGGAAAATGACGGGGATTACAGAATGCCCACCTGTATTGTCAAAATTACTGACGCCCAGGGAAATGAGGTAGTATCAACAAGCCAGGAAGCTACGAAAATATATAAAACTACCGCTGCACGGATGATTACGGATATGATGCAGACTGTTCTGACAGAAGGAACGGGAAGAGGACTAGGAGTCAGTAATATGCCTTCAGCAGGAAAAACCGGAACCACCAACGATAATAAAGACGGCTGGTTTGTGGGATATACGCCATATTATACTGCCAGCATTTGGGTGGGGTATGATATGCCGGAAAAACTTCCGGGATTAACAGGTTCCAGTTATCCCGGGGAGATATGGCATACGTTTATGGAAAACTGCCATCAGGGACTTGCCCCTCTGGAATTTCTGCCTTATGTGCAGGCAGATACCTATGAGAGGGAGCAGGAACAGCTTTTGCAGGAGGAGCAGGAGAATCAGGAAGAACAGCAGGATGAGCCGGAAAATCAGGAGGAACCGGAAAACCAGGAAGAGCAGCAGGATGAGGATTTGCCGGAAGAAGAACCAGCAGAAAGCGATAATCCGCAGGAGGAACCGGAAGAAAACCATGAAAATGAACAGGAATTGCAGGATAATTAAATTTAAGATTAATTTATTCCCGCGAGCGGCGAGCCAAGTGACTGCTTGCAGCGGGGTCTTTGATTTCCTGTATGGAACAGTGGAAATTGATAACGAAAAAAGATAAAAAAGATAGGAGACGGAAAGTATGAAGAAATTTGGATTTGGTGTTGATATAGGTGGGACTACCTGTAAAATTGGTTTGTTTGAGACAACAGGCACTTTGGTGGAGAAGTGGGAGATTCCAACCCGAAAGGAAAACAGCGGCGGAAATGTGCTGCCGGATGTGGCAGCTTCCATTGAAAATAAGATGAATGAGAGAAAAATTGACAAAGAAGATGTGCAGGGAATCGGAATCGGTGTTCCGGGGCCTGTTACATCAGACGGCATTGTTTTGCAGTGTGTTAATTTAGGCTGGGGAATCGTTGATGTGGCGGAAGTCATGGGAAAACTGACAGGATGCAAAATTAAAGTGGGAAATGATGCAAATGTAGCTGCCCTGGGAGAAATGTGGCAGGGAGGCGGTAAAGGCCGCCGGAATATTGTGATGGTCACCCTTGGAACCGGCGTAGGCGGCGGAATTATTGTGGATGGCAAAATTGTAGCCGGGAACAATGGCGCCGGCGGTGAAATCGGACATATTATGGTGAATGAGTCAGAGCCGGAAGCCTGCGGCTGCGGAA
>CANRJF010000004.1 GCA_947630855.1 uncultured Lachnospiraceae bacterium
TCCACCTCTGACTAATCTCAAAGTAATTTCCATTTTGGAAATGACAAGGGTGGAATTTAGTTTGGAAAATAAGTCATCTCATGCTTCCTTTAAAAATGCGTGAAATTTTCTTGCCATTCCGGCAAAATATGTTATAATAAGAAGTCGGCTGGTAACTATATTTCATTCGCGGGTATAGTATAATTTGGCTGTAAGAAAGAAGGATTACTATGAAAATGCAACGAGAGGACATCCGCAATATCGCCATCATCGCCCATGTTGACCACGGTAAGACAACACTGGTAGATGAATTGCTAAAGCAAAGCGGCGTATTCCGGGAAAATCAGGAAGTACAGGAACGTGTTATGGATTCTAATGATATTGAGCGGGAACGTGGCATTACCATTTTATCCAAAAACACTGCCGTGTTTTATAAAGATATAAAAATCAACATTATTGATACTCCGGGCCATGCCGATTTCGGCGGGGAAGTGGAACGTGTACTTAAAATGGTAAACGGTGTTATTCTGGTAGTTGACGCTTTTGAAGGGGTTATGCCCCAGACAAAATTTGTCTTGATGAAGGCTTTGTCCTTAGACCTTCCTGTTATTGTCTGCGTCAATAAGATTGACAGGCCGGAGGCAAGACCGGACGAGGTTATCGACGAAGTGCTGGAATTGTTTATGGATTTAGACGCCTCCGATGAACAGTTAGACTGTCCCTTTATTTTTGCTTCCGCCAGGGACGGCTATGCCATGAAAGATTTAAATGAACCGAAAACGGATATGGAAGATTTATTTGATACCATTGTGGATTATATTCCTGCTCCCGAAGGCGACCCGGATGCAGGCACACAGGTTCTTATCAGCACCATAGACTACAATGAGTATGTGGGACGTATCGGCGTGGGAAAAGTGGACAACGGCTGCCTTAAGATAAATCAGGATGCCATCCTTGTAAACCATCACGAGCCTGACAAGCAGCAAAAAGTACGCATCAGCAAATTATACGAATATGACGGATTAAACAAGGTGGAAGTGACAGAGGCAAAAATCGGCTCTATTGTTGCCATTTCCGGCATTGCAGATTTGCATATCGGAGATACCATCTGTTCTGTGGATGCCCCCGAGGCAATTCCTTTCCAGAAAATTTCCGAGCCGACTTTGTCTATGAATTTCATAGTAAACGACAGCCCCTTTGCAGGACAGGAAGGAAAATTTGTTACCTCCAGACATATCCGTGACCGTCTGTTTCGGGAATTGAATACGGATGTAAGCCTGAGGGTGGAGGAAACGGACAGCCCGGACAGCTATAAGGTATCCGGCAGGGGAGAGCTGCATTTGTCTGTGTTAATTGAAAACATGCGCCGGGAAGGCTATGAATTTGCGGTGAGTAAGGCAGAGGTTTTATATAAAGAAGATGAAAACGGAAAACGGACGGAGCCTTTTGAACTGGCTTATGTGGATGTGCCGGATGATTTTACCGGGGCGGTTATCTCCAAACTCAGCACCAGAAAGGGCACACTCTTAAATATGAAAGGCATCAGCGGCGGCTATACAAGGCTGGAATTTAAAATCCCTTCCAGGGGGCTTATCGGCTACCGGGGAGAATTTATGACGGATACCAAGGGGAACGGTATTATCAATACGATTTTTGACGGCTATGAACCTTACTGCGGAGATATTGAGTACAGGAAACAGGGTTCTTTGATTGCCTTTGAAGCCGGGGAATCCGTTACCTACGGGCTTTTTTCTGCCCAGGACAGGGGTACGCTGTTTATCGGCCCCGGAGAGAAAGTGTATTCCGGCATGGTAATCGGCTCTTCCTCCCGGGCGGAAGATATTGAGATTAATGTATGCAAGAAAAAGCATCTGACCAATACCCGTTCTTCCTCTGCGGACGAAGCGCTGACCCTGGTTCCCCCCAAGATTTTAAGCCTGGAACAGGCAATTGATTTTATTGATGTGGACGAGCTTTTAGAGGTGACGCCGGAACATCTGCGCATCCGTAAGCGGATTTTAGACCCCACGCTGCGCAAGAGGGCGAATTTTAAAAAATAAGAATAACAGGGGAAATTTGTTGCCCCTGCCCGCCTGCCGGGCGTTAAATGAAAAAGTGTCAGCCAAAGCTGACACTTTTTCATTTAACGCCCATATGCATAGAAACTACAATTTCTTAATCCTCTCTAAAGCCGCCACCGTATTCTCGTAACTTCCGAAGGCGCTTAGTCTGAAATATCCTTCCCCGCTGGGCCCGAATCCTGAACCCGGAGTTCCTACCACATTGGCATTTTCTAAAAGATAGTCAAAAAACTCCCAGGAATTCATGTTATTTGGTGTTTTCAGCCAGATATAAGGGCCATTCACGCCGCCAAATACGGTATAGCCTGCATCCATTAATCCCTGCTTAATCACAGAAGCATTTTTCATATAATAAGCCACCTGCTCTTTTATCTGGGCACGTCCGGCATCGGAGTATACTGCCTCCCCTGCCCGCTGTACGATATATGGGGCACCGTTAAATTTTGTGCCGTGGCGTCTTGCCCACATGTCCCTTAAAGATACTCCGTTACAGGTTAAATCTTTGGGCACAACGGTAAATCCAAGGCGCACTCCCGTAAACCCGGCATTCTTGGAAAAACTGCGGATTTCGATGGCACATTCCCTTGCTCCCGGGCATTCATAAACGGAATGAGGCACATCCTTCTCTGTAATATATGCCTCATAAGCGGCATCATAGATAATCACTGCCCCTGATTTTTTTGCATAATCCACCCACTCCTGTAACTGGGATTTTGAGATAGTTGTTCCGGTTGGATTGTTGGGCAGGCAGAGATAAATGATATCCGGGGTTTCCTTCGGAAATTCCGGCACAAAATTATTTTCTGCCACACAGGGCATATAAATCACATTGCTCCAGGTCTCTGATTTGGCATCATACTCCCCTGTTCTCCCTGCCATCACATTGGAATCCACGTACACGGGATACACCGGGTCGCACACGGCAATTTTACAGTCCGGCCCGAAAATCTCCTGAATATTGCCGGAATCGCTTTTTGCCCCGTCGGATACAAACACTTCGTCTTCAGAAATATCGCATCCCCGCGCCTTATAATCATGTTCCACAATCGCTTTCCGCAAAAAATCATAGCCCAAATCCGGGGCATATCCGTGAAAAGTTTCCGCTTTGCCCATCTCGTCCACCGCCTTATGCAGTGCTTCTATAACTGCCGGAGCCAGGGGCTGCGTCACATCCCCTATACCCAGACGGATAATGTTTTTATCCGGGTTAGCCTTTGCATAGGCATCAACTTTCTTTGCAATACTGCTGAATAAATAGCTTCCCGGCAGTTTCTGGTAATTTTCGTTAATCTGAAACATGGTCTTATTCTCCTTTACGTTTTTCTATATTTAAATATTAATTTCTCCTTCAAAAACAGTGACGGCAGGGCCCTGCATATACACAAGGTTTTCTTTTTTATCCCAGGAAATCTTAAGTTCTCCTCCCAGCAAATGTACCGTCACTTCATCTTCTGTCAGCCCGTTTAACATGGCAGCCACCGCCGTGGCACATGCCCCTGTACCGCATGCCAGCGTCTCCCCGCTGCCCCGCTCCCACACACGCATCAAAAGATTCTTTTTGTCAATAACATTTACAAATTCCGTGTTAATGCGCTCCGGGAAAGAGGGATGATTCTCAAAATCCGGCCCGATTTCCTCAAGTTTTAACTCCCTTACATCTTTCTCCAAAAAAGTAACACAGTGGGGATTTCCCATGGACACGCAGGTTACCCGGTAAGTTTTTCCCCCCACGGACAAGGGTACATCCACCGCCTGTTTGCTGTCTGCCTTTACGGGAATCTTTGCAGCAAGAAGTTCCGGCGCCCCCATATTTACTTTTACAAAAGATACTTCTCCCCCCTCAACGGTAAGGTCTAAATACTTGATTCCCCCCAGGGTTTCCACACTGATTGCGGTCTTATCCGTAAGACCCTTATCGTAAACATATTTCGCCACACAGCGTATTCCGTTTCCGCACATCTGGGCCTTTGAACCATCTGCATTATACATCTCCATGAAAAAATCCGCAACCTTTGAAGGCTTAATAAGAATCAGCCCGTCGGAACCAATACCGAAATGACGGTCACTGATTTTTATTGCCGTCTCACCGGGATTAGCCACCTGTTCCTTAAAACAATCCACATACACGTAATCATTGCCAATGCCCTGCATTTTTGTAAATTTCATGTAAATCTGCCTCCAATTCTATTATTTATGTTATCAGCTATTCATCAGGCTTACAATCATCTGTGACGTTTCCACAAAACTTATGCCGTTATCCATGCTTTTCTTTTGTATATAGCGGTGGGCTTCCTCCTCTGTCATATTATTTCTCTCCATTAACAGGGCTTTTGCCTCCCGGATAATATTTTCTTCCTCTTTTGTCCTCTCCCTGGGCTTTTTGTTCTTTTTCCTTAATCTGGAAATCTCCCCCGCCATCATATTCAAAGTCTGCAGAAGTTCATGAATCCGCATAGGCAGTTTCAGGCAGACAATATCCGTCGTTTCCCTGGTGTCACAGATTTCGGCAGATGCCACCAAAAGCATTTCAAAGCCCGGCGGCAGGTATTCATGTAATTCCGTATACATCATATCTGCAAAACGGTAACTGCAAACTACAATCCCCCCGGAAAGCCCCTGGACATGCTGTAATGCCTGGGCCCCCGTGGTACAAACTGCTTTTACATCAAAGCCGCTTTGAACAAGAATGCGTTTGATTTTGTTACCGTTTTCCAGTTTTGGAAATACAATAATCACATTCATTTTTCTTTACCCGTTTTATATTTTATAAAGATACTCATCCAGCTCCCACCGGGAAACCTGTAAACGGTATTCTTCCCACTCCGCCGTTTTTGCCTCAATAAACTTTTCGCTGATATGTTTTCCCAATACATTCCTCACAAACTCTTCCTGCTTAAAACATGCGATTGCCTCACCCAAATCGGTGGGCAGGGTATCAATTCCCAGTTTCTCCTTGTCCTTGGGCTTCATTTGTGACACATTCTCTGTAAGCCCTTTGGGCGGCAGAATTTTATTTTCAATTCCGTCCAGCCCTGCCGCAAGACACAATGCCAGCACCAGATAGGGGTTGGCGGAAGGGTCCGGGCATCTGAGTTCAATTCTTGTGGACTCTCCTCTGGAATGGGGAACCCTGATTAAAGGCGTGCGGTTTACGGCAGACCAGGCAATGTAATAGGGAGCCTCAAACCCCGGCACTAAACGTTTATAGGAATTGACAATGGGGTTTGTCACCAGCGCCATGCCTTTGATATGCTTCATAATGCCGCCCATAAAATAATATGCTTCCTTACTTAATCCTAATTCTCCCGACGGCTGGTCAAATATATTTTTTCCGTCCTTGGACAAAGACATATTTACATGCATACCGGAACCGTTCATGCCCTGTTTGGGCTTTGGCATAAAACTGGCAAACAAACCGTGGCGTTTGGCAATGGTTTTAATTGCCAGTTTGTAAGTCATTATATTATCCGCCGCCGTCAAAGCCTCATCATATTTGAAATCAATTTCATGCTGTGCCGGCGCCACCTCATGGTGGGAGGATTCAACTTCATATCCCATATCCTCTAAAGTCAGCACCATATCGCGCCTGGCATTTTCCCCCAAATCAACGGGGCCCAAATCAAAATATCCCGCCTTCTCATGGGTTATGGTTGTAGGCCGTCCCTCCTCGTCCGTATGGAACAGGAAAAATTCGCACTCCGGCCCCACATCAAAACGATAGCCCTGCCCGGCTGCCCTGTCAATGGCATTTTTTAATATATGTCTGCTGTCACCCTCAAAAGGCGTGCCGTCAAGACGGTAGATATCGCATATAATCCTTGCCACTTTTCCCTGCTGGGGCCTCCATGGAAAAATAACAAAAGTGTCCAAATCAGGATACAAATACATATCCGATTCTTCTATTCTTACAAACCCCTCAATATAAGAACCGTCAAAAACGCACTGATTGTCCAGCGCCTTTTCCAACTGGCTGGATGTAATGGCTATATTTTTCAATGTTCCAAACATATCCGTAAACTGAAGGCGGATAAACTCCACATCTTCCTCCTCCACAATACGAAAAATATCCTGCTTTGTATATTTTCCCACTTGCTTTTCTCCTCTTTCTACTTTCTTTCTAAATTCCTGATATAATTTAACACATCCTGATATTTCATGTTCCCACCAAACAAATCCAGGGCACTGCCGATGGTTACATGAAGATTGCCCTTCCCCAATTGATACAACTTATCCAAATCATGAAAACTGCAAACCCCTCCTGCATAGGTAACGGGAATTTTCCCCCAGTTTCCCAGAAGATTTACAAGGCCTGTTTCAATACCCCCTGCCCTGCCCTCCACGTCCACTGCATGAATTAAAAATTCATCCGCATAGCTGCTTAACTCTTCCAGCAGGCTTTCTGTGATTTTCTCCTGAGTAAATTTCTGCCACCTGTCTGTTACAATATAATATTCCCCGTCCTTTTTCCTGCAGCTTAAATCCAGCACAAGATGTTCTTTTCCCACTTCTCTCAAAATCTTTTCCAGATTTTTATAGTTTATTTCCCCCTGGGAAAAAACATAGGAAGTCACCACCACATGGCTTGCGCCTTCTTTTAAAAATTCCGCCGCATTTTCCGCCGTTATGCCGCCTCCCACCTGAAATCCCAAAGGATACCCATGGAGAGCCGAAAACGCCTGGGCTTTATCCGCCTCATAATATTCGCTGTCCCTATGGTTCAAAAGAATTATGTGGCCCCCTTTTATTCCGTCTTTTTTATAAAATCCGGCATAGTAAGCCCCGTCAAGTTCCGAGACAAAATTTTCTTCTGCCTCATCCCCTTTATCCCTTAAACTGCTTCCCACAATCTGTTTCACTTTTCCGTTGTGTATGTCAATGCATGGACGAAACTCCATTGATAAGACCTCCCGACGCTTTCCTACAAGACAAAAAACGATGGATTTGATTTGTCCTTTGGTATCACTCCATCGTCTTACATGTTTACTCTAAACTATCAAGAATTTTTACTACCCTCTCGTATTCTTTTACCACTTCAGGAAATACTTCCTCCGCCTTGGCATTTTGGCCAGCCCGGAAAAGTTCTACTACATTGCTGGTCACATCATATAAATTATCCAGGGAAAGATTGCCTCATACCCCTTTTAAAGTGTGAATGGCTCTAAAGGCATCTTCATAACGCTTTTCCGTCATTGCCGCTTTATATGTTTCATAACTGGGGTCCTTAGAAAAGTCCAAAAGAAAATGCATCATCATTTTCTCGTTTCTCCGAAAGCGGTCCAGCGCCACATCTACATTGACGCCTGCTTCCAATAACTTTTCTTTCCTGCTCTCTTCCATCGATTTTTTATCCTCCTTATATGCCGTCCGTAATTTTACTTATCTGTTTCCCGCATCAATGTATGCGCATCTGCTTTACTACCTTGTTAAATACTTCTATAATGCGGGCATCGTAAGCCGTTCCGCTTCCTTCATTGATAATGGCAACGCTCTCTTCCACTGTATGCCTTTCCCTGCTGTACCTGGCTTCCAACAGATTGTCAAAATCATTTGCCACTGCCGTAATCCTTGCAGCCAAAGGAATTTCCTCCCCTTTTACTCCCTGGGGATACCCGCTGCCGTCCCATTTTGCATGATGGTAACAGCAAATTAAAATTGCCATATTAAGAAAATGGCTTTCCTTATTTCCCGAACCGATTTCCTCTAAGATTTTTGCCCCTTCTTCCGTATGCCTGCGCACTACGGCTTTTTCCCTCTCCTCTTTGGAGGTATAGCCTTTTAACAGCACATCATCCGGTATCAGGAGATTTCCGATATCATGAAGCCTTGCCGCCGTCCCGATGGTTTCTATAAAATTGTTGCTCACCAGATTTTCATATTTGGGAATAAGCTGTAAGCACTGCGCCAAAAGCCTGCTGTTATGCCCCACATTATCAATATGCGTCCCTGCAAGGGCGCTGCGCTTTTCCACCACTTTTGCCAGTGCCAGCAGAACATTTTCCTGTTCTTTCTCCACCTGCTTTTTCTGGTCTGTCACCATCTTATGCATCATCCGGTTATAATCTTCCAACTCCTGCCTGATATGATAGGCATTCATCTGGTTTTTTACCCGCATGATAATCTCAATAGGCTCAAAAGGCTTCCGAATAAAGTCCGCAACCCCTGCCTCAAAGGCCTTTCTCTTATCTGCACTGGAATCTGCCACCGTGGCAAAAATAAGGGGAATATCCCGGGTCATGGGATTACTCTTTAACAGCCTGCAGAACTCTAACCCATCCATCCCCGGCATAGTAAAATCCGTAAGGATAAGCTGAGGCATTTTCTCCTTCATAATATCAAGGGCCTGTTCCACGCTTAATGCACAAAGAGGCTCATAGCCTTCCTCACTTAAAATTTCCCTTAAGATTTCCACATTCATCTGAATATCATCCACAATCAGTATCTTTGGAGATTCTTTTTTATTCTGTCCTGTATCCATAAAAAGCACCCCTTTGCTATTTCCCGATTTTTTCGTTAAATACATCTTTTAACTTTTCACAGGCTTCCATACTCTTATCATAATTTTCTTTTCGGATAGCCATCTCCATCTTTAAAACAGGATTCTTAAATTCTTTGCCCCCTTTTTGAAGCAGAACTTTAATGCTCTCCGCCAAAGTCTCCGCCTTTTCCCAGGAGCCTAACTCTATGGAAAGAATCAGCTTTTCCATTCTCTTTTCTATCTCGGTAATATTTTCCTCCGAGCCAAATTCCAGGAAATTCTCTACCTCATCCTCTTCCATATTTACGGTGAGGGTATTCCATTTATTATATGTCTCTTTCAAATCCTGGCTCTCATTTACATTCTGGCTGGTATGGACTTTGATATTGAAAGAAAAAGCGCTGCCCTTTCCTTTTTCGCTTTTTACCCGTACCGCTCCGTTCATCATCTCAACCAATTGCTTTGTAATGGAAAGCCCTAAGCCTGTTCCCCCAAAACGCCTGGTGATGGAAGCGTCCGCCTGGTTAAAACTCTCAAACAGCATATCCTGCTGCTCTTTGGAAATGCCGATTCCCGTATCTTTCACCATAAAAAACAATTCAATTTCATCATTCACCTGCATGGTCTTATTGATATCCACGCTAATCTGCCCCATAAGGGTAAACTTCACCGCATTGGAAAGAAGGTTATTTAGAATCTGCCCAATTCTCAGTTCATCCCCGATAATAAAACGGGGAATACTCTCATCAATATATAACCCAAGATGAAGCTCCTTTTTATTGATTTCCGACATATGGGTGGCAATTACCTGGTCAATCATCTTATAAAAATCAAATTCTTCTTCATTTAATGAAAATTTTCCCACTTCCATTTTGGAAAAATCAAGAATGTTATTGATAATGGCGGACATGTTGTCACAGCAATAGCGAATAATTTCCAATGTCCTTCTCTGCTGCTCATCTTCTATCACGTCCAGCAAAGCAGTTACATGGCCCCGGATGCCGTTTACCGGCGTCCTCAGTTCATGGGTGACATTGGCGGTAAATTCGTTTCTCTGACGTTTATTCTTTTCCTCTTCCGTTTTTAATTTTCGGATTCGCATGTCCATGTTCTTATTTCCGGTAATGTCCTCCGCAAAGAGATAGCCTGTTCCGTCTTCCCCGTAAAAAATCCGTAATTCCGCAGGAAAACAGGAGCTGTTTTTCCGGTACATAACCGTCTCTGTTCTTCCCAACAGCTTTTCTTTGCAAAATGCCTCAAATTCACCGTGCACCACATGAAATTCCTGCCAGAAAATTCCTGTCATATTGCATTCTGTCAATTCTTCTTTTGTATAATCCAGCTTTTCCCTGGCAGATTTGTTGGCGTATAGTATCCTGCCTTCCTGGTCAAAAATAATTACCATCTCAAACATTTCTTCTATCAACGCCAAATCCATATCACACACTTTCATTGCTGCCCCTTTCTTCCCATCTGTTTTGTACGGCTAATACAACGGCCTTTTGTATATGGAAGTCCCCAGATATTCCAGATTGGAAGATTCCGGTTCAATGGATTCCGTAAGCCCTGTAATCAGATAGCCCCCCGGCTCTAAAAATCCGTAAAGGCGGTTTATTAAATCCCTTTTCATCTCTTCAGTTAAGTACATCATAACATTCCGCAGAAAAATAACATGGAGCTTATTTTTAAACGGAAAAGGATTTACTAGGTTAAACTGGCGGAACATTACATTTTTACGAATCTCCTGTATTACCTCATACTGTTTGTGGTTTAATTTTGTAAAATAATCAGCCATCCAGTGTTTTGGAAGGTTCTCTAACTGTTTGGAGGAATATATACCCTTTAACGCCCGCTCCAGCACTTTCCTGGATAAATCCGTTGCCATAAGCCCCGTATCCCAGGCATCGTATTCCTCCCCCAGGAAATCCTTTATAATCATGGCTACGGTGTAAGCCTCTTCCCCGGAGGAAACTCCGGCACACCAGATTCTCATATTCTTTGTTGCGTTTTCCTTCTCCTTTATCTCCGGAAGAATCACATCCCGCAAAAAATCAAAATGCTCCGGCTCCCTGTAAAAATAGGTATGCTTTGTGGTAATTAAGTCAATAAAATTCTGCTCTTCCATACCTAAAATATCATATTCCACTGCATTCATATATTGGTCGTAGCTTTTGTACCCTTTGGAAACCATATAATTTTCCAGTCTTCTCTCTATCGATGCCTGCTTTGACCGCAAATCTATACCATAGCGTTCAGACACAAAATCTACGATTCTTGAAAATTCACTGTCTGTCATGGTTGGTACCTCTTACACTTTCATCTGCTTTTCAATTTTAAAGAATACATCCAAAATATAGGGGTCATATTTACTGCCCCTCTCTGATTCCATAACCCGCAGAACTTCTTCCCTTGCATAAGCCGGACGGTAACAGCGGTCTTTTAACATAGAGTCAAATGTATCTGCAATGCGCACAATCCTTGCCGGCAGGGGAATCTCCTCACCCTTAAGCCCGTCAGGATAACCGCTGCCGTCATAATTCTCATGATGGGAACGAATCACTTCCACCGCAATTTTCATCATCAGGTTATTCTCAAAGTTATTATATACTTCTTTGATGATTTCATAACCCATAACCGGATGAGTATTTACAATGCGCCTCTCCGCCTCCGTCAGTTCTCCTTTTTTCTTAATAATTTCCCTGGGCACGGATATTTTGCCCAGATCATGAATCGCTGCCGCAGCCCGCACTGCCTCCACAAAAGCCTCGGATATCTTATTGGAATATTTTTCCGTAAAATTAAGTGCCTCCGCAATGAGCCTTGCATTTTCCGCTACATTTTCCTGATGGTCTGCTCCTCCAAATAATTCTTCCCCTTCCCCCAGGCGGGAAATCACCGTCAATAATCTTTTCTGTTCCTCCGCAAAAGCCTTTGCCTGTTCACTGATGATTTTATTCATCCGCTTCTTATCGGCCTCTATCCGTTTCTGCTTCGCGTAAATGCGCATATGCTTATTGATAATCAGTTCCATATCGTCATAATGGAAGGGTTTTCCGATAAAATCGATTCCGCCGGATTCATATGCTTTCCGCCTGTCTTCTATGGTATTATTGGAAGAAATAAATATGATGGGTATCTCTTTTGTCTCGTGGAATCCCTTTAAAACATCGCAAAGCTGATACCCGTCCACCTCCGGCATGACAATATCCAAAAGCACCATCTGGGGCATTTCCACATAGAACTGGTCCACCGCCGCCTTGGCGCTGGATGCCGTCAGGGCCTTGTAGCCCATTTTTTCCACACATCTTTTTAGAACAGTAACGTTCATATCCGTATCGTCCACAATCAGTATCTTTGGTACTTTTCCATCAACTAGTTCCATAAAGTCCGCTCCTAATCTTCCTGCACCGCCTTTGCCAGCTCATCACTGACAATTTTTAATCCCTGAATACTCTATCATAATTCTCCTTGCGCACAGACATCTGCATACGGAAAATCTTATTTACCAATTCCTTGGGAGCGCCTTCGCAAAGTTTTTTCAAATTGGCTGCAAACTGTTCCGCCTTCTCCCAGTTTCCCATCTCGATGCATAAGGTAAGCCTTTCCACATTTCTTCCTATCTCGGTCATATTCTCCTTGCTGCCAAACTGGTAAAGTTTCTCCACGTCCACCGTATCCTGGGTGTTCTGAATCTGCGCCCGCAATTCATCCACCAGGGTAATTTTCTCCAATTCCTCATGTTCTTCCCCGCTGTCGTCGTCCATGTCCAAAAGAAGGGTAAAACGGAAGGTGGAGCCTTTTCCCTTTTCACTTTCCAGGTCAATAGTGCCGTGCATCAGATCAATCAACTGTTTACAAACGTAAAGCCCTAATCCTGTGCCGCCAAACTGCCTGGTAACAGAGCCGTCCACCTGGGAAAAACTCTTAAACATTTTCTCTTTCTCCGCGGGAGTAACGCCTATTCCCGTATCTATTACAAAAAATGTAAGCTCCACCTGATGGTTTTTCTGCATGGTACGATACACTTCAATTCTCACATAACCGATAGATGTAAACTTTACTGCGTTGCTTACCAGATTGTTTAAAATCTGGCCGATACGCAAATCATCCCCGATAAGGGTCTTTGGTATATCGTCCGACACATAGGACGAAAGGGTGATTCCCTTGCCGTTGGCAATGGTGATGCTGGTATCCACCACATTTTTTACACATTGGCGGATATCAAAAGGCGCTTCCGTAATTTCAAATTTACCTGCTTCAATTTTGGAGAAATCCAGCATGTTGCTGATAATCTTTTCCATATTGCAGCAGCAATTCAGCACAATATCCATGACTTTTTTATGCTCGGAATCTTCCTCCTGTTCTATCAGGTTTAATATATGGCCTTTTATTCCGTTTACCGGCGTCCTAAGCTCATGGGTAACGTTGGCAACAAATTCGTTCCTGGATTTGATACTGGCTTTAATCTGGGACTCCGCCTTTACAAGCTGCACAATGGCATCTTCCGTCTTCTGAAGGTTATAAATGGCAGCCACATTGACACTCACATCCTCCTTCACCAAAACCCTGGCACATCTTAACAGGGCAGAAAAGCATGTCCCGTTGGAGCGGTAGACTACCGTATGTACTTCCCGTCCGTTTATCTTTTCCACACGGGATTCTATGTCCATATCCTGGGGAAACATAGGCTTACAAATCTGACGGATATTGGTATTCTGCTGCTGATACCCCAGTTCTTCTTCCCCGTTTTGACTAATGTAAAGCAAAGACCCCTGGTTATCAAATACAACTGTCATACCATACTGATTCTTTAAAAGATTCTGAATTGTACCTGCATTCATAATAATCACAATCCCTTTCCTGATAAACTCCCAACTTGTCTATATTTTACTCTGAATGACATTCATTTGTCAATGGATAGCAGGGCAAATCAGGATTTCCACACTGTCTCCACCAAACGGCAGACACACTTTTTCAAATCGTTTACAGAAAGCGTCCCCTCATTTAATTCCCGGCGTAAATTTTCCAAATCTAAAGGCACTCCCGGCATTACAATATCATTTCCCGCCCGCATACAGCCGGAGGCGGTACAGTCCGGCCCGTTTATGGTTGTATACCAGTCCGTCATAATCAGGCCTTTAAAATCCCATTCATTTCTGGCAAGTTTCGTGCAAAGGTCAAAATTATTGGCGGCATGAACGCCGTTGATTAAGTTGTAACTGGTCATCATGGACATGGGCTGTGATTTTATCACCGCAATTTCAAACCCTTTTAAATAAATTTCCCGCAAAACGCGCTCAGAAATCACGGTATTGGAGTGGATTCTGTTATCCTCCTGGTTGTTGCAGGCAAAATGTTTAATGGTAGTGCCGCATCCCTTAAGGCCCTGAACGCCCTGTGTAATAGCCGCCGCCATTTCCCCGGACAACACAGGGTCTTCCCCGAAATACTCAAAATTCCTGCATTTCCTCTGCCACGGCCTCCCCCACTTCTTTTAATATCTCCGTATCCCAGGTCTGGGCCAACAGCGTCCCCACAGGAAAAGCCGTAGCGTACTGATAATATTTTTCCCCCTCCGGCTCCTTGTAATCCCTGCACAAAAATCCTCTCTCAATGCTTTTCTCAAAGGGTTCCGGCACAATCTTTCCGTCTTTTACAAAATACGTCTGCTGCAGCCTGAGCCCCGCAGGGCCGTCTGCAAGCACAATATAGGAAAGTCCCTTTTCTTTTGCACACCCGCAGGTCTGGGCAGCGGAGCCGGGCACCGAAAATCCTGCCGCTCCAAGATTGCCGCTGTCGGCATCTCCCACAACTTCCCCTGCCGCAAGGCGGATTAACTGTTCCTGGGTAAGGGTATTCACAAACTCCTTTGCTTTTTCGGAAATTTTCTCTGATTCCGTCCCGTAAACCATATTCCGGCAGACCATGTCTTTTGCCCCAAGGAAAATGTCCGGTTTGTGCTCTGCATCTTTCATCCACTGCCCGCGGCGCGCTTCCATAAGTTCCACGGGAGCGTTTAATTCTGTCAGTTCCTGCTTCAGGGGACAGATATTCTGGGTTTTTACCATAACAAAATCATCCTGCATTTTAACGGAAGCGGCAAAAGAAGAAGACTCTAAACTGCTTCCCACAAAAATGCCGTAAATCCCCTGCTCTAACACCCAGCCCGGCACGCTTTCATCATAGGAAGACATGGCATACACAGGAAAACGTATTTCAAACTGCTGCCGTTCCCCCGCCTCCAGGCTTTTTGTCTTGGCAAATCCCACCAGTCTGCGGTACTCTTTTTTCATCTTTCCCTGAGGGCAGGAAACATACACCTGAACCACTTCCCTGCCGCCCCGGTTTCCAGTGTTTGTAACGGCTATATCCAAACCGATTTCGGCATGATCCGTACCCAAATCGTAATGTTTCATGCCGATGGTCTCTATTTTAAATTCCGTATATGACAAACCAAATCCAAAACCAAAGCGTACCGGGACTTCAAAACTGTCAAAATACCGGTATCCTACGAAAATACCTTCCTCGTATTTCTCCACGCTCACATTTTTGTTGTTGTGGGAAAATGTAGCGGAATTAGGATAATCCCCGTAATGGAGAGCCCATGTGCCCGTTAATTTCCCGCTGGGGCTTACCTTGCCGGAAATCACATCCGCCAGGGCGTTTCCCCCCTCGCAGCCGGGCTGGGAAACCTGTATGAGCCCCCGGATATTTTTATATTCATCCAGGAAAGATAAATCCACCACGCCTCCCGTATTCAAAAGCAGCACCACATTTTCGTACAGGCTGCAGATTTCACTAAGGAGTCTTGCCTCCTCTTCCGTTAAATAATAATCCCCTTTTTTATCATAGCGGTCACAGCCTTCCCCTGCCACCCGGCTTAACACATAAATTGCGGTATCCCCGTCTGTTTTCTTTGGCATTTCCCCGGCAGGATACAAAAACGGAATGGAAACATAAGCATCAAACAGAGATGCCTCCTCTTCCGTCTTTTTCCAAATGGCCTGCTTCCACTCTTTCCGCCTTCTGTCAAATTCCTCCTCATATGCCATAAGCCAGTCTTCTGTTGTAATGGTATAACCTGCCTCTTTTAACCCCTGGTATATGCTGACGCTGTACCGTTCATTTACATCCCCGGAACCTGTGCCTCCCTTAATGGTTTTCCCCGCTCCTGCCCCGTAAAGGGCAATTTTTTTCTCCAAAGGTATGGGCAGTATTCCTCCCTCATTTTTTAAAAGGACAATTCCTTCCGCCGCTGCCCTTCTTGCCGTTTTTCTGTGAAGAATTTCATATTCTCTTTCCTCGCTGCTTTTTGTTCCTGTAAATGTATTTGTCTCCATAAGACGCCTCCTATTCCACTTTTACATTTCATCCATTTCCCGCATTTTCTTCCTGGCAGCCTCTTCCAGAAGCTCCACACATTCCTCCACGGAAAAAACGCCCCTGTTTATCATTAAATCCTTGGATTCCTTTCTGTCCCACTTGCCGTCAGAATAGTAATTGTAATAATCCCTTCTTGCAGCATCCATTTTTTTCACAAGACGCCTTGCAGACTTTTCGTCAATGTTATGCTTATTTTTAATGATATTCACCCTGTCCTCTAAGGGAGCATAAATAAACACTTTCAGGCAGTTTTCCTTATCTTTTAAAATATAATCTCCCAGGCGTCCCACAATAATACAGTTGCCGGTTTCTCCCAGATTGTGAATAATTTCCGACTGAAGCTTAAACAATTCGTCACTTTTAGAAAAAGTAAGCCTTCCCAGCACATGGTAAGGCCCTAAAAATTTTTCAATTAGATTTTCGTCCGCAGGCGCCAGTTCTCCCACTTCAATTCCCCGCTGCTCTGCCGCAAGGGCAAGCATATCCTTATCGTACAGGGAAAAACCCAGACGTTCCGACAACTGTTTTCCGATTTCATGTCCCTCTGCCCCAAACTCCCTGGCAATGGTAATCACAAGTTTTCTGCCCATATCTTATCTCCTTTTCCATATTATGTGAAGTTTTTACATACAGGCTTCCACAAAAACCTGAAACAGCCGTTTAGAAGCCGCATCTTTCTTGTACATAAATTCAGGATGCCACTGCACGCCCACAATAAACTTAGCCTCCGGCATAAAAACCGCTTCAATAAGCCCGTCTTCGGAAATCGCCATGGGAAGCAGTTCCTGTGCCAGGCGGTCCACCGCCTGATGATGGTAACTGTTCACCTTCAGGCGGCTGCATTTTAACCATTTTTCCAAAGGCGTACCGGATAAAATATCCACCGCATGGCAGTACCTGTCATAAGGAGGCTCCATATGATGTTCCACCTTACAGTTATATTCCTCCTCCAAATCCTGATACAGCGTACCGCCGTAATAAACATTCATAAACTGAATCCCCCGGCAGATACCGAAAACCGGTTTATCCCTTTTAACTGCCAGTTCAAAAACCTTTTTTTCCAAATCGTCCCGCATAGAACAGACCGGCCCGCAAAAATGGCTTTTCTCCTTCCCGTAAAGGTCAGGATTTATGTCCTGCCCTCCGGTAAAAAGGAATCCGTCACATATTTCAACCAGCCGGGACAGAGAAGCTTTATCGGAGGTAAAAGGGAGAATCATCGGAATCCCTCCTGCCTTTTGTATGCCCTCCATGTACCCCGGTACCATCCAGATACTGTCTCTTTTTTCATCCCAAAGGGGAATTACGCCAATGGTTGGTTTCATATCTATCACCTACAATACTTTATTTAGAAAACTGATTGTCCTTGATTCTTTCGTATGGTTAAATATTTCATCCGGCGTGCCCTGCTCCACGATATAGCCGTCATCCATAAAATAGATTCTGTCCGCTACTTCCCTGGCAAACCCCATCTCATGGGTGACAATCACCATAGTCATGCCTTCCTCTGCCAGTTCCTTCATAACATCCAGCACTTCCCCTACCATCTCCGGGTCAAGGGCGGAGGTAGGCTCATCAAAAAGCATCACATCCGGGTTCATAGCCAGTGACCTGGCAATGGCGCAGCGCTGCTTCTGTCCCCCGGAAAGCTGGCTGGGATAGGCATCTGCCTTTTCTCTTAATCCCACCCTCTCCAAAAGCTCCAGGGCCTTCTCTTTTGCCTCTTCTTTAGTCATTTTCTTAAGCATCACCGGGGCAAGAGTGATATTGTCTAATATGGTGAGATTGGAAAACAGGTTAAAATGCTGGAATACCATGCCGATATTTTCCCTGGCTTTATTGATATTGATTTTTTTGTCCGTCATCACCTGGCCGTCAATGCATATTTTCCCGGCATTGGCTTCCTCCAAACGGTTTAAGCACCGCAGGAACGTGCTTTTCCCGGAGCCGGAAGGACCGATTAAACATACAACCTCCCCTTCCTTTACTTCCATGTCCATGCTCTTTAGCACTTCCAATTCTCCGAAACATTTATTAAGCCCCTCTACTTTAATCTTTACTTCCTGAGATTTCCTGGATTTATCTGCCATGGGACACCTTCCTCTCTACAATTTTTGCAACTCTGGAAAGAATGGTACACACAATCAAATAATACAAAGCCACCACAATCCAGATTGCCATAACTTTGGTGGAGGCATTTGCCGCCACAATCTTTCCGTTCTGTGTCAGTTCCCTGACACCGATAATTGAAATCAGAGAAGTGTCTTTTAAGGAAATAATAAACTGATTGATAATAGCGGGAAGCATGGTAAAAAATGCCTGGGGCAGCACGATTTTCCGCATAGCCATACCGTAGGAAAGCCCTAAACTCCTGGCCGCTTCCATCTGCCCTTTATCCACCGCCTCGATTCCTCCCCGGATAATCTCAGCCATATATGCCCCTGCATTAATGCTTAACGCCACCACGCCTGCGGTAAAAGGCCCGCCAATGGCTTTCCACTGAAATCCTGTGGGACGCAGAACCTGGGCCAGGCCAAAATAAATGATAAATGTCTGTACCAAAAGAGGCGTGCCTCTGATAAATCCAATGTATATACCGGAAATCAATTTCAGGACTTTATTCTTTGATACGGTAAACAGTCCGAAAATAACACCGATAATGCTTGCAAAAATAAGAGAGAGCAAAGCCATCTCCACCGTCAACAGCAAAGCCTGTGCAAAGGTATCTGCGCTTGATATCAAAACATCAAAAAATGTTGCCATAAATTATCCCCTTCTATCATCCCTACTTGGAAATATACTTATCCAGAAGTTCCTGATATTCCCCGTTTTCCTTCATCTCCGTAAGACCTTCATCAAACATCTTTAAAAGATCTGCATTTTCTCCTTTTAAAACTGCAAATCCGTAAGAAGAACCCCGCTCCATCTCCGTGGGAAGTTTTAATTCCAGTCCACGGGAAATCTCATAACCCATAACAGGGTAGTCATCAAAACATGCCGCACATGTGCCTGCCAATACGGACTGATACATACTTGCGGAATCCTCAAACTGGGTAACCGTAAAACCATATTCGTCCGCAATGGACTCTGCAAAGGTACATCCTTCCGCACCGATTTTCGCAGCTACTTCTTTTCCTGCCAAATCTTCGTAACTTGCAATGTCACTGTCTGCGGCCACACCCATTCCCACGCCGGAATCATAGTATGACTGGGAAAAATCATATTTTTCCTTTCTCTCATCGGTAATGGACATTCCTGCAATCATGCCGTCCGCCTCCCCGGACTCTAAAGCCGTCATGGCTGCCTGGAATCCTATGTACTGCCATTCTACCTCAAATCCCTTTTTCTCTGCAATGGCATTTACCAGTTCGATATCGATACCTACCATATTGCCGTCATCTCCCTCAAACTCAAAGGGGGCAAAGGTGGTGTCTGTGGCGATGGTATACTTCTTTCCTGCCCCGTCACTGCCTTTTGAGCCGCAGGCCGCAAAGGATAACACCATCACTCCTGTTAATAATACGCTTAAAATTCTTTTTTTCATAAATACAATCCTCCTCATAATAAATTTAGTAAAAGCAACGCCAACGCAGTTTCCATATGGAAAAAAGGCGATACAGCTTCTACTGTATCGCCTTTGATACGTTCACGTATACCCTTAATAGATTTAGTTTACATGTAAAAGGAAAATATGTCAACTGTTTTTTCGATTTGACTTTCCCCATTTTTTATCGGCAAAAACCGCTTTTCCCTAATTTACTGGTGTCTGCCTTATCTGCTGTGATGTTTTTTTACATTTGCAAAAGTATCTGCATGGATAAAAATCCTCTTGGTATGTTCCGCAGCCTTACGCTTTTGGAAAGGACTAAGTTCTGCATCTGTGAAGCTTTTATTATGCGCCTTTTCGCAAACTTGCACCAGAAAGCCTAAGATAACTGCTTTTTGCAGGTGCTTGGACGCCGCCGGTGTTTATGAGGGCGTTTCTTATACTACAAGTCAATATTATTTTGTACGCCCTCATTATGCACCGCTGCGTGCGTCCAGCAGCGGGAGCGTGCCTGACAAAAGCAGTTATCATTAGGCTTCTGGCGCTTCAAACAATGCAAAAAGGCGCACCAGCATCACAGATGCAGAACATAAGTCCTTCCTCAAAAGCTAACTGCCGGAACATACCAATGAGGATTTTCACCATGCGCTTTTCTGCAAATGTAAAAAAACATTCTACGGACAATGGCGGAAAACACAAATTGAGAAAAGCGGCTTTTGCCAATAAAGAAATGGGGAAACTCAAATTTTTTGGCCTACTCATACCGCAAAGCCTCAATAGGATTTAATTTTGCCGCCTTGTTTGCCGGATAATACCCGAAAAATACGCCGATGAAAACGGAAAAAGCCACCGCAAAAACAATCCCTCCCAGGGAAGGAGATGCCTGATACCCCATAGTTTCCGCCGCCCCGCTGCCCAGGGCAAGCCCTAAGAGAATCCCCATCAATCCCCCCAGAAGGCAGATAATAACAGATTCCATAATAAACTGCAGCCGTATGCTGCCGTTGGTGGCGCCCAATGCCTTTCTTATGCCGATTTCCCTGGTACGTTCCGTTATGGAAACAAGCATAATATTCATAACGCCGATTCCCCCTACCAGAAGGGAAATCCCTGCAATAATGGAAATGGCAACAGAGATAGTGGAAAGCATATCCGTCATGGTGGACAACAGGGTTTCCATGCTGGTAACACTCACTTCATAATATGTATTGTTACTGTAATACCTGTCAAAAAACTGCTCTGCCTGCTCCATAAAAGATTCCGTGTCTGTCCCTGTGGTTGTCACCAATGTCAACTGGGTATAACCGTCACCGGAATGGGTAAGGGACTTTGCTGTACCAAAGGGAATATAAAAGTCTGTGGTAATATCTTCCGTGGAGGAAGAATCAAAACCGGAGGACTCATACTCATACACCCCAATAATGGTATATCCATAATATCGGTTGTTTATCTCCACTTCCACCAAAGAGCCTACGGCATCTTTTACATTTCCCCCGAAAAGATTTGTTACCAGCAAATCCGAGACAACCGCCACTTTTTTTGACTTCTCCTGGTCTAATTCCATAAAATCCCTGCCGGCTAAGATGGTAAGTTCATTACATTCCACCTGTCCCTGGTTCACCCCGGTCACATTTACATTTGCCGTGGAGGAACCGTTTACCGCTGTACCGCTTCCCGCAGACTCCGTATAGGCAATATAGTCGATTTTGCCGCCAAAATTATTTTGTAATTCCTCTAGCATTTCATCGGAAATATAATCTTCCTCCCCCATGCTGCGTATATTCCCCATACCGAAACGCATACCGTTTTCCTTTACTTCCCCGGAAACGCTTTTCTGTTTCACCCCCACCGTCAGGTTGTTTGCCCCCATGGATTCCATGGAACTGGTAACGGAGGAATTAAGGGAATTTCCCACGGTGAGGATTGTTATAATGGAAGCAATCCCGATGACAATGCCAATCATGGTCAGGGCTCCCCGCATTCTGTTGGTTTTTAAACCCGAAACTGCAAACCTTATATTTTCACTAATTATCATGGCAGACCTCCTAAAATCCGCCCGGGGCGCCGCCCCCCGGCATTTTGCCGCCCTCATGGTTTCTGCCGCTTTGTCCCCCTGGAGCGCCTTCCATATTTAAATCAAACAGGCTCTTCGTATCCCCGCTTGTATTTTCCTCCTCTGATTTCACGGATGCAGCAGGCGTTACGATTCTCATGTTTTCTTCCAATCCCTCCCCGGCAATTTCCACATAATAATCGCTTTCCATTCCCGTTTCCACGAAAATCTGTTTTTCCTCCCCGCCATCCTCATCCAACACGGAGACGTAAGATTTTCCATCCTTGTCTGTCCTGATACAGTCATAAGCCACTGCAAATACGTCCTGGGCAGATTCTAACACTATACTGGTTTTTGCCGTCATTCCGATGCGGAGGCGGTCACTGGTATCTTCTAAGGCAATTTTTACGGTATAACTGGCTGTGGAGGATGCATTTGAATTTCCCATGTCTAAGCCTTCGGATTCCTCCGGTGTGGGCGCCACATAGGTAACTACCCCCTTTAATTCCTCATCCCCGGTGGCATCTGTCTTTACCACTGCCTCCTGATTTTTTTCAATATCCGCAATGTCATACTCGTCCACGGAAGCCTCCACGATAAACTGGGATAAATCCTGCACTACAAACAGTACGCTTTCCCCTGTATAAATATCTCCTGCCTCCACATTTACGGCGGTAATCACCCCTGTGATTGGGGAGGTAATCACACATTCTCCCAGCTTTTCTTCCGCTTCCTGCACCTGCTTTTTCTGATTTTTTAAATTATTTTCCACTTCCTTACTGGTAACTGTCAAATCTGATTTACTCTCTTCAATATTATCTGCATTCTGGGCATTTGTCTCTGCCTGGGAAGTTACTGCACTGTTGTATTCCGTGGATTTTTTTGAAGCTTCTGCTGATGCCGTCTCGTAGGAAGATTTTGCCTGTTCCTCGGCTGCCTTTGCCTCCTCATATTTTTGCTTTGCCGCCTCAATGGCATCATAGGCGGCTTTCGCCTGCTCCTCTCCTGCCTTTGCCTCTTGTGCTGCCTTGTTTGCCGCCTCGTATGTATTGTAAGCACTTGTATATGCCTCATACAGGGCGGCATAATTTTCATCCTCCTCTTTTGCATATTTAATTGCCGCCTCCGCCGTCTCATAGGCAGATTTTGCCTGCTCCGCCGCCTGGGATTTCTCCTGGGCATTTCTGCTTGCGGATTCCAAATCACTTTTCAGGGAATCCTTTTTCTTTTTTAATTTTTCATATTCTTTTTTTGCTTTCTCTGCCGTCTCTTTTGCAGATTCGTATGTACTTTTCGCCTGGGATTTTGCAGATTCCGCCGCCTCATATGCCGTTTTTGCCTGGGACACGTTATCTGCCTGTTTCTGCGCCTGGCTGTTATAATTTGTCTGGGCATCCTCCACATTATCCTGGGCTTTCTTTAATGTCTGGTTCTCCTTTAATTCACTGACTTCATAAGATTCTTTTGTATCCGCCAGCTCCTCCTCTAAATCCTCTGAGTCAAAAACAACAATGGTATCCCCTGCATTGACATAATCCCCCACTGCCGCCGCTATCTCCTTAACTTCTACGTCCTTCATACTGGCAGAAACACTGCGGCAATCGCCACTGGCAATGCTGCCTGTCAGACTGATGGAATTGGAAATATCCCTTTTCTTTAACGTCTCTGTCTGGGTAAATGATACATTTTCCGGATTTTTCTCTTTTGCAGCATTTTTTCTTATGCCATTTGCCAGCACAATAAGTAATGCCAGAAAAATCACCGCCGCCGTAATGATAATTTTTATCTTCCCCTTTTTCACGTAAAACCTCCTTAAAATACACAAATACGCCTGCAACGCCATAAAGTATAGAAAAAATTTGTGACAAAACTGGAAAAAAAATGTGTAAAAAAAGTGTTTTTACCTTCTGTTTATGGTATACTACTTCTGATTGGGAACAGCACAAACTCAGCAGCCGTTTCTAAAAACATCACGAACAGGAGGCTATATTATGGCTTGGTACGATGAAGCAGTATTTTACCACATTTATCCTTTAGGGCTTGCAGGCGCTCCTAAAGAAAATTCTTACGGTCCGGTGGAGCACCGGTTAAATACGTTGCTGCCATGGATTTCCCATATAAAAGACATAGGCTGCAATGCCCTTTATATCGGCCCGCTTTTTGAATCCGTAGGACATGGTTACGAAACCACAGACTATAAAAAATTAGACGGACGCTTAGGAGATAACAAAGACCTGACAGACTTTGTGGCAGAATGCCATAAAACCGGTATCAAAGTAATTCTTGACGGCGTATTTAACCATACCGGAAGGGATTTCTTTGCCTTTAAAGACATCCAGAAAAACCGGGAAAATTCCCCTTACCGGGACTGGTACTGCAATGTAAATTTCGGGGGAAACACAGAATATAACGACGGTTTTTCCTATGACAACTGGGGGGGCTACAATCTTTTAGTAAAGCTAAACCAGAGAAATCCTGCGGTAAAAGATTATATCTGCGATGTAATCCGGTTCTGGGTCAGTGAATTTGATATTGACGGCATCCGTTTAGACGCCGCAGATGTACTGGATTTTGATTTTATGAAGGCGCTGCGCCAGGTAGCCAATGAGGTGAAACCGGAATTCTGGCTGATGGGCGAGGTGATCCACGGGGATTACAGCCGCTGGGTAAACGAGGGCACGCTCCACTCCGTCACAAACTACCAGCTTCACAAAGCGCTTTACTCGGGAAACAATGACCACAACTTTTTTGAGATTGCCCACACCATAAAACGTCTTTACGAAATGGGAGGCGGCAGGCCGGAGGGCTTAAAACTATACAATTTTGTGGACAACCATGATGTAGAGCGTATTTATTCCAAATTAAACAACAAGGCTCACTTTGCCCCGGTACATATACTGCTCTATACCCTGCCCGGGATTCCTTCTATTTATTATGGCTCCGAATTTGGCATCGAAGGGAAAAAAGAAAAGTTTTCCGACGCTTCCTTACGCCCTGCATTAAATATTGAGGATTATAAGGACGCCGTAAAAAACAATTCTTTTACCGCTTTAGTGTCTGCTTTGGGACATGCCAGGCAGAAATCGAAAGCATTATGTTACGGGGATTACAGGGAGTTAATGCTGACAAACCGTCAATACGCCTTTTCCAGAAATGCAGGGGAGGATTCTGCCATTGTCATGGTAAACAATGATGACAATGATGCTTCCATAACCGTTGCCGCAGGCCCTGCTGCCGCTTACACAGGAGTGCTTTCCGGCCAGGTGGTTACCGTATCTGACGGAAAAATTTCCGCCACTATAAAAGCCAATTCCGGGGAAGTATGGCTGCCGAAAAACGAAGCATCCCCCCTGAAAGATTCTTCCCCCATTGAATTGCATGTGGAAGATGCGGCCCATGAACCCGCCGAAGCTGTGGCTGAAACACAGGAAACTCCTGCCTCCTTAGACACATCAGAAGCTGCCTTAAGCAGTCCTTACAGCGATGACTTTGAAAAAGGGAAAATTGCAGGATTACAGGAAGCTATTCTTGCCATTATGGAGAAAAATGGGCCTGTAACAGACCAGATGCGAAGAGACGTTGAGAATAATGTTTATCACGATTCTTTAATTAACTGGATTAAGAGTTTCCGATAAGGAAATGTGTGTGCTTTGGAGCATAAAACAGCCGGGGAATGTAAGTTCTCCGGCTGTTTCGTTATTTCTATGAGGTTTTTCCACTCTCTTTTTCATTGCAGGATAAAACAAAGCAGGCAGATTCATTTTTGCCGCTGACGCTTATGCAGCACATTCCCCCGTCTTTTAGTTTCCCGAATAAAATCTCATCCACCAAAAGAGGCTTAATCTCGCTTTGAATCACACGTTCTATCTCCCTGGCGCCAAACTCTTCGCTGATACCCTTGTTTTTCACCAGCTCTTTTGCTTTTTTATCATAAGAGATATCCACATTCTTTTTTGCCAGCAGGCTTTTCAGTTCTCCCAGTTTTTTCTCCACAATCTGTTTTGCCATGTTTTCATCCATGCCCTGGAATGTCACGATTTTATTCAGCCTGTTTCTGAATTCCGGCTGGAAAATCCGCTTTACTTCCTCCATAATGGCGTCGGTTTTTACATCCTGCTCTCTAAAGCCTATGCCGTGTTTTCCCATCTGGCTGGCTCCCGCATTGGATGTCATAATCATAATCACATTACGGAAATCTGCTTTTCTCCCCTGGTTATCCGTCAGGGTTGCATAGTCCATAACCGAAAGAAGCACGTTATAAATATCCGGGTGTGCCTTCTCAATTTCATCCAGCAAAAGTACGGCGTGAGGGGTTTTTCGGATTTCCTCTGTCAAAAGTCCGCCTTCCTCATACCCCACATATCCTGCCGGCGCTCCGATTAGCTTTGCCACCGTGTGCTTTTCCTCATATTCACTCATATCAAAACGGATTAGGGGAATACCCAGCTCTTTTGCCAGACTTTTTGCTATTTCTGTTTTTCCCACACCGGTAGGGCCCACAAACAAAAGGCTTGCCATTGGCTTTCCTTCCTCCAAAAGCCCTGCCCTGGAAAATTTTACGGCATTCACCACCTGGGAAATAGCCTCCTCCTGGCCGTACACCTGATTTGTAAGACGCTCTTTTAATGTTGCAAGGGACTCCGTCTCGTCACTCTCCACCATCTGTTTTGGAATATGACAGGTTCTAGACAAAATTTCATCGATTAAATCCCTGGTCACAGCCTGCCTTTCCTGCTCAAAAGGATGGAGATGCAGATACGCCCCCGCCTCGTCAATTAAGTCGATGGCTTTATCCGGCAGATACCGCTCGTTCATATATTTTGCACTCATTTCCACTGCATATTTTAACACGTCATCCCCGTAAATTACCCCGTGGTAGTCCTCATAATTCTTTTTAAGACCTTCCAATATTAAAACGGCATGGGAAATATCCGGCTCTTTCACTTCTATATTCTGAAAACGCCTTACCAGACTTTTATTTTTCTCAAAATGCTTTTTATATTCTTCGTAAGTGGTGGCACCGATAAAACGGATATGTCCGGCTGCCAGGTATGGTTTTAACATATTTGAAATGTCAAATGTTCCCCCGTTTACCGCCCCTGCCCCTACGATATTGTGGATTTCATCAATATAGATAATAGGTTTTTCCTCATGGCTGATGCTGTCCATTACTTTTTTAAAGCGCTTTTCAAAATCCCCCCTGTACTGGGTGCCTGCCAGCAGGCTTCCCAAATCCAGGGAAAAAATTTTTGCCCCTTTTAAGGGCGCAGGCACCCTGTTCTCATTTAACAGCTTTGCCAGCCCGTAGGTAATGGCTGTCTTTCCTACTCCCGGCTCTCCTATATGCAGAGGATTATTTTTTTCTTTCCGGCAGAGAATCTGCATGGTTCTCTCTAACTCTTCCTCCCTGCCGATTAAGGGATTGACCCCTTCTAAGGCGTCATTTAAACAAAGGGCATACTGCTGATAAAAACCCTCCTTTGTCTTTCCTCCTCATCCTCCTGCCGGGTATCTTCCCTTATGGCGTTTTCACCGGATTTTTCCTCATAGGCAATGGACATCTCCTGGAGAAGCTCTGCCTGTTCCACCCCCTGGGCGCGCATATAGTAAACGGCATAACTCTCTTTTAACCCGTACATAGCATGGATAAGATGGGGCAGCTCCACCCAGTGTTTTCCGCTGTTTTCCGCGGATTCCTGTGCATAGCCCAGCACCATGCCCATGCCTCTGGAAAACTCGGGATTGCCTTCGGAATCCACCGTCTCTATATATTCATCCAGATAAGTCCTTAAGTTGTAATCCAGTTCCTTAATTCTGCCGCCGCAGTTTTCAAATGCTTCCGCAAATATTTTATTCTGGCAGATAACATACAACGCCAGTTCCGGCGTAATCAGTTCAAAATGGGCATTTTTCGCCAGCACAAATACTTTGTTAATGATTTCTGCCACTTCTTCCGACACACGCATGATTATGCCTCCTCCACTGTCATACGAAAAGGAAATCCTTCTTCCTTTGCCCTTGCCGACGCTGCCAGAACCTTAGTAACCGCAATATCATAAGGATAAGAGCCTACTATGGCTCTTCCCCTCTCATGTACCGTCAACATTAACTGTTCTGCTTCCAGTTCTCCTTTATGGAAAATATCGATGAGTATATCCACCACAAACTCCATGGAAGTAAAATCGTCATTATGCATCATCACATTGTAATGTTTTGGTTCCTGTATGTTGATTTTTGTTTTTTCCCTTGTTTCTCCCTGCACAGACATATTATACCTCTTGTGTCTATTAGTATCTTTTCAGTACCTTCACAGATACAATGCAAAAATGCATGAAAATCCCTTCGCGATGGCATTTTTGCACACCTGAATTATATTCTTACGCCTCAAACAGCAAGTGTTTGAGGCTGCGTCTATTAAATTATTAATACTTGAAATTTTCCGATACCCGCTGGGCAGCAACTGCTACCTTATCTTCAATGGACATGCAGCCCCGCATAATAATCTGCGGGCCTCCGGCGCCCTCCACATACTCTTTTGTAATGATTACCATGCCGATATTATCATCTTTTGGTATCTCAAACATAATATCCAGCATAAACTCTTCAATAATTGCCCGAAGGGCCCTGGCTCCCACTTTTTTCTCTTTTGCCTTTACTGCAATGGCCCGAAGGGCGTCATCCTGAAACTCCAGTTTTACCTCGTCCAATGCCAGAAGTTTCTGATACTGCTTTACAATGGCATTCCTTGGCTCGGATAAAATTTTTACCAGCATATCTTCCGTCAGCGCCTCTAAGGAAAAGAGAATGGGCATACGTCCCAAAAACTCCGGTATCATGCCGTACTTGCGCACATCCTCCACCGTCACTTTTGTGAGAAGGTTCTCTTCCTTGTCATACTTGTCCTTTAAGTCCGCCTTAAAACCAATGGACGCCGACTTGTTGAGACGTTCTTTGATAATGTCTTCCAAATCCGGGAAAGCTCCGCCGCAGATAAACAAAATGTTTTTGGTGTTCACTGTTACCATGGGCACCATGGCATTTTTGCTGCTGGCTCCCACCGGCACTTCCACTTCTGAACCTTCTAACAGCTTTAACATTCCCTGCTGCACGGATTCCCCGCTCACATCCCTTTGATTGGCATTGCGCTTCTTGGCAATCTTATCAATCTCATCAATAAAGATAATGCCCTGTTCCGCCCGCTCCACGTCATTGTCTGCCGCCGCAAGGAGTTTGCTTACAACGCTCTCAATATCATCACCGATGTACCCTGCTTCCGTAAGGGAGGTGGCGTCTGTAATGGCAAGGGGCACATCAAGAAGCCTTGCCAGTGTCTTTACCATATAGGTTTTCCCTGAGCCTGTGGGCCCAATCATTAACATATTGGATTTCTCGATTTCCACGTCGTTTTCCGCCATGGTTGCCACCCGTTTGTAGTGGTTGTAAACGGCGACGGACATTACCTTTTTGGCATATTCCTACCCTACTACGTAGTCATCCAGCCTTTCTTTGATTTTGTGGGGCGCCGGAATACTCCTTATATCCAAAATAGGCTTTGCCTTGGCATCCTTTTTCTTTTTCTTTATTTTCTGGGGCTGGGGCATTCCCATCCCCTGTAAATCCGCCAGATTAATCATGCTGATATTGGGAAATCTGCCTCCCATGTTTTTCATCATGTCATCCATTGGAAAACCGGAGTTATTCATGGTATCAAATGTCTTCTGCATACAGTCCTGGCAGATGTAAATATCCTGGGGGATTTTAATCATCTTCCCCGCCACGCTCTCCGGCCTGCGGCACATGTAGCAAATCTGTTCGTAATCTTCTTCCCGGGATTTCTTTTTGTTTTCCTCTCCCTGGGAATCTCCTGTTTTTTCTTCCGTCGGCTCTACTTCAAAAAAATCCTGTTCTGACATTTTATTCTCCCATCTATAATCAATACCCATTGTTTACTTTTTCTTTTTGCAATAATTATACCCGTGAGCCAAATGATTTGCCAACATGTATTCTCTGTTTCAAACAGACAGGCAAACCATCTGGCAAATGTGTATGCTCTGGAGTATAGTATAAAACATTCATAGACAAATCTCAACGGAAAATCTAATTTTTCATATTTCTTTAAGAATTAGAAAAAAAAGAAGAGCCCCGCAAAACGAAACTCCTCTTCTTCCCTATGCATCAATATCCATAGTCCAGCCGTATTTATCTTCTTCATTGCCCCACTGGATTCCCGTGAGATAATCGTAAAGCTTCTGTGTCAGTTTTCCGATTTCAAAGTTATTGACTTTTACCACATCATCTTTGTACACAAACTCTCCCACCGGAGAAATAACTGCCGCCGTGCCCGTTCCGAAGGCTTCCTCCAATGTGCCGTCATGTCCGGCTTTCATCAAATCATCTATGGAGAGGTGGGTTTCGTTTACTTTGTATCCCCAGTCTTTTAAAATATGGATAATGGAATCCCTGGTAACGCCCGCAAGAACGGTGCCCTCTATGGGGGCGGTGTAAATCTCACCGTTTATTTTAAACATAATGTTCATGGTTCCCACTTCTTCCACATATTTCCTGTGAACGCCGTCCAGCCACAGTACCTGGGTACAGCCCATTTTTTCTGCTTTTACCTGGCCTAATATAGAGCCGGCATAATTGCCGCCGCATTTGGTAAATCCTGTTCCCCCGGCAACGGCACGTACCAGTTGGTCTTCCACCAGTATTTTAACGGGATTGATTCCTTCCGCATAATATGCCCCCACAGGACAGCAGATAATCATAAATGCATATTTGCTTGCCATATGTACCCCAAGGGCAGATTCTGTGGCAAACATAAAGGGACGGATATAAAGGGATGTGCCTTCGGCAGAAGGAACCCAGTCACGCTCCACTTTTACTAATTCTTTTACTGCCTCCACAAACATATCTTCCGGAAATCCCGGCATACAAAGCCTCTCATTGGATACAATCATTCGTTTGGCATTCATATGGGGACGAAACAGTTGAATCCTGCCCTCTTTAGTCCTGTAAGCCTTCAAACCCTCAAATGTCTCCTGGGCATAATGTAATGTGACGCAGGCCGGGTCTAATGTAATAGGCTCGTGGGGCACGATTCTGGCATCCACCCATCCTTCCTCTTTTGTCCAGTCCATAACAAACATGTAGTCCGTCATATATTTGCCAAATCCAAGATTGTCCTGATTTGGTTTCTCTTTTAACTTGTCTCTTTTTACAAATCTGATATCCATGACTCCATACCTCCGATTTTCTCTTGTTTATATCTGTTCAGTGCCTTCACAAATACGATTATTATACTTTTTTTCTCCTGTGTCAAGGTTATTCCAAAGACTTATAAATGATATAACCCTGCATTATAGTAATACAGGGTTATCCAAACTTCTTGTTATAATGTTTTTGTGATAATGGGGAAATACAGCATTACTTTAAACAAGTCCCCGTCTACCACCAGTTCAAAACTTCCTCCCATTAATTCCGTCAGGCTTTTGGCAATGGAAAGCCCCAGCCCGCTGCCTTCCGTATTCCTGGAACCGTCCCCCCTTACAAAACGCTCCATAAGTTCTTCACTGCCAATATTTAAAGGGAACCTGGAAATATTGCGGAATATAATCACACATTTCTTTTCCCGCTGCTCCACATTTACATAAGCCCGGGTGGATTCCAGGGCATATTTGCAGATATTGTTCATCAGATTTTCAAAAACCCGGTACAGATGCCTGGTATCTGCAGGAATCTTCATATCCTCCGTGCTGCCCTGGACAATCAGTTCAATATGGCTGCCGTTTAATTTTTCCTCAAATTCCCCTATCATCTGGGTCAGGAGGATTTTTACATCACAGGGCTCTAAGGACAGGCTTATATTTCCCGTAGAGGCTTTGGAGGCTTCCATTAAATCCTCGATTAGTTTTTTTAACCTGGCGGACTGGCGGCTTAACACTTCCAGATATCCCCTGGCTTTACTATTGTCAAACTCCTCTTTTTCCAGTAAATCCACATAATTGATAATGGAAGTCAAAGGGGTTTTTATGTCATGGGACACATTGGTAATCAGTTCCGTCTTAAACCGCTCGCTTTTTATCTTCTGTTCCACCGCACTGTTTATGCCTTCCCGGATTTTATTTAAATTTTCTCCGTGCCGCTTAAATTCCCACCACATTTTTTCCGTATTCACAAGGGACTCCTCTTCCCCTGATGCAATCTGCTGCGCTGCTTTTTGCAGTTTATCCATCTGAATAAGGCACAGGGTAAGGAAAAAATAAACCGCCGCCTTTTCCACAAACCATAAAAACAGTATATCCCCTGACACAAAACCCGCCATAAAAAACAGTTCTATCAGCGCCAGAGCCCCCATGATAAGCCATGCCTTCCACAGCATGGGAAGAGCTTTGGAACAGGCTTTTATTCCCCTGCATATACCGGATTTTATCTCTATTACACATTTATAGCACAACGTATTTTTGAAAAGATTTTTTGTCTTTACCCGCACGGCAAAGTCCTTGGCAATCACATATGCCAGGATTTCCCCCGGCAGCAGGGCAATAATGGCAAAAAGCATAAGCGCCCGGTGCAGGTAATCTATTTCCGATATAAAAGCCATTGCAAGGCATATAAAGAATATTTCCACCGCTGCCGCCAGCGCAAGGAACACATCATAGGGAATTTTCTGCAAAATGCCCCCGGAAACTTCTACCCCTCCGTTTTTATGGCCGGCGCCCACTATGCTGATACAGAAAGTGACGCCAAAGAAAGCAAGGGCAAGCAAAAACAGCCCGTATATAGTATAACGGAACCGGCAGGCAATTTCTACCAGTGAGGCTGCCTGGGCAAAGTAATCCATCCTGTTCCAGTTTGCAATCAGTGTAAGTGGAGAAGTTGTCAGTACAATTTCCCTGCCTGTTTCTTCCCCGCCCATATAGGAAATCACAAAATAGGGTTTTCCCGCCGGCCTGTCATAATTCTCCGTCTCCTCCCATGTATTAATCACCCCGTCACCACATTCATAGTCTGTGTCACGGGAGACCACTATACCCATTTCATCCAGCCGGGGATATGTGGTAATCTCTATATCCGCCAGGTAACGGGTAACTTCCCCCTCAATCCTCATACGGATGTCATCCCGCATCCACTGGTAGCCGGGAGCCGTATCCCCGCTCTCCTCCACGGGAACAATAAATTCGCTTGCGGCTGTTCCCGTTTCACTCTGCCCGATTTCCGACTTGGCGGGATAAATATATATGGCCCCGTTGTCTTTCTGTGTCATATAATAAAAATGATTGGTATCGCTGGTATAATAAATCTTATCAATAACATATGACACGCTTTCTGAGGATACGGTAAAGGAGCCGCTATTACTCACATAACCGTCATCCAGGATGGATTTCCCCACATGGATATCCGTATCATTCCCGATGGTGCAGGAATATACATTGATACTCTTATTGATTTCATCCCTGTCGATTACTTTATCTTTTTCAAAATTGCATACCTTATAAATGCTTCTGTCATTTAAATCCAAATCATCAATTTGAGAAGCCTTTATAACGCCGTAACGGAATTTGGTGTCCTTTAATTCTTCCATATTAAAGTCGTCTCTGTATTCTGACAATGCCAGAATAGAATAATTCCTTAACGCGTCCAGATTTGCCTGCTGTAAAATATCTGCCTTATCTCTGTTGTAAATATTCATCTGCTCTAAACAGCAGATTCCCATGAATGATGCTCCCATTATGTTGAAAGACAAAATACACAATATTCCTGCTAAAATCTGCATCCATTTTTTATAAAAAATCTGTTTCATGCCTATTCCTCCATTTTATACCCTCTGCCCCACACCACTTTCAGATAACGGGGGGCTGCCGGGTCATATTCCAGTTTTTCCCGCAGATGCCTGATATGCACTGCCACCGTATTTTCGGTGCCGAATGCCGTATCTTTCCACACCTGCCTGTAAATTTCATTTGGAGAAAACACTTCCCCCTTATGCTCTAAGAGAAGTTTTAAAATGTCATACTCCGTCCTTGTAAGCTGCACCATCTCTCCGTCTAATGTCACTTCTTTTGCCTTGTCGTCCATCTCTATGCCCCCTGCGGTAAGCACGTCTTTTTTTACGTTTCCGCCTCCAAGCATCATATAACGCCTAAGCTGAGATTTTACCCTTGCCTGAAGTTCCACGGGATTAAAGGGTTTTGTCACATAGTCGTCGGCTCCCACCGTAAGGCCTAACACTTTATCTGTATCTTCGCTTTTTGCCGTGAGAAGAATCACCGGCACATTGCTGATTTCCCGGATTTTTACCATGGCGGTGATGCCGTCCATTTCCGGCATCATAATATCCATTAACACAAGATGGATTTCTTTCTCGCGAATCCGGCTTAACGCCTCTTTGCCGTTGTATGCCTCCACCACTTCATATCCTTCACTGACAAGATAAATCTTCAGTGCCGAAACAATATCTTTTTCATCGTCGCAAACCAGTATACGGTACATTTTTTTCCTCCGGAACTGTCATTTCAGTTCTTTTTTCATACTTAAGTATAAAATTATTGTAACGGAAATTTTATGAATAAAAAAGGGTGAAAATGTTTAAGACTTTTTTAAAAAAAGATGCCTGTTTTAAAACCAAACAGACATCTGATATTTTACTAATTTTTCTCTTTGTTGTTATGCTCCTCTATATATTCTATAATTTCCCTGTGCACTACCTTGTACACTTCCAGATAGGATACCCCTTCTTTCATGGCAATTTTTTTAATGCTCTCATACTCCGGGTATCCCCACTTGGTATCCTGAAATTCACAGACTTTTACATGTACAGGCCCGAAAGAAGAATCTATGGTAATAATATCGCGTTTTAAAATCGTCCGTTCCATCTTAATCCGGCGGATGCCAATGGTAGTAGTTTCCGTAAAGAGAATTGCCTCCATTCTCTCCACATCCTGCTGCTCACAGATTACAGACACCTCATAGGCAGGACGGTTTTTCTTCATATATACAGGAGTATAAAATACATCCCTTGCCCCTTCTGCAAAAAGTTTCTCCATACAGTATGCAAAGGCTTCCCCGCCGCAGTCATCTACATTGCACTCCAGCTTATAAATCGTATCCTCTTCCTCTTTATTTTCTTCCGGCTCACCTAAGGGGTCAATCAGCATAGCCCGAAGGAGACTGGGCCGTTCATACTGACGTTTTCCTGCACCCACGCCGATTTTCTTAACGGAAAAACGTTGAGGAAGCGTATCGCTGGTACAGATTGCCGCCGCAATAGCCGCGCCTGTGGGCGTTACCAGTTCTCCCTGAAGGGAACTTATCTGAATGACAAGATGATATTTTTCAATAATGTTTGCCACCGCAGGTACCGGAATGGGCAAAATCCCGTGCTGGCATCTAATGGTTCCCGTACCCTCGTAAAGCACAGGAATCACCACTTCCTTAATGCCCAGATTGTCTAAACACACTGCCGCCGCCACAATATCCACAATAGAATCCACTGCCCCTACCTCATGAAAATGAATCTGCTCTAAGACAGTGCCGTGGGCTTTTGCTTCCGCCTCCCCTAAAATACGGAAAATACTTACCGCCAGCGCCTTTGCCCGTTTGGTAAGCTTTCCCGATTCTATAATGGAAACCACTTCGGAAAATCCTCTGTGCATATGGGCATGGCTGCTTTTTTCTTCCTGGCTGCCTTCCCCATGGAGATACTCCATTTCGTGGTCATGGTTCTCATACTCCTTATCCAGTTTTACTAGAAAATCACATGCATCTATTCCGCTCTTATTTACCCGGCTGATAGCGATTTCAAATCCCTCCAGGGGAAGGCTTTTTAATGACCCTTTTAAAATTTCCTCATCCGCCCCCAAATCCAACAATGCCCCAACCAGCATATCCCCGCTGATTCCGGACTGACACTCCAAATAAAGTTTTTCTGCCATATAATCCCTCCTACTCTCTTAATGCCAGCCGGTTTATCTGAGTTGCCAGATATCCGGCGCCGTAACCGTTGTCAATATTTACTACTGCAACTCCGTTGGCGCAGGAATTTACCATGGTAAGAAGTGCCGATAAGCCATGGAAATTTGCCCCGTACCCCACGGAGGTGGGAACAGCAATCACCGGCTTGTCCACTAATCCGCCAATCACGCTGGCAAGGGCTCCTTCCATTCCTGCAACTGCCACAATGCAGTTTGCGCTTTGTATTGCTTCTAACTGGAATAACAGTCTGTGAATGCCGGAAACTCCCACATCATAAATCCTCTCCACATGTGTGCCGAAAAATTCTGCTGTCTGGGCAGCCTCCTCCGCCACGGAAATATCCGCAGTACCGGCAGTGACAACCACAATGTTTCCCAATCTCTTTTTATCCTTTTTTTCTATCTTAATAATATGGGATAACGGGTCATACTCCGTCTGGGGAAAATGCCCACGTATCAATTCATACTGCCTTAAATCCGCCCTGGTGCCTAAAACTTCCCCCTCCCGCAGGTAAAGTTTTTCAAATATGCTAAGAAGATGTTCATCCGACTTATGGCTGCAGAATATCACTTCCCCAAAGCCGGAGCGGATTTTTCGGTGGGTATCCAGTTTGGCATATCCCAATTCCTCAAAAGGCTCCCTCTTAAAAAACTGCTCCGCCTCCTCAACAGAAATCTCCCCGCTTTTTACTTTTTCCAACAATTCATGGGTTTCCATCTATGATACAACCTCTTTCCTTAAGCAGCCTGTACAATGTGGGGGACACATGAAATTATTCCATTCCCCGCTTCGCTTCCGAAAGCATTTTCTCCCGGTGTTCCCTGCTGTCTGATTTCTTTTTTATCCCCCGGATTAAAAGGTTCTTTGGCGTGTGGGATAAATCCACAAACTCTAACACCTGGGTTTTATATCCGCAGTATTCCAGCAAATCGGCACGGATGGCATCTGTCATAAGCGCCGCAAATCTTTCTTTTATGATACCATATCTTGTGAGAAGAGACAAATCCCCGCTCTCTATCTGCCCGTTTAATTCATGCTGGCAGCAGGGCACGGAAAAAATCATTTTCGCATTCCAGCAGATGGCATTGTACAGTGCATAATCCGTTGCCGTATCACAGGCATGAAGCGTTACCACCATATCCACATCAAAAGGCGCCTGGTATCCGTTAATATCTCCCAACGTAAACTCTAGTCCTTTATACCCATATTTTACCACGGCTTCATTACATTTTTCAACCACATCTGCCTTTAAATCCAGCCCCACTATCTGAACATCAAAATTCTTTTTTTCCGTAAGGTAATAATAGAGGATAAAGGTAAGATAAGATTTGCCGCAGCCAAAATCTATAATATTCAGTTTCTGAACAGGCAGGGTCTTTACATAATCGTCAATCACTTCGATAAAACGGTTAATCTGACGGAACTTATCATACATGGAGGGCACAATTTTTCCCTCCGGGGTAAAAATACCCATGTCAATTAAAGGCGGTATAATCTCCCCTTCGTTAAAAATATATTTTTTCTTTCTGTTATGCTCCTCTGTCTGTTTAAGAGATACAGAGCTGGGTTTTTGCTTAAATGTGATTTTTCCCTTTTTGGAAATTAAAAGAACGGACTCATACCCGCCGCCAAAACCATTTAACTGACGGTAATCCTCACACAGCCATAAAGCCAGCCTGTCCGATAATTCCCCGGCTTGCAGGTTTTCATGAAATGCCTGTTTCTCCGTAAGTTTTTCAACCTGGTAAAATCCGGCCTTCTCTTCTATTGTTATTTTCTTATAACCGGCACTTTTTACCGGCTTGCTTAAAATAATTTTCACACATCCGCTGTCTAAAAGACGTTGTATGCAGGTTGTAATCTCATCCATACGGCCTCTTTCCCATCCCATGACCTTTATATCTGTTCAGTTCCCTCACAGCACGGCTTTTCTTTTTCAGTGTAACATAAAGTTGTGCCTTTGACTATCTTTTTTCCGTAACACCCTCACTTTCAAAAAACTGTGCAACTGTCATACACTTTGGACGCTCCATATCAAGGCAGAGAAAATCTTTGTCCCCTGTCAGGAGGATATCTACATCCGACACAATCGCTGCATTTAAGATGGGCTGGTCTTTCGCATCCCGTATTAGCTTTTCAGCATGGTCTACCGCCGGAATCAGTTCATAGGACATCTCGGCGAGCAGGACTTCCGCATCCGGCAGATACTTCGGTGCTTTCCGTTTCAAAATATCGCGCAATTCTGTGATATTCCGGTCACATAAGACTATTTCGTGATAATCTGCAACATACAATAGTGCCTGCGCCGGTTTCGACCGTGGAAATACCAATGCGGAAAACAGGATATTTGTATCAATCAGAATCCGCATTTTACCTGTCCTTTCCGTACCGTACTTCGTCTACAAGTGCCTGAATGTCATCCTCGCTGGTAATACCCATTGTTTCGGCAGCATCAGCAAAGGCAGTCTGCGCTTTACGGATGGCCTGCGTGGACGCGTTGCTTATAACCACTTCTCCGTCCTGTTTCTGGAAAAATAAAATTTTATCGCCAGACTTTAATCCAAGCAGACGGCGAATTTCAACAGGAACCGTAATCTGACCGTTGGCAGAGATTTTCGCTAAGTTCATAAAATCAATCCTTTCTATTCTTGAAATCTAAAGAAAACTTGAATTCACTTTTATTATATACAAATCAATAGGAATAGTAAACCGAACACAGGAAAAAATCAACCCTGGCCATTTCCAATGGTTAAAGCTCTATATCATTGTATTTTACACCATTTTTCTTGACGATAATTTAAAATACTGGTAAATTTAATTCAAGACAACCGTTTGCGCGATAAAACATTATACATACAGAAAGGAAACCATTGTGAAAAATATAACCATATCAGATGTGGCAGACGCCCTTGGCGTATCCAAAACTACCGTTTCCAGGGCAATTTCAGGAAAGGGCAGAATCAGTAACCAAACCAGGGAGCGGGTACTTGCCTATATTGAAGAACACGACTACAAGCCAAATGTCATTGCAAAAAGCCTTGCACAATCCAAAACCTACAATATCGGAGTTATTATGCCCGCAGAGTATGACATTATCGACCTGCCCTTTTTCCAGAGCTGTCTTTTTGGCATTCAGGAAATTGCAGCTTCCAAAGACTACGATATCCTGCTTATCATAAGCCCTCCCGGGGATACCAGACAGCTAGAGAGAATCCTCGCCAACAGAAAAGTAGACGGAATCATCCTCATGCGTACCTTTGTAAAAGATTCCCAGGTAAAAATGCTCTCACAAAAAAATGTGCCTTTTATCACCATCGGAAGCACTTATGTGGAATCCGCCATCCAGGTTGACCAGGACCATAAAAGTGCCTGTTTTGAATTAACTTCCATTCTCTTAAAAAAAGGCCTGAAAAAAATTGCACTGATTGGAGGAAATGAGAATTTTGTTGTCACCCAGAATCGTCTCGCCGGATTTCGGGAAGCCTTTTCCCAGTTAAAACTCCCTGTAAGAGAAGATTTGATTTATCTGAACACGGAACACTCCTCCCAGCTTGATGAAACGGTGGAGGACATTCTCACAAAAAACACGGATGCCGTCATCTGCATGGACGATGCTCTCTGTACCCAGGTATTAAAAACATTCCGAAAAAAAAATGTGTCCGTTCCGGGTGATATGAAAATTGCCTCATTTTATAACAGTACCGTGCTGGAAAATTATATCCCCTCCATCACATCCCTTTCCTTTGATGAAAAAAAACTGGGCAGGGCCGCCTGCAAAAACCTTATGGAAATCATTGAGGGAAATACCCCGCAGAAAATAACGGTGCTGGGCTATCAGGTAATCCCCGGGGAATCCACGGAATAATCAAACCATACTGCTTATTTTTCTGAAAAAATGCATAAAAAAAGCAAAGCCATGACATACTATACTCGCGAACGAAATTATACCCGTGAGGCAAATGTGTATGCTCTGGGGTATAGTACAACAAAAATAAAAAGGATGTGGTTAAGTTGAAACGTAACACTTACAGATTATGTGTAGTCATGCTGATTGTTGTGGCTCTTATCTCCACAATCTGGTATTACCAGGCATTTGAAAAGAAAAATCTGCAGCCAAAAGAGGGCATTTTTGTGTGGAAAACCCATACGGAAGGACATGCCATATGAGCGCAAATAATGAAACCGTTTACATTAAGATAGACCAAAACGTACTTGTCACGGACAGCAGCGTTACCATAGGAGACATTTCTTCCGTCACATGCGCCAACGAAAGCATGGCACGGCAAATCCGGCAGATAAAAATATTTCAGTTCCCGGAAAAGGGTATAAATGGGAAAAAGCTTCCCAAAATCCAGCGGAAAGTTTTTTCCATATTAAAAATTGTGGAACTTATCCATAAAGCCTACCCCAACGCAGAAATTGACAATGAAGGGGAAGCAGATTTTGTACTGGAATATAAACATGGGAAAGAAACCCCAAAAGCAATAACTGCGGGAAAAACCATTCTTCTGTGTATCCTTATCTTTTTCGGAGCGGCATTTACCATTATGTCTTTTAACAATGATATTGCCATTACGAAATTATTTGGGAAACTTTACCTTCAGATAGCCGGAAAAGAATCAAGCGGAATTACGGAATTGGAAATATGTTACTGTATCGGCTTAGCTTTTGGCATCCTCATATTTTTTAATCATGTGGGCAGTAAGAAACTGACCCCGGATCCTACCCCCATCCAGGTGGAAATGCGTAAATATGAGCAGGATATAGATACCACCTATATTGAAAATTCTTCAAGAGGAGGCGTTGAGGCAGATGTGGATTAACCATGTTTTCCTGGGACTTATCGGCCTTTGCAGCGGTCTTGCAGTAGCCGGGGGAACATTTGCTCTCCTTGTAACACTGAAAATCATACCCAGGCTGGTAGGGAAAAGCCATCTGGCTTCAAAAGTTTTATTTGTGGAAAACCTTATAGCCTTAGGGGGAATCTGCGGCACAATCCTTGTGGTATTTCCCATGATAAGGCTTCCGGTGGGCCACTGGTTTTTGGCATTGTATGGATTTTGCAGCGGCATCCAGGTGGGATGCCTGCTTATGGCACTGGCTGAAATTGTAAATGTATTTCCCACAATATTCCGCCGGATAAATTTAAAACAGGGATTATCCTGGGTAATCATATGTCTTGCGGCAGGAAAAGTAGCAGGTTCATTCTTCTACTTTTATAAAAATCTGTCCTGTTAAGGGAAAAGCAACGGTTCAGAATACCTGAACAGACAAGAAAAAGAGAGGTATTTGATATGGCAAAGGAAAAAGTAACAAACGAAGAAAAAGAAGCGGAACAAAAAGCATATAATGAGTATGTAAAAGAAGTGACCCCCACCCACTCCCTTCCCAAAAATATGGCAAAAGCATTTCTGGTAGGGGGAATCATATGCGTTATCGGCCAATGTATCACAAATTACGCAGGAAGCCTGGGACTGGACAAAGAGACGGCGGGAAGCTGGTGCAGCCTGGCCCTTGTACTCTTAAGCGTAGTTTTAACAGGCTGCAATATCTACCAGAAACTTGCCACCTTCGGAGGCGCCGGGGCATTAGTGCCCATTACCGGGTTTGCCAATTCCGTGGCTGCCCCCTGTGTGGAATTTAAAAAAGAGGGGCAGGTCTTTGGAATCGGCTGTAAGGTCTTTACCATAGCCGGGCCGGTAATCTTATTCGGTATTTTTACAAGCTGGCTTTTAGGCTTGGGTTACTGGCTCCTTACAGTAATTGGAATACTCTAACCCGGCAGGGCGGCCTGCTACTGGGGCTGCCCTGCACGCAATACGTCAAGCTGGGCTTCCGCCGCAGTCAGTACATCATAATTGGGAACCTGTGCCTTCTGGTCTTCCGGCAGTGCATTGTAACTAAGCCTTGCCTGGGCAACTGCCGCCTCATTTGCCAGGCTTACAGCCCCGATATTATTAATCAATGCCGTAACTCCTGCCGCGTCTGTGGCAAACTCCGTCTGGGGCGGAGCGCTCCCGTACTCTTCCTCGGGATATTTATATACAAGAACAGGATCTCCCTCCTCTATATTTTCAAATATGGTTTTTGCCGCACTGGGAGGAAGGTTCACACACCCGTGGGAACCGCTTGTCTTATAAATCTTCCCTCCGAAACTTCCCCTCCAGGAAGCATCATGCATTCCCACATTATTGCAAAAAGGCATCCAGTAGCTTACGGGAGTGGCATAATTTTCCCCCCGCAATGTTGCGTCCCGCTGTTTATATGTAAGACCGTAAACACCCACAGGCGTGTCATACCGCTTTGCCTGATTTCCCGAAACAAAATCGGATTCCACTAAAAGATTGCCGTCTTTATAGAAAAAAAGATGCTGCTTGGACAAATTAATCTCTACATAGGTATCCCCGTAATCGTTTTCCCCGTGGCTGCCTGCCTTCTGGGCATAGACAATCTCCCGAAATACCGGTTTTCCCGCCTTTATATCACTTAATATCTGGGCTTTTTCCCGCTCTTTATCCACTTTCCAGCCGTAATCCCCCTCCTTGATGTCCACCGTAACATCATAGGAAGTTTTTAATGTATGGCCCCTGAATACCGTGTTGTAGGATGAAGCAAGGGAATCCACATACTCTTCCACCCCTTCCTCATCAATGGTAACCAAATTGCCATTCACCTGCATCCACTTGCTGATGGTGGTACCGTCCAACACTTCCTCCTTATCTCCTAAGTCATAGGTAATGGTGACGCCGGTGTAACGGTTTAATTTTTCCGCCAGAGCCACTAACTGGTCAGATTCCGAGGTGACAGCCGGCTTTTTGTAACAGCCTGCCTCATCTAAATCCAACTCGTCCTGCATGGTGCTGACGGCATTTTCCACTGTCATCTGAAGAATATCATTGTCTATGGTACTGCCCTGCTCCTCCGGTATAATCTCATAACCGTTTTCCCCGTAATCGGAAAGGGACGCGTTCACAGGAGGCTTCTGATTGGCTTTCTTCATAAATTCCAGCTTTTGAATCTCTTCCTTTAATGCATCATTGTCAAATTCTGCCACCGTATCAATTTCAAACTTCTGTCCCCTGACAAATGCCATGACCCAGGCAAACATATTCTGGGAATTTATCTTCTCCTGTACCTCACCGTCAAACCTGGGCACAAGCCCGATGGACTGTCCTGCAATCTCTTCCTGCTGTTTTTGGTCTCTTGCTGTCATATGTAAAACATAGGTATCAATTTCCTGCCGGAGTGCGTCTTCTGCGTCGGCGCTTCCCATTCCCGAAATATTCACCCCATTCAAATAGGTATTCGGGAAAAAATGACTGCGAAAGTATATTGCTATGCCTAAATAAGCCAGTAACAATGCGCCAAGCACTGCCAGAAAAATCTTTACTCCGGATTTTTTGTGCATACTAATCTGTGTCATAATTTTTATCCTTCCTTAGATTCTGTCTTGTAATATTATACCTTCTTGCTTTACTTTGTCAATAAACCATTTCTTTTTTTATTGACTTTATGCACAATTTCCAAAATAGAATGGTATGATTTTATTAAGATTTTCATAATTTTTATTAAATCGCTAAAAATAGGATTGTAGCACAAATTTTCCTGTGCTATAATTCTTTTCAATGAACTTATGAGAGGTGACGACAGTGAATTATGTGAATTTAACCGCAAGCCGGAGCGATAGCTTAAAAAGCCGGGCTCTGATATTTTTTAACAAATACAAACATGGACTTCTTATGCTTTATCTGTGCATATACTTTCCCTGGTTTTCTTATCTGGAAAAAAATGTAACCACACGTTTCCATGTTATCCACACTCCCCTGGATGATAAAATTCCTTTTCTGGAATGTTTTGTTGTCCCCTACCTGCTGTGGTTCTTTTATGTGGCGGCAGCAGTCCTTTATTTTTTCTTTAAAAACAAAGATGAATATTTCAGGCTGTGCGCGTTTTTATTTGTAGGCATGACAGTGTTTCTGATTGTGTCCACCGTGTATCCCAACGGCCACTATCTCCGTCCTGCTGCCTTTGAAAGGGACAATATTTTTACCACCCTGGTGTCTTATCTGTACGAGGTAGACACACCTACAAACCTTTTTCCCAGCATCCACGTTTACAATTCCATCGGCGTGAATATTGCCGTCTGGCACTGTGATAATTTCAGAGAAAACAAGACGGTGCGCATTGGCTCTTTTGTTTTGATGGTGAGCATTATCCTTTCCACCATGTTTTTAAAACAGCACTCCGTATTTGACGTAATCACAGGAATTGTCTTTGCGGCATTTATGTATACAATGGTCTATACAAGAAACGGACTGCGTTTAGGCAGCTCACAGACTTCCCTGGAAGAATGGGTGCGCCGGGTGTGATTCCATCCGGGGAATTTTTTCCAAGCCCACAAAAATGGCGGAAGACAGATGTTTTTTATCTGTTTCCGCCATTTCCTTAATTCTGAATTTCCGTACCGCTGATGCTTTCCGTATTACCCTCTTCCTGTACTGCCTCTGCGCCTTTCTCACACAAATCTGTCAGTACTCCGAACTCATATCCCATATCTTCCCATTTGCTTAAAAGTTCATCTAAAATTTCCCCGTTTGTGGAAGATGTACTGTGAAGGAGCACGATGGCGCCGGGATGGATTCTCGGCAGTAATTTGCTGTACGCTTCCTCCGGCGTAGGCTGGTTATCCTGATACCAGTCCACATAGGCAAGGCTCCAGAAAAAAGTTTCATATCCCAACTGTTTTGCCATTTCAAGGTTTTCCCTGTTAAATTTTCCCTGAGGCGGACGGTAAAGTTTTGCCAGCTCTTTTCCCGTAATCTGTTTGTAAAGATTTGCCACATCATCCATCTCTTTTTGGAAGGAAGATATATCACTGATTTTTGACATGTCAGGATGATGATATGTATGATTTCCCACCAGATGCCCTTCCGCCTCCATGCGCTTGACAATCTCCGGGGCAGTTTCCAGGAAATTTCCCACCACAAAAAATGTCCCCGTAGCATTATGTTTTTTTAATGCATCCAGTATTTTCTCTGTATTGCCGTTTTCATACCCACAGTCAAAAGTAAGATAAATAATCTTTTTGCCTGTGTCCCCCACATAATGGGCGTTATATTCTGCCAGTTCCTCCTGCCCCACATTTCCTGTGGGCGTAGTCCCGTCAGCGCCAAACCCCAGCCCCCAGTTTTCTGTTTCCCCGCGGATAGAATGAGAGCTGCTAAAAACATCTACGATTTTAGCAGCCCCTGCTCCGGCGCCATACATAAAAAGAAAAAGTATCAGTATAAGAAGTGCTTTTTTGTGTTTCATGCACACCTCCAGGCTCTCTTTACTCTATATTTATGACGCTTTTCTCATTTTCATTCCTTTTGGTTTTAACACTATTGACCGTCACTGATAGCGTCTACGGGACATCCATCAATGGCTTCCTGCACGGATTCTTTGTTTTCCTCTGTGGTATCTGAAACGGCAACGGCTTTTCCGTCATCGTCCATCTCAAATACTTCCGGCACGGTGGAAACACATAAACCACAACTGATGCAGGTATCTTTATCTACCACTGCTCGCATTGCTGATTCCTCCTATCTTTTAGTGATAGTAGTATTTCCGTTTTTTCCAGAATTATACAAGAAGTGGGATGATTATAACTTTTTCCCCGTTGACGCTTCCCCTTTATATGATTATAATAAAATATGACAAAAAGCTTACATGGACGGAGGTAAATTATGCATATTTTTCAACCATATCCCATAGATTTACTGGAACTGAATCCTTTTGAAAAAATCGGCGCCGAATGGGCTGCCCTCACCGCAGGAAATAACGAAAAAGTCAACGCCATGACCATAAGCTGGGGAGGCATGGGGGTGCTCTGGGGTAAGAATGTGGTCTTTGTTTTTGTCCGGGATTCCCGGTATACCAAGGAGTTTATGGACAGGGAAGACAATTTCTCCCTGACATTTTTCCCAAAAGAATTTGGAAAAAGCGCCTTAAAATATTTAGGAGGCATTTCAGGGCGGAATGAAGATAAAATTAAAAATGCCAGGCTTCATATTGCATACAGAAACGACATTCCATATATTGATGAGGGGAATTTTGTGCTGACATGCAAAAAGATGTCCGCCACATTCATTGATGCAAAAGATTTTATTGATTCTTCTATTAAAGACAACTGGTACAAAGACGGGGATATGCACACCATGTACGTTGGTGAAATCAAAGAAATTCTTGCACGTTAAAGAGGGCTTTTACAGCCCTCTTTCTATTTACCTATTTCGGATTCACATGCACCATAATATGTTTTACTTTTGGGAAAATGGTTTCAATGGAATTGTGCACATTCTCGGCAATTTCATGGGCTTCCATAAGAGGCCGTCTCCCGTCCGCCCCGATTTCCAATTCCACATATATTTTATTGCCAAACACCCGTGTCCGCAGAAGGTCTATCCCCATAACGCCTTCCTGGGATAAAACGCATTCCCTTAACTGTTTTTCTATGGATTCATCACATGCTTTATCTACCATTTTATCCACCGCATCCTTAAAAATGTCATAAGCAGCCTTGGCAATAAACAGGCAGATTACTATACTTGCCACAGAATCCAAAACGGGATACCCCATTCTCGCTCCCACAATGCCGATAAATGCTCCCACAGATGACAATGCGTCGGAACGATGATGCCATGCATCAGCCATCAAAGCCCCGGAATCGATTTTTTTAGCATTTATTCTGGTATACCAAAACATTGCCTCCTTTACCCCGATAGAGACAAGGGCTGCAACCCCTGCCAGCAGTCCCGGCACTGTTAAATGGCTGTAATCTCCCGAAACAATATTTTTTATGGCGCCGTAAGCAATCCCTATTCCTGTAATCAAAAGAACCGTGGATAAAATAATAGCAGCCACACATTCCATTCTTTCATGGCCGTAGGGATGCTCCTTGTCGGAATCCTTACTGGCAATCTTAATTCCCACTATGACAATCAATGTACTGAACACATCGGAAGCGGAATGGACGGCATCACTTATCATTGCGCCGGAATGGGCAAATACTCCGGCAAAAAATTTGAAAAATGACAACAGGACATTGGCGCATATGCTCACAAATGAAACCTTCATCGCGACTTTTTGAAAATTATTATCCATAGCAAACAATTACCTCCTTCACTTTGCCTGCAAGATATACCCGTGAGCTAAATATGTATGCTCTGGAGCATAAAAAAACACACCCACGTCTTCACTATAAAATATCATATTCCAACAGTGGTTGCAATGTTATTTCTATTTTATTTCGTCACAGACAATGATATTGGAGCAGCCTGCATAATGTTCTATAACGCTGTCCGTCAATATTGTTCCCCGATAAAATGAGCCGAATGTAACGGAGCTGACCTGGTCAAATTTATCTTTATCCGCCAGCACATAACACTGTCTGCACTGTCCCATGGCAACTTCTTTGGTCAATGCTTCATTCATGTCCGGCGTGGTAAATCCTGCCTTTTTTGTAATGCCGTTAGTTCCGAAAAAACCTTTTGTAAAATGATAATTCTTTAACATCTGTATTGCCTGGCTTCCAATCACTGCCTCCGTGGAGCTTTTTAATTCCCCTCCCACTAAAAGCACATGGACGCCCATGGATGCTAAGCGTTTTGCATGGGCTACCGCATTTGTCACAACGGTAATGTCTTTATCCTGCAAATGTTCCAGCATACAGCCGGTGGTAGTCCCTGCATCCAGATAAATAAATTCTCCCGGATCCAAAAGGGAAGCGGCATAGGCGGCAATTTTTTGTTTCTGGGGCCAATTTACATTCTGCTTTTGTTCCACGGTAAGTTCATAGGGAATTACCGTGTGCTCCAATGCCACCGCCCCGCCAAAGACTCTGGTAAGCTTTCCTGCCTTATGCAGTGCGGCGATATCCCGGCGGGCAGTAGACTCCGATATATTTAACAATTCTATTACTTCCGTTACCGTAATGCTTCCCTTTTTATCCAGCAATTCCAAAATCATTTCATAACGCTGTTCCGTAAACATAGTTTCCTCCTGCCAGTGGCAGATATACCCGTGAGCCAAATGCGTATGCTCTGGAGTATAAGAATGATGCCAATCAGGATTCTGCCATTTTACGGTACTCTTTACGATACTCTTTTACGTCCGTCTCCAGCACAATCTTGCGGATAGGAAGAATACTTCCGGGTGATACGGACAGTTCATCCACACCCATGGCAAGAAAATCCCGGGTCAGCCCGGTGTCTGCTCCAAGTTCTCCGCAGATTCCTGCCCAGATACCTTCTTTGTGGGCATTATCCACCACCATTTCAATCATCCGAAGCACTGCCGGGTGATGTGGGTCATAAAAGGCATCCAGCCTGGGATTCTGACGGTCAATTGCCAGCGTATACTGGGTTAAGTCGTTTGTCCCGATGCTGAAAAAATCCACCTCTTTTGCCAGTTCCCTGCTCACCATCACCGCCGCCGGCGTCTCAATCATAATTCCCTGCTCCGGCAGACTAAAATCAATTCCCTGTTCTTTTAATTCGTCACATACTTCTGCCACAATTTCTTTTATTTTCCTGACTTCCCACACACTTGTAATCATGGGATACATAACAGCAATTTTTCCGTATACACTGGCACGGAACAATGCCCGAAGCTGTGTCTTAAATATCTGGGGCCTGTCAAGGCAGATACGGATGGCACGGTATCCCAAGGCAGGATTTTCCTCCGGCTCCATGTTAAAATAATCGCATTTTTTGTCTGCCCCAATGTCTAAGGTACGAATGATAACCCGCTTTCCTGCCATAGTTTCCGCCACGGTTTTGTAAATGGAAAACTGTTCTTCCTCCGTGGGGTAATCCTCTTTTTCCAGATAGATAAATTCGCTGCGGAACAATCCAATGCCTCCTGCATCATTCTGCAGTGCCAGCCCTAAATCTTTGCTGTTTCCAATGTTAGCATACAACATGAGTTTCTGGCCGTCAAGGGTAACGTTTTCCCTGCCTTTTAAGGTTAAAAGCAATTCTTTTTTCTCCATATCCTCCTGCTTTTTCTTTTCCAGTTCCTTAAGAAGCTCCGTCTCGGGCTCCACATACAAAATTCCGGCATTTGCGTCTACCACGCCTAATTTTCCTTCCAGTTCATCCGACAGCAGACCGCCGTATTCCTTTTTTTCATCCTCCCCACTCATGCCTGCTGCCACATTTACCAGCGCGGGTATTCCCATGGTGCGCGCCAGTATTGCCGTGTGGGAATTTGCGGAACCCAAAGCCGTGACAAAGGACAAAACCTTATCCTTATCCATCTGCACTGTCTCTGAGGGGGCAAGGTCTTTTGCAACTATGATAACAGGCTCCGAGGAAAGAAATCCCCCTGCGCTTTCATTGCCAAGCACTTTTAACAGGCGTTCCGAAATATCCTTGATATCCGCGGAACGCGCCCGCATATACTCATCCTCCATAGCCGCAAACATCTGGGCAAAATTATCTCCCGCAGACGCCACCGCATATTCTGCATTCACCTTCTGGGTGCGGATAATATTTTCCACCGACTCCTGGAATCCTCCGTCTTCCAGCATCATCTGATGCACTTCAAAAATGGCTGCATTTGCCTCCCCCACTTCTTTTAATGCCTTTTCATACAACTGCTGCAACTGGCCCCCCGCAGTTTCTTTTGCTTTCATATAGCGGGCGATTTCTTCTTCGGGATTTTCCACTTTCTCCCGTTTTACCTGTTTTTCATCTTTTTTATAAACATGAATTTTCCCAATGGCAATACCGCCAAACACGCTTTTCCCCTGATATGTTTTCATGGCTTTCCTCCATATTCCCAACAGTTATAAGTTCTCCTGCATGAATTTGCCCACTGCCTCACAGGCTGCATCTTCGTCTTCCCCTTCAAAAGTAAATACCACTTCCTGGCCTTTTTTTACTGCCAGAGACATTAAGGCCAACAATCGTTTGCAGTCCACCTCTTTTCCATCTTTTGAAATCTTAATGGATGAAGCAAATTTTGATACCTCTTTTACCAGTATTCCAGCCGGTCTTGCATGAATTCCTTCCGGGTCTGTGATTACATATTTAAATTCTTTCATGTTAAATCCTCCTATTCTTCAACTTTTTTCTTAAAAATACCTAACAATACTGCGGAAACTCCTGTTCCGATTACCAGTGACAATAAATACAGCCATGCATTGCCCACTACCGGGAATACGAATATGCCTCCATGGGGCGCCATCAGTGTGCACCGGAAAGCCATGGACAATCCTCCTGCTATCCCTGAACCGATAATACATGCAGGCAGTACATGCAGCGGGTCAGATGCCGCATAGGGAATTGCGCCTTCGGTAATAAATGCCAGGCCCATAATAAAGTTGGTGGGGCCGGCTTCCCGTTCTTCCTTCGTATACTTGTGTTTAAACAGCAGGGTGGAAAGAGCGATAGCACAGGGGGGAACCATTCCTCCAATCATAACCGCCGCCATAATGTCATAATTTCCTGCTGCAATGGCTGCCGTTCCGAATACATAAGCCGCTTTGTTAAAGGGGCCTCCCATATCAATGGACATCATGCCGCCTAAAACAATGCCGAGAATTACTTTGCTGGAACCTCCCATACTCTGCAGACCCGCATTTAATGCTGTATTAATTGCTCCCATTACAGGCTCTGCCACAAACATCATTCCAAGTCCTACAATAAGTATGCCAAACAGGGGATAAAGCAGCACCGGAGCAATTTTTTCCAGTGCTTCCGGAAGATTTTCACAAAGTTTCTTTAATCCCAAAATAACATATCCTGCAAAAAATCCAGCCACAAGCGCTCCTAAAAATCCTGATTTACCGTTTGCCGCAATCATGCCGCCCACAAAACCCAATGCCAGAGCCGGCCTGTCACCGATTGCCATTGCAATAAATCCTGCCAGAATGGGAAGCATAAACCCAAAGGCGATTCCCCCGATATTTTTAAATACTGCCGCCACGGGTGTAATGGTTCCGAAATTTCCCCGCATCTCATCGGAAAGAGAATTTATATCCACACACAGCCCGTCAATTAAAAATGCTATGGCGATTAAAATGCCGCCTCCTACCACAAAGGGAAGCATGTGGGACACGCCGTTCATAAGCTGGGTGTAAATCTGATGCCCGATACCGCCCCCGGACTTTGCAGGTGTTTCTGTTTTTGCCCCGGCATTTCCATGGTAGGTTGGTACATTGCCGGAAACTGCCTGCTCTATCAGCTCATTTGCTTTGTTAATCCCGTCGGACACCTGACATACAATCACTTTTTTGCCGTCAAAACGGTCCATGGGAACCTGGGCGTCCGCCGCCACAATTATACAGTCTGCCTCCTCTATATCCCGGGCGCTCAACACATTTTTTGCGCCACCGGAGCCTCTTGTCTCTATCTTAATACTTAAGCCCTTCGCCTTTGCCGCCTTTTCCAAGCCCTCTGCCGCCATGTAGGTATGGGCAATTCCTGTGGGGCAGGATGTGACAGCCAAAATCTTTGGCATGCCTTTTCCGCTGTCTTTGGGAGAGTCATTGGATCCTGCCAGACGTTCATCAATGCTGGCGCTCTCCTTATCTGCTTTATCTATTATAGCAAGAAATTCACCGGGCGTCTTTGCCTTCCGAAGATTTTCCGTAAATTCTTCGTCCATTAAAAGAACGGACAGCTTGCTGAGAACGTCAAGATGTACATTATCCTCCGTATCAGGCGCGGCAATTAAAAACAGAAGATTTACGGGCTGCCCGTCTAATGCGTCAAACTCCACGCCTTCCGGCACTACCATTGCCGCAAGTCCCGGCGCGCTGACCCCGCCGCATTTTCCGTGGGGAATGGCAATTCCCTCTCCGATGCCTGTGGTACTTTCCTCCTCCCTGTCATACACATGTCTGCGGTAATCCTCCAAATCACTGATATTGCCTCTCTTCGCCATTAAATGAACCATTTCATCCAATGCCTCTTTTTTGGTTTTTGGTGAACCGGAAAGAAAAATACTTCTCTCATCCAATAAATCTGTTATCCTCATACCATACCCTCCATCTGCTTGATTGCCTGCTCCTCATCTAACTGCTTTAATACCTGCCGGATTTCCTCTCCGGTGGCAAGATACTCTGAAAATGCGCTGGCGCTTCCGGACGCCGTTCCCATGGAAAATGCATATCGGTAATCTTTTTTCTCCAGCCAGCCTGCCAAAAAACCTGCCACCATGGAATCTCCGGCGCCCACTCCGTTGACCAGTGTTCCCCTGGGCGCCTTTGCGGAAAAAATGCTGCCGTCCTCTGCCACTAAAAGAGCTCCCTCCCCTGCCATGGAAATCAGTACATTTCTTGCTCCCATTTCCTGCAGTTTTCTGCCGTACTCTGCCGCTTCTTTTTTATTATGCACCTCTGTGTGAAATAATTCCCCCAACTCGTGGATATTTGGCTTAATCAGAAATGGCTTATATTGCAGGACGTTTAAAAGCAGATCTTTTGTGGCATCCACAACAACCAATATCTCTTTTTCCTTCAGCCGTTCCATAATCTTCCGGTAAATATCCTCCGGGATGGAGGCGGGTATGCTTCCTGCCAAAACCAGCACATCCCCCTGCTCCAGGCAATTTAACTGTCCCATCAACTGTCCGATTTTATCCCTGCCGATTTTCGGGCCCGCGCCGTTGATTTCCGTTCCCTCTATGGACTTTAACTTTACATTAATCCGGGAAACTTCCTTTGGAATCCTGATAAAATCCGTTTTCACTTCCATGGATTCTAAGCGCCTGATAATCTCATCTCCCACAAATCCTGCCACAAAGCCTAACGCTATGCTGTCAATGCCGAGATTTTTCAGTACGGTGGAAACGTTGATTCCTTTTCCCCCGGGAAGCATCAGTTCCGAATCTGTACGGTTGGTCTGTCCCGTCTGAAAGTTATCCACAGAAACAATGTAGTCCAGCGATGGGTTAAAAGTCACTGTGTATATCATGTGTGTACCTCCTCCTTTAGTTTGTAAATTCATTATAGCTCCAAATTCAGTCAAAATCAATCAAACTATTTCACAATCTTTCTGACTGTTTTTGGTTAGATTTGCACAAAAGAGAATTGGTTTGACCGTTTTTGACTACCAGCAGTTTCCGCACCGGCGTTTTTCTAAGTCCGGGGCAATTTGAACGGAATATTTTTCTGCTTCTTCATACATATCAAAAGGAACAGGATGCTCCATTGCGTTGCTGTCGCTGCCTGTGGCACTGCATTTCCCCTTAATATGTATCTTCCCGTTGTTTCCGTTCACAACATAACTGCCCTTTGCGTCAGGCTGTTCACTGTCCTCTGACGACTTACCCAGCCGGCTGCCCATCCCGGCCTGTGCCTTATCAAATCCGCCGGCAGAGTCATCATGGGACTCCTTTAAATGACTGCTGCCGTCTGCATAATCGATTGTTATACCCGGCTGGACATTATAACAGTACACACAGAAAAGGATTCCTTCCCCTTCATCTTCCACGGATTCCCCTTCCATAAGGACGCCGTCTGCCAACAGATTATCCCCCTCAAAAACCGGAGTCACCCGGTAGAGAACGTGGTTGTTTGTCTCCTTTACATATTCTGCCACCATGTTTTCAAAAGGCAGCATCCCGTCCACGTTCATATATCTTGTGCCGGTTATAAGATTTTTTTCGTTGGCATTTTCTCCCGTAAGCTGGTATCCGATAAGGTGGCAGCGGTTATACAGATAATTTCCGTCCACCACATCCGGGTATTTTACAAGATTCCATCCCGTAGGCTTAACGGCACCGATAGCTTCCCTCTCTTCCGTGGGCATCATATCCTGCCCAATGTTTGCAATGCACACGCTGCACCTGCCTAAGGAATCCAAATCCCCATAGGACTCATAAGATTCCCCCGTTAATTCCTCCTCCTTAAAAAAGGGAACATTTCCGTTTACCGTAATATACGGACTGCCGGAATACTCCTCTATATCTTCCAAACTTTCGGCTTCTTTTATATATGCAGTACTGCTTTGGCTTTGGCCTTCGCATCCTGCGGCAAAGAGAAGCATTAAAAAAATCATCTGCCAGATACAGTATACTTTGTTTATTTTCATCCTTTTCATCTTAATCCTCCCTGTTTTTATAAAGTGTAACAAAATACCAGAATCCAAATCTATATCAGGGACTCTGGTATTTTACTTTCAGTCAGAAACGTTCACATTTTTTTATCAAAATTCACACTCCATGATTATCTTTTTTAACGTGTCTGCCGATTCTTTTAACTTTTGCTGCTCTTCCTCACTTAAATCAATAGGAACTTTTGTCTCCACCCCGTTTTTTCCCACCACGGCAGGCATGGAAAGTACCACATCATCAATGCCGTACTCCCCATGCATCATAGAAGAAATGGGAAGAATGGATTTCTCGTCCCTGATAATTACTTCGCAGATACGCTTTACCGCCATGGCAATGCCGTAGTAAGTGGCATGTTTTTTCTGGATAATCTCATAGGCGCTGTTTTTCACTGTCTCTGCAATAAGTTTTGTGTTTTCATCATGGCTGTAATGCCCCCGCATTTCACAAAATTCACTGACTTTAATACCGGAAATATTAGCGCTGCTCCAGGCGGCAATCTCGCTGTCCCCATGCTCCCCGATAATAAAAGCATGGATGCTGCGGCTGTCCACGGATAAATGCTCACTAAGCTCATATTTTAACCGGGCTGTATCCAAAACCGTCCCGGAGCCAATCACCCGGTTTTCAGGAAAACCTGATATTTTTAACGCCGTGTAAGTTAAAATATCCACAGGATTTGACACAATCAGCAAAATCCCCTGACAGTTTCTCTTTGCAATCTCAGGAATTATGGTCTTAAAAATCCCTACGTTTTTGTGTACTAAATCCAGCCTTGTCTCCTCCGGCTTCTGGTTTGCCCCGGCGGTAATAATAATTATTGCCGCATCCACAATATCATCATAATCTCCGTCATAAATAACCATATGCCTGGCAAAAGGCACACCATGGCTGATATCCATGGCTTCACCCTCCGCCTTTTGCCTGTCCGCATCAATGAGCACCATCTGGGAAAACAGGCCGCTCTGCATCAGGCTGAACGCCGAGGCAGAGCCCACAAACCCGCATCCTATCATTGCCACTTTCCGCAAATTTACCGGTTTATTTATTATTTCACTCATTTGCAAATACTCCTTTGTTTTCTAATAGCATTTGCAAATATACGATTACTATTCACAGGCCTCCACTGATTTCCGTTACCACAGCAATATTGTCCTCCACAGTATAGGAAAACTCTATCATATCTCCCGGCTTATACCTTACAATCTCCACAAAGGCAGTATCGCTGACATTCACATCAAAAATCTCATTTGAATTTGCAAGACAGATATAATAATGGGTATTTCCCTCTATCACCACCGGGGCAATGGAAGAAATCTTCCCTGTCACCGTCTCATATACACCGCTGCCGCCGTTTCCGCTGATTCCGTTGGTGGCAAGCAGCTTCACATATGCCTTTTCACATTCCTGCACCGTATCCCCGATAGCAACCCACTGGTACTTCTGCACATTCACCATGGCATATTTCTTTACCAGGCCGGCGCCGTCTTTTAATGCCATAAAATAAGTGGGCTCATTGGAAATATTTAAAAGCAGGGGGAAAGTAGCCCTGTACCCTAAATTCTGCACCTGGCCTTCCGCGGAGGACATGGCGGAATCCTCAATGGCGCCCTCCACCGTGTAATATTTTGTCTCCATGGTACGCTGGTTCATCAGTACAAACCCTACATTGGACTGGTCTCCGCTGACAGACGTAACACCTGTATACACCCACACATCATCATCCAGGGCAATATAATTGTACCCGTTGGTAGCCTGAAGGCAGTCTTTCTGCCCTAAAACACTGTTTAAATACCCATGTTTTAACCTGCCATAGTAATTGTAAAGCCCCGTCAGCAATTCTGCGGAATAAACTTTATCCACCCAGGAAGGTACGTCTTCCACTGCGTAATCCGTACATTCCCCGGTAATGGCGTTGCAAAGCACTGCCCTGCCTACGGTCTGGCCTCCGAACAGGCCGATATTAAATTTTTTCACCGGGCAGACCCAGTAAGGCGTCCCCTCATCATCAATTTCAAAAAACAGTTGGTCGTCAAATATATAGGTAGGATAACGGAACCTTAAATGCCTGTAAAGATTCCTGTTAAAATATTCGGATTTGGAATACTTAATGCCCTCGCTTAGTTTTACACACTCCGTATTCTGTGTTGCCATATCAATGCGGATATAGGCAGGTATTCCGTTTTTCCTGTTTGTAAACCACTTAATGGTGTTGGCGTACACCAAAGGGGACACTCTTACCGGCATATCCTGATAGTTAATCTGGGTATAGTCGCTGCCCACCTCAAACTGGGATACCATATCCACCATGCTTCCCATTTTCCGGTTTCCCAAAAGCTGTGCCGAACTTTTATCTAAAAGGGGAATGGTTCTAAAATCCACCTCTTTGATATCGGAGGTAAAATCACCGGTCTGCACATTTAAAAGTTTCTGGTATTTCCCCGCATTAATAATGGGAGAAGACAGGATGCTTCCCACAAAATAAACTGCCGCAGTAATCACAAAGAGAGCCACTCCAAATTTTACGAGTTTTAATTTTTGGAATAATGTTTTAAAACTTACGTTTTTCCCATAAAGTTTAAACTCCTTTTTACTTTTACTCACAGCATAAGCCACCGTCAGAACTATAATCAGCATAAGAAGGTACATCCAAAATTCTGCGGAATGAATATTGAAAGCAGGCAGCGTCACATAATAAAACGCTCCCAAAAATACAATAATTCCAAATAAAACCAATAACTTCCATTTTAATTTCTTCATATAAAATCTCCTTTTATTTTTTTCAGTTCCTCCCTTAAAACCCCGTCAAACCCGGAAGGTTTATACACTTTTGGATTTATGTATTCCTCCGTCTGCCTTTTTTTCCCTGTAACCTCCTCTTCAAATTCTCTGGCAGATAAAAGATAGCATCCCTGCCCCCTTATAATAACCTGCTCTAAGCCGTCGGAAGTTGCCACCGTCACATGGTATTTCCTGCCGTGCTCATGGGCAAATTTTTCGATATAGGCATCTGCCGTCTCCGCCTCTTTTGTAAAAACCACATGTATATTATGATAATCAAAAATCTCTGTCTTATGCCCCTCAACCCTGTATGCATCAAAAACAACAATTAAATTGCACTGCTCCATTGCCTGGTAATCACAGAGAATATCAAGAAGCCTGCCTCTTGCGCCGTCTATATTAATCTTTGCCAGCCCGCTTAACTCCTCCCAGGCAAAAATAATATTGTACCCGTCCACCAAAAGGTATCTCTCTTTTACTTCTTTTACCTTATAGCTGCCGGAGGGGGAAGATGCCGTCACCACATGTTTTGTCTTAAATTTCTTTTGGGAAAGAGATTTATCCCGCTTATTGGCATTTAAGGTACGCTCTAAAATAGCATCCACTTCCTCTGTTGCCATCCACTTTTCTTCCGTCCCCCGGGAATTTTTTATTCCCTGGGCTCTTATGCCCCCCCTTCCCGTCATGGAGTCTGTGTCGGATGCCCCCACTTTCTCCTCTAAGACAGAGGGCATATGCATATAGGAAAAAACTTCATCCCACTCTACCACGAACCCTGCTCCGTGGGCGCAAAATACGGAGGACGCAGGATTTTGGGTATCATGTTCAAATTCATAGCCTATCTCTTTTACCACTTCCTCTGTGTTGTGGCATTCATGATAACCGCCAAACTGAAAACTTAATCTTGCCTCCCCCCTGGTATATACTGCCGCCTCCCGTCCGTAAGAGCCCATACATGCCACCGGGGCAATGCCCTTTAACACTGCCCTGTTCCCCTGATGCTCCGGGGGATTTATGGTGCCGTGCATTTTTTCAATATCCGTCATTGCCCTGCCCACTGCATAATCCGGCACTTCCAACCGGTATTCATAGTAGGGTTCTAATAAAAGGCATTCAGCCTGGGCCAATCCCTGGCGCACTGCCCGGTATGTGGCCTGGCGGAAGTCCCCGCCCTCGGTGTGCTTCTGGTGTGCCCTGCCGGATACCACGGTGATTTTCATATCCGTAATGGGTGAGCCTGTCAAAACCCCTGCATGTTCTTTTTCTTTTAAATGGGTACAAATCAGCCTCTGCCAGTTCTTATCTAAAATATCCTGGCTGCAGTCCGTATGAAATGTCAATCCGCTGCCAGGCTCCCCCGGCTCCATAAGAAGATGCACTTCCGCATAATGCCTTAAAGGTTCAAAATGCCCCACACCTTCCACAGTATCTGCAATGGTTTCCTTATATAATATGCTGCCCTGGGAAAAATCTACTTCCACACCAAAACGCTGGAAAATCACACGCTTTAGCACTTCAATCTGCACTTCCCCCATAACCCATGCCGATATCTCCTGGTGTTCCTCCCTCCATCGGATATGAAGGAGGGGGTCTTCCTCCTCCAACTCCCTTAATTTGGGAAGCATCTGCAAAGGATTTGTGCCTTCCGGCAGGTTAATGCGGTAGCTTAACACAGGCACTAACACCGGAAGGTAACTGCCCTCTTCCACGCCAAAGCACTCTCCCTCAAAACTGTTCTGCAATCCTAAAAGGGCACAAACCATGCCTGCGGATACCGCCTCCTGCACTTTAAATTTTTCCCCGGAATAAATACGGATTTGGCTGACCTTCTCCGTTTCTCCATTTGGATGTTTTAACAGTTCCCTTACTTTCAGGCTGCCGGAGGTAACTTTTATATAAGTAAGCCTCTCCCCCTCTTTTCTGGCAATTTTAAAAACCCTTGCCCCAAACTCACTGCCCCTGTCAGGTTCTTTTGTATACTGTAAAAATCCCTGTAAAAAAGTATCTACCCCCTGCATTTTTAAAGCCGAGCCAAAATAGCAGGGAAATATCTGACGTTCTTCAATTAATCTGCAGATTGTTTCCTCTTTTACTTTTCCCAGAGACAAAAATTCCTCTAAAGCCTCCTCGCTTCCTGTGGCCACATCCTCATAAAAACTTTCATCCCTTTTTGTGTCAAACATTATACAGTTATCCGATAGCTCTTCTTTTAAATCATGATATAATTTTTCTCTATCTGCCTGTACCATATCCATTTTATTCACAAAAAGAAAAACGGGCACATGATATTTTTTCAGAAGGCCCCACAATGTTTTTGTACGTCCGCACACACTTTCCCCGCCGTTTACCACAAGAATGGCATAATCTAAAACAGAGAGAGTGCGCTCCATCTCCCCGGAAAAATCCACATGCCCCGGGGTATCTAAAAGGGTGAGCATACAGCCTGGAAGCTGTAAGAGCGCCTCCTTGGAAAAAATGGTAATCCCCCGTTCCCGCTCCAATGTATCATTATCTAAATAGGCATTTCCCTTATCCACCCTGCCCAGATTCCTAATCATGCCGCTTTGATATAAAAGCGCCTCGGACAATGTAGTTTTCCCTGCGTCTACATGGGCTAAAATGCCTGCTGAAAGTATCTTATCCATATCTACTCCCCTGCCCTGATAATCGAAAGGGTAAACCCATCCTTTGGGCGTATCTCAAATTCTTTTACCAGATGAAATTCCGGGTGAAGGCGAAGCTGTTTTTTTACAAAAGCATTTTCATTACAGTATAAAACCATGATTCCGCCTTTTACTAAATGTTCCTTTGACTTTTTAAAAAAATCCCGGTAAAACATGTCCTGTTCCTCTTTCGTCTTTTTTCCCCGCATGGGGAGATTTGCAATAATCTCATCAAAAAGGTATTTGTGCTGAAATTCAAAATAATCCCGTTTAATTAAATTTGCGGAAATTCCTGCCAGCTTTATATTTTCTTTCGCACCTGCTATGGCTTCACCGTAAATATCCACTCCGTACACCTCTCCTGCGGGAATCTTTTTACAGCGTTCCACCAGCATAGTACCCACACCGCAGCAGGGGTCTAACACGTTTCCTCTTTCTTTTAAATAAGGGGCGGAAAGTTCCATAAGAAGCGCCGCCAAAGAAGGGTGGATGGAGGCTGAAATGATATGGACGCGGTAGAAAAAACGCTCCATGGGTATGGTATTCATTTTCAAAAAACCATGCAGCTTTCCCTCTTTCCCCGCAAGCAGCCGCACTTCAAATTCATAGTCATCTGTGGAATTAACCAGTTTTCTGCCGCTTAATTCCTCAAGAGTATGCGCCGCTTTTTTTGCATAAAGGCTTCTTTCCTTTAAATCCATACCGCATCTGACTTCTAAACGAAAGTAAAAAGGCCCCGGCTCTTTATGGCATTTTTCCAGCAGCGCCAAAAGATTGGAGGAGATAAGTGCCGCTCCTGTTTCCTGGGGCTTTGAATCTGTGGTAATCTCCTCTTTTATGGCAAGGGGAAATAAAAGTTCCCGGAATGTGCGTATTTTTACCACATCCCTTAAATTATCCACCACCGCCCTGACCCCCAGGGAATTATAGCTTATTTTCTCCCCAGAAAGCTGTTTTCCTGTCACTTCCTGAAATGCCGGGCCTGTGGTAAGGAAAATCAACAGTTTTTTATTCCAGCCGGAAAATGTATGGCTTGTATTCTCCTGCTGCCTTAAAATCTGCTCTAAGGCGCGAAGCTCCTCTGATACGTGTTTCTTTTCCTCCTCTTTGGGCTTATACTGTATCAGGGCGTCATACTGTTCCTTTAACATGGGTATGTAGGGGGAGGCATCTGTTTTTGCCAGGGCTTTTAAATATATGCTTCTCACAAACATCTGCCCTTCTTTTTTGTAGGCATGATACAGGGCATCTGCCTGCTCCTTCGCCTTTAAATCCCCTAACAGCGCCGCCGCGTTTTTTCGCACCTTCGGGTCACTGTCATCTAGTAAATCCGCCACCGCTTTAGCATCCCCTAAAAGTTCCTTCGCCTTTTTGTAATTTTCCTCTTCCTTTATGGCTGCCTTAAGGCTGCTCAGAGACTGGCGCACATCCATGCCCTTTAAAATATTTTGAATAAGCTGTGATACCATATATTTTCCTTTCCCGGTAAATTTAAGAATATTGCGTTCAACACTTGATACCAAAATGCAGGCATTCCGTGCAGTCAGGCTTTTGACCCTGGTATCATATAATACAAAATACCATACAGTTCCCGCACATAAAAGGTGGGCAGAAACCCTAAAAACGTGCGGCTTGGCGTACTGTAACTTTTGACTCCCAATTTTTCTGCCACCTTGTTTGCCCGGTATTCGTGAAATTCGCTGGTTATAATCGTAATTTCACCTTCTATACCCTGCTCCTTTAATATTTCCAGAGAATATTTCAGATTTTCCTCTGTGGTGGTGGAAGCATCCTCCAGAAAAAGACGTTCCCCGGCAATGCCTTTTTTTGTAAGATACCGGTACATGCATTCCGCTTCACTGATATCTTCCCCCGGCCCCTGCCCCCCGGAGAGGACGCATACCGCCTCCGTGTTTTCCTCTAAATAACGGTATGCAGCTTCTAACCGCTCTCTCAACACTGTGCTGGGACGTTCCCCTTTTACACTGCATCCCAATAAAACTGCCGTGGTATTTTCCGGCGGAGTATGCATCGCCGCGCGCACTATTCCTACCGTCTCAATTAAAGCCGTCATTCCCACAGCCGCCACGAGACATGCAGCACATACAAGCGCCGCCTTTCCTCCGGGAGTGCTCCACAAATTCCTTATAAACGCATGTATCTTAATATAAAAAATCCCGTACAAAAACATCAGCCCGGATATCGCCATGCCCGTCACGCTTCCAATGGAAAAAATTGTAAAAGAGGGCAGGGCAAACCACAAAAACAATACTGCCGCCGCCACTGTAATAATCATATGCAAACGATTCATCTTCCGTAATTCCCCCATAAAAACTTATATCGTATCTGTTTTTGTACCCTCACAGATACGATGGAAAAATTATAGCATCTATGGTTTTAAAAATCAAGAAAGCCCTTATTTTCTACTCATTTTTCCCTGCCAGTATTCTTGCGTTTTCCGCCACTCTTGCTTTCCCCAGGGGATATAAAAATTTAAGGGACAACGCCAGCAGGAAAAATCCCAGTGCCGGGACAAGACAGGTAATCATATAGATTCCCTTTACCACATCCTCGTCAAAAGCCGTTGCCTGGGTGTAACCGATAATACTTAACAAAATACCGCTTAACCCGGAAGACGCTGCCTGGCCTAGCTTTCTTGCAAAGGAATACACCGCGTAAATCGTCCCGTCAGCCCGCTCTCCCATGTGCACCTGTGTATCATCAATGACATCTGTTATCATTGCCCATGTAATCAGGGAAAAAATGGCAAGACCGATGTAGGCAATCCCAAACATAATAACAAATACCCAGGCATTGGTTGTTTTCATAAAATAAGTGATTACCAGCACGGCTCCGCTGAAAACCGCCGATATTACCCCCAGTTCTTTCCTGCCCAATTTTTCCGACAATTTCACTGTAAATATGGCACAAACTAATGTGACGGCAACTCCCACAAAACTGGAAACAGACTGTGCAGCCACGTTTCCGAAATAATTAGGGTAAACATAAGACGCCATTCCCGATAAAGTAAGCTGTGCCATAAGCATACACACGGAACTTACAATAATTCCAATCAGGGGACGGTTTTTCCCCAGGCTTACCAAAAGTTCTTTTAAATTGAATTTTTCCGTTTTTTTCGGCACTTTCACCCTTTCCGTGGTGATTGTGTAACAGATAAGATAACAGATAACCGCCCCGATAGAACAAGCCAGAGCGGCAAGCATCATCTTCCTGCCGGACAGCACACTGTTTCCCCCCGCATCCCTGTAATAAACCACTAAGGGCAGCACCACTCCGATGATGGTAGACGCTAAAGATGCCCCGATGGTACGGAAATTGGATAGCTGCGCCCTGTCCCTTGGTTCCCCGGAAATGGCAGACGCCATGGCTCCATAAGGAATATTAATGCTGGTATAAAATACACTCCCCCACAGGATATAGGTAAAAAACATCCAGAAAATTTTAAATCCCATGGGCATATCCGCAAACCAGGAAGCGTACATAAGAAAGGACGCCACCGCCACCGGGCCGCACATCCTTCTAATCCAGGGCAGAAATTTGCCCCGGGGTTTAGGCTGGCTCCTGTCTACAATCTCTCCCATTGCCACATCGGTAAAGGCGTCCAAAAACCGTGCCAGCATCATCATAATGCCTACCAGACCGCCGGAAACCCCCATAACATCCGTATAAAACTTCATTAAAAACATTGTGGACAGGATAAACATAAAGTCATTGCCGAAATCTCCAAACATATAGCCGATTTTATCCGGAAACCCAAATTTTTTTACTTCTTGTTTTTCCATAATTCTCCCCCTATGCTTTTTGTCCTTTATAATCTGAGGGAAGTTTTTCCCAGCGTTCCTTTAACAGGTATGCCACATCCTTTGGCTGTCTCTGCCTGGTAAAGACGCCTTTCTTATTTCCGTTGACACGAAGTATTCCTTCCGTTGTCTGAAAATCCGCAAAATTCCAAATCTGTTCCCCCTTAATAAAATCATAGCTGTCAAATACTTGATGGGTCATATCCAGATATTCCCTTTGATATTCCTGGCTCCACATAACAGAGGGCAGTTTATGCTCACTTGCCAGGGTATCCGCCCCATATTCTGAGAAAATAAAAGGTTTATTTAATTTTAAGTTTTTCCAGCCGTCCAGCTCTTTCCTGAAAAGTTCCTCTGCGTCGCAAATCTCATATCCTCCTTTAACATACCAGCCATAGTACCGGTTTAAGGCAATAATATCGCTAAAATTATAGCACTTGCAGGTATCCGGGAGAGAGTTCATCACCAGGGCAAATGTCCTTGGGCGTTTCTGCGGGTCTAACTCCAGGGCTTTACGGAATACTTCTTCAAAATAGGGCACAGCGGCTTCATTGGTACTCTCCGGCTCATTGAGAAGGCTCCAGGCAATGACACAGGGATGATTTTTATCCCTGACAATCAGTTCTTCCAAAGCTTTTAAATGTGCCTTTAACAATTCTCCCGTAGTTTCTTTCTCAAAAAAAGCTGTCTGCTTTCCTGTGCTTGCCTCCATAAAATTCATAAGGCTGGCAAAAAGCCCTACCGCCGCCACCTCATCTATGACAAGAAAGCCTTCCCTGTCCGCCATCTGATAGATTTCTTCGCTGTAAGGATAATGGGCAGTACGGAAGGAATTGGCGCCAATCCATTTCATAAGTTCAAAATCCCGCTTCATCACATTGATATCAAAGCCCCGTCCTACAATATCCGCATCCTCATGTTTTCCAAAACCTTTCAGGTAAACAGGCTTTTTGTTCAGTAAAATATTTTCCCCCTGAATTTCTACGGTGCGGATTCCGATTTCCTGTTCATAACAGTCAATGACTTCTTCCCCGTCAACAATACACACTTTAAGACAGTATAAATACCCGTCTCCCACCTGCCATAAATGGGCATGTTCCACATGCAAAGCGCCCTCTTTTCCTGAGCTATCCGCCACTTTTTCTCCCGACTTGTCATATAATGCCGCTTCAACAGGATGTTCCCCGGTGGTTTTAATTTTGTAATTTACTTTTGCATCTCCTCCCTCTATTTCATATGTCAAATCAATATCAAATACAGACTCCTTTGGCAGGGCTAAAAGATACACGGAACGCTGCAAACCGGAATAATTAAAGAAATCAAAATAAGGCTTGCTCATCTTCTTCCCGTTAGATAAAACTACCGTCTCTCCGCAGGGAATATTGGTCACTGTCAGCTCATTATTTACTTTCACCACCAGCCTGTTATAGCCGTTATATGTGACATGCTCTGTCACATCCGCAAGAAAAGGCAGAAAGCCCCCTTCATGCTCTGTTATTTTTTTGCCGTTTACATACACAAAGGCACGATGGGTAGCCGCCCCAAACCGGATAAAAATATCCCGTCCTTCCCATTCCCCCGGTACAAAAAACCGGGTTTCATACCACATATCCCCGGTAAATTCCCGAATATCCTTATCCGTATAAAAATCCTGGAAACTTGCGGGCACAGGAATCACCTCATCCCCCGGGATTCCCTCTCTATAATTTTCTTTTTCCCCTTCCTCCTTTTCATCCAGCTTAAATTTCCACATGCCGTCCATGGAAACACATCTTCTGCTTACGGTTACTTTGGGGTATAACATAGAATATTCTATCATTTTTAACTCCTTTGCTTGTCCTGTCATTTTTATTCAAAGTCTGCCCCTTTTTTTGAAAAATATGCAAAGCATTTGGCTCGCGGATATAATAAGAAAATAAAAAAAATATATTTAAAAATATTGATTTTATTGAGATTCTATGTTAATTTATAGTAAAGCAAATTTTCTGTGACATTCTTTATAGTGGCATGCGCCCTATCTTTTTTCTTATAAAAACGGCTGACGCCGTTTCTTTCAGAAAATTCTTGCTTTCCCATATGTTAAGGCAGGAGTTTTCTAAAATATGAGGACTTCCTGCAAACTAAAAAAAGGAGGTTCCATGGAAGAAAAAACAGGGTACAAAAAGCCCCTCCAGTGGCATCCCGCATTTTTTGCCGGGATACAGATTGAGTTACAGGAAGAGGGCGATAAGCTGACCTTTGAGAATGAGCATCAGCTTGGCACAAAGCCAAAGGAAATTGACGTGCTGATTATCAAGAAGGATAAAAGGGCACAGATTCAAAAGAACATCGGCAGGATTTTCCGGGGGCACAACATCATTGAATACAAAAGCCCGGATGATTCTCTGAGCATTGACGATTTTTATAAGGTATACGGGTATGCCTGTTTCTACAAATC